>CAXUIB010000030.1:0-19358 GCA_964250945.1 uncultured Acidobacteriaceae bacterium
CCTCACGACTCTACGAGCAGGGCAGCGCCCGCCTCGGCATGCCCCCCCCCGACCTTCGCCGCGGCGCCCCCAACCGCCCCCACCGCTACACCATTGCCGACTCGCCTCTCGGCCGCACCCTGGTCGCCGCCACCCCCACCGGCATCTGCGCCATCACCTTTGCCGCGGTCGACGCCGACCTCCGCTCCGACCTCCGCGCCCGCTTTCCCAAGGCCAACCTCGCTGAAATCTCGGCCACCGCACCGGCAGACCGGGCTCCCGACCAGACTGAGGCCTGGCTCGCAGAAGCTGTCCGCTTCGTACTCGCCCACCTCTCCGAACACCCGACCGCCCAGACCTTTCCGCTCGACATCCGCGCCACTGCGTTTCAACTTCGCGTTTGGCAAGCGCTTCAGGCCATTCCTCGGGGCCAAACCCTGAGCTACAGCAACCTTGCCCGCGAGCTCGGTCAGCCGACCGCCACCCGCGCCGTCGCTTCCGCCTGCGCCGCCAACCCCGTCGCCCTCGCGATTCCCTGCCATCGGGCCGTCGGCAGGGACGGCGCCCTCACCGGGTATCGCTGGGGCATCGAGCGCAAAAAGCAGATCCTCGACACCGAACGAAATCACGCACGGTGAGATCCGCTCCGGACAGACATCGGCGAATCCAGAGAGAAAGCGCGCAAGCTCCAGGTCTCTTGTCCCAAAAAATCACCCATGCGACTAGCTCAGCAGGCCGAACGGTACGGTCGTAACTTTTTTCCCGAGTTCAGCTAAAGGTTTCCGTGAATCTGCCGATAATCTGTTCAGGTGATTTCTGAATGTCGAGCAGATTAAATATCGGTGCACTCCGTTTCTGTCCACCCGCAGATTTGCGCGTGCGCCGCTTTGGGATGGCGAACGGATTCATTTGGCTCTTTTGCTTGCTTTGCAATCCTTTGCTCGGTGCAACGCCCGCCTCGCGCACGCTGGTGACGGTAGAAGCCGTGCACGACCTCCCTTCAGAGATCGCGGCCAGGCACCTACCGGTTCATCTGCGGGCGGTGGTCAGCTACTACGAGCCGGCGGCTCCGGACCTTTTTCTCAGCGATCCGCACGGCGGTGGCGGCGTTTACGTCGAGACGACCCACCCCTACGCTCTCCAGCGCGGCGACCTCGTCGAGGTCACCGGCGTCACCTCCGACAGCTTTCGTACAGAGATTGCGGCTGATCCTGTGATCCGCGTTCTGGGACACGTCGCGCGCAAGCAGCCGGCCGAGCTTACCGGAAACGCGTACCGGCAGATCATGTCCGCCAAGCTGGACTGCCGTGAGGTCACCGTGCGCGGGATTGTACGGACGGCGGATGTGGTGGATCGCCGAAAATCCACGTTTCTGGAGCTGGAGCTTATGGTGCCCGGCGGTCTGATGCAGGCGTATGTGAAGCATTTCGCGGGACTCGATCCTAAAGACCTCATCGATGCCGAAGTCCTCATCTCCGGAGCGATCGGAGTGAAACAGAATAGCAAGTTGCAGGTGATGCGCGGGATCATCTACGCGACCGACGCCACGGACCTCCGCATCACCAAGGCACGGCGCGCCGGCCTCACCAGTCTCCCACTTACACCTGTTGACGAAGTGATGCAGACTCACACGACGGACGATCATACACCTCGGGTTCGCGTGCGCGGGGCCGTGACCTCGTATCATCCCGGAGCTTCGGTTGTCATCAACCAGAACGGCCGCAGCCTCTTTGCTGAAACGCGCGAGACCGCTCCGCTCACCTTAGGTTCGGTGATCGATGTGGCCGGATTTGCGCAGGAAGGCGGGTACAGCCCCGCTCTCAGCCAGGCCGAGATCCTGCCAACGGGCGAGCACATGGAGGTTTATCCCACGACGGTCAACTACACGCAGGCGATCAGCGGCGCCTTCAGCGATGAACTGGTCTCCTTGCAAGGCCGTCTGGTGGCACAGGTGCAGTCTGACTCTGGAGACCTACTTTCGCTGCTTGTAGACCAGCATGTAGTTACGGTGGAACTACAGCGCACCAATGTCGCACAGCCGCTGCGCCGGTTGCCGCTCGGGACCCTTGTCACGGCTACGGGAATCTGCCGCATCATACCTACGGCGGCCTGGGACGATCAGGGCACACGACCAAGGCTATTTCGGATCGATATGCGCTCGTCGGCCGATCTCAGGGTTCTGCGCCGGCCTTCGTGGTGGACGGTCTCCCATCTGCTGGGGGTGCTCACGGGCTTGTTTGCGGTGTCTCTTCTGGTCGCGATCTGGGCTATCGCTCTTCGACGTCGTGTTTCGCGGCAGAATGAGCGCATTGCGCGCACCGTTCTGTTTGAAAAAGAGCGCAGCCGGCTCCTGGAAGCGATCAGCTCGGAGGCTCCACTCGAAGGTGTGCTCCGCGAGGTCTGTGGGTTGGTTGAATTGTTTGCCCCTGGCCTGCACTGCTGCTGCTGCCTCTACTCCACGTCCAGCCAGGCAGACATTGAATACCACGCTTTTACTATCGGCGAGATCTCGGCTTCCGTTCTGCTTCAGAAGAAGTTGGTGAACGGCAGTGGGGTGGTCATCGGCCTATTTTCGGTCGGCAGCGAAGACCTGAGCGCCGGTCTGGCGGAAGAGCAAGGGGAAGTTGCTTCGAGCGGAGCTGCGCTTGCGGCGCTCGCCGTGAACCAGCGGCGACTGTACCACGAGCTGAATTACACCTCGTCTCACGATGCTTTGACGGGCCTGCCGAATCGCCGGTCTTCCGACCTGCATCTCGAAGCCAGCCTGGAAGAGGCTGCCCGATCCGACCATCGTGCGGGCGTTGCCTATATCGACGTCGATCGTTTCAAGCAGGTCAACGACCAGCACGGCCACAAGGTCGGCGATCAATACCTCCAGCAGATCGCCGCTCGCCTGAGTTGCGAGGTCCGCAGCACCGATTGCCTCGCCCGCATCGGAGGCGACGAGTTTCTCCTTGTCGCATCCACGCTGAGCACCGTGGAAGAGCTGGAGACGCTTCGGCACCGGCTTCGGGCCTGCTTCGATGACGACTTTGTTATCGACGGCATACGCATCTCCGGCACGGCCAGCGTTGGGATCGCGGCGTATCCGGACCACGGCACAGCGGCCGAAGATCTCAAGCGCCACGCCGACATCGATATGTACTCGGCCAAGCAGAGGTCTCATGCCCACGCGCAAGCCGCGGTGGAAGGCGCAACAGAGATCTTCACGCGTTCGGACCTTGAAACGGCCTTGGACGCCGGTTATTTTCGGCTGGTCTATCAGCCACAGTTTTCGCCGACCGGCCAAATGTGCGGTCTCGAGGCCCTTCTTCGTCTTGAAGATCCCATCCTCGGCACCATTGCGCCTGACGCCTTTATCGGCCTTGCGGAGCGCAGCAGCCTCATTCACCCTCTCGGCGCGTGGGTCCTGCGTCAGGCTCTCGCGGATGCCAAGCGCTGGCGCTTCGACGACATGCCCGGCCTGCGCATGATCATCAACGTCTCACCCGCTCAGATCGAGCAGGGAGGCTTCGCCGAGGAGGTCTTCGCGGCCCTGGCGTCGGAAGATCTCCCGGCCACCTGCCTGGAGATCGAGATCACGGAACGGACCGTGGTTCATGATCTGAATCAGGCAGGCCGCCAACTCAACCGGCTCCACGCTGCCGGCGTTCGTATCGCCATCGATGACTTTGGCGTGGAGCATTCCTGCCTGAGTTCTCTGTACCTGCTGCCGCTCGACACCCTCAAGATCGACCGGAGCTTTATCAAAGCGATGGGAACAGAACCGAGCGTCCTGCCCATCATCAAAGCGATCGTCGACATGGCGCAATGTATGCACAAACGCGTTGTTGCTGAAGGTATAGAGACTCAGGCCGACATCGATACGCTTCGGAGTCTGGGCGAAATGGACTTGCAGGGCTATTTTCTAAGTCGGCCGCAGGGTCCGGAAGAGATCAGCCGGAAGATTGTGGCTTGGACCTCAGGCATCAATGTCTTGCGCTAGGCGGTATCCTGTCCCTGTGAGTCGGACAGAGTGTGGAAGCACCGTTTTCGTTAGACTAGAAAACGGCCATGAGACCCGCGCTTTCGCTATACACCTACAGGAGAACCGCTTTAGATCAGGCATCGGTCGTCTTGCGCCGGATCTAGGTTCAATCCCAGGATGAGAGGCACTTTGAGCCGACCGGCACGCATGCGTGAGGTTGCCGAGCTCATATGTGCCGTGGAATCCGGCGATTTACGGGGATTGATTCCCGGAGCGCCCGGCTTTTGGGCTACATGGTGTGCTCCATGTCTCGAGGGGGCGCCCATCCTGGACCGATTGGCGAAGCAAAACTCCGCGAAGCTGACGGTGCTCGCACTGGCTGTTTCCGACGCTCGCAGCAAACTGGATGCGTTTGTGGCGAAAAACCATCCATCCGGCGGCGGCGAGAGCACGCCGGTTCAGTCTGGACCACGTCCCCGCGGCAGTGATATTGTCTGGGTTGAGGACGTCAGCCGCCACCGCGTGCCTTCGGATTCGGGATTCGGGATTCGGGATTCGGGATTCGGGAAGTCCTACCTGCTGGCGCGGTGCCGCTGACTTGCGGCGAATAGGTCGGAGATGTTTTTGAAGATCTTGTGCTCTTTGCGCTTACGGTGGCTGCGCTTACGATGGCTGTGTCTCCGTTTACCGCATCACCGATCGCTGTGTGCCGTGGCGATCACCATGACTGTTTTCTGCGGATCGCTTGTTTTTGGCGGATCGGCTGTGAGCGCGCAGCACGTGGCAGAGGGCGTCCAGCCTGCCACGGGGGTCCAGCTTACGACAGAGGAGCGGCTCGAGACTGAGGCTTGGTGGCCGACCAAGCTGACCGTTCCGCTTAGTGCCTTTGCCGGCTCGGGCGCCTGCAGCGGTTGCCATGGGGACGAGTCGGCGGCGGCTCCCTCCGCCATGATGCGCGCCGCGACGCCGGCCGCAGACTCCCACTTTCTCCCGCCCGGAGCCAGGCTGCACTCGGATGCGCAGCCGCTGACGTACTACCTGAGCGCCTGCGCCGGGGGAGGTCTCGCGTTGACCACATCGGGCGCAAACAGCACTTCGCAGAAGCTGGACTGGGTGATGGGCGACGGTGTTTTTGGACGCACCTTTCTCTATCAGACCGACGGCCGCTGGTTTCAGAGCGAACTGACGTACTACACCACCGACCACGCTCTTGACGTGACAACGGGGCTGAGCCATGACCGGAGCCTGAGCACTCTCGGGCAGGTTCTCACTCCCGACGAGACGCGACGATGCTTTGCCTGCCACACCGTTCATGCGACGACGTCGGCGGGCTTCAACCCGCTGCATGCGGAGGCCGGCCTGGGCTGCGAGGCCTGTCACGGCCCCGGCCAGGCGCACGTCACGGCGGCTCGATCGACCGCGGCGCCGGGACCCGCGTTGCGCGCCGCCATCTTCAATCCGGCAAAGCTGTCCCCTGCCGATTCGATCGACTTCTGCGGGTCTTGCCACCGAACCTTTTCGGACGCCGTAATTGCAACGGGTGGGATCACAACCTCCGCTGCTGTGCGCTTTCAGCCGTACCGGCTCGAGGAGAGCAAGTGCTGGCGCGCGACCGAAGACGAGCGTCTGACCTGTGTGGCGTGCCACAATCCACACGAGGCGCTCGACCGTGACCCGGCCAGCTACGACCGCAAGTGCGTCCGCTGCCATCAGGCCCGCAGCGGCGCCAGCGACGCCGCTCACCTAGTCTCGGCACCGCGGGCCGCAGCACCGCGGGCCGCAGTCTGCCCCAAGGCGACGGGCCAGTGCACCACCTGCCATATGCCGAAGGTGAGAGTCCCCAGCATGCACGGCGACTTTACCGACCACGACATCCGGATCGTCCGTGCCGGTGAAGCGATGCCGAGTTGACCGTCATACGAAGCTCCAGACGGTCTCCTTGGGCGACGTGGTCGACGTCGTCGTCGCGGTCGTCGCGGTCGTCGTCACGATGGCTGCCGCGGATTCTGTGCGGCGCTCTGATGTTGCCGATGACCCACTGCGCGCAACCGCAGGCGGCCGGTGCGACCGCCGGCAGCGCGGAGACGGTCAAGCCGCCGACCGTGCCCGTCCCCCTCGCGCCGATCACGTTTGAGGAGGTCGCGCATCGCGCCGGTCTCAACTTTCAGCTGAACAGCAATGTAACTCCGCAGCGATATTCGATTGAGACCATGGCCGGTGGTGTCGCGGCCTTTGACTACGACAACGATGGCTTGCTCGATCTGTTCTTTACCAACGGCGCAGCCATTCCATCGCTCGACAAAACCGGGCCGCAGTATTGGAATCGGCTGTACCACAACAACGGCAACGGCACCTTCACCGATGTGACCGAAAAGGCCGGCGTCCAGGGCGTGGGCTACTCCATGGGCGTCGCCGCAGGAGACTACGATAACGACGGCTTCGTGGACCTCTACGTGACCGGCGTGAATCGCAACCAGATGCTCCACAACAACGGCGACGGCACGTTTACCGACGTCACGGTGAAGACGGGCGTGGGCGGCAATCTGCCCGACAAACGCAAGGGATGGTCGGTTACGGCGGGCTGGTTCGACTACAACAACGACGGCCGGCTGGACCTTCTGGTGGTCAACTATCTCGACTACAACCTGAAGACGGTGGCGCTGTGCAGCACGCGAAAGCTCGCGACCTACTGCTCCCCTGACGACTTCCAGGGCTTGCCGAACATCCTGTACCGCAACAACGGCAATGGAACCTTTACCGACGTTTCGACGGAGTCGCATATTGCCGACTATGTGGGCAAGGGCATGGGCGTGGCGTTTGCGGACTACAACAACGACGGCCACACCGACATCTTCGTCTCGAACGACACCTTTCCCAACTTCCTCCTGCGCAACAACGGCGACGGCACCTTTACCGACGAAGCGACCGAGGCCGGGGTCGCCTACAAGGAGAACGGCAAAGCCGTCGCGGGCATGGGCGCCGAGTTCCGGGACATGGACAACGACGGCAAGCCGGACATCTTTCACACCGCGATGTATGGCGACACGTTTCCGCTCTATCAGAACCTCGGCAACGGGCAGTTTCAGGAGGTCACCGGTGTCGCCGGTCTGGCTGGTCCCACGAGCAAACTGACGGGCTGGGGCGCGGGCGCCTATGACTTCGACAACGATGGCTGGAAGGATCTTTTTACGGCCAACGCCGCCATTCTCGACAACGAGATGGAGGTCGAGCACCGGCCGTTTCCCTTGCCGGACAGTGTGTATCGCCGCGAAGATCCTCTGCGCTTCCGCGATGTAAGTGCAACCGCCGGGCCCGCATTCCGCATCGCCGCGCCGCATCGCGGAGCAGCCTTCGGCGACCTCAGCAACAACGGCAACATCGATGTCGTCGTGACTGCGCTCAACGGTCCGCCGCAGCTGCTGATAAACACCACCGGCGCGGAACTTGCACCGGCGCGGCGCAACCACTGGATTCTGCTGAAGCTCGTCGGGACCGCCGACAATCGCGACGGCCTCGGGACACGCGTCAAAGTAACGACCGCGCACGGCAGCCAGTACAACGCAGCCACCACCGCCGTCGGATACAACTCGTCGAGCGACAAGCGCGTGCACTTCGGCCTGGGCGATGCCGCCGTGATCGACACGATCGAACTCTGGTGGCCCACCGGCGTTCACCAGGTGCTGACCGGGGTGAAGGCTGACCAGGTGTTGACCGTCACGGAACATGCGACGGTGCAGAGGTGAAGATGAGGACGGAGATCGCCGCCGGGCCGCGTCAGGGATGTTCGATTCGCTGGATCACGGACGTTTCTCCGTGAGCCTGCAGCAGCTCCATCAGGCTCGCCATCACCTCCGGCTGCCGGCGGGCGTACGCGGCGAGGGACTCGGCCGTAATGTCTGCCGCCGAGGTGTTGCCCACCCGAAAATAGGCGTCGGTCAGCATGTAGAGGAAGCGCGGCATACTCGTCTTCGATCGCACAAACAGCGCGATCGCCTCGTTCCATCGACCCTGCCGGTACCGCACCTCGCCTAGCTCCGCGAGCGCCAGCGGATGGTTGACGTCGATCTTCAGTTCCTCCTCGAACTGCTGTGCCGCCGCTCCCAGATCGTTCTGCTGGAGCGCCAGGATGCCGAGGTAGGTATGGACACCCTTGCAGCGCGGGTCGACCTGCAGCGCACGGTCGAGCGCCTCTTTCGCCTTCTCGGTGTCGCCCATCGACAGGTACGTCGCGCCGACCGCCTCGTACGGCGTTCCAGGGGACGGCGCAGGCTCGCGATCCGCGCGCCTGTACAGATCGAGCGCCTCGTTCTCCCGTCCGGCAGCCAAAAGTTTGGTAGCCTGCTCGCGCAGCTCGGTCTGTTGCTGCTCCTGCGCCTTTGGCAGCGCAAACGAAATCTCCTGCAGCATTCTCTGGTGCAGCGCCGCCTCGTGCTTCGCCTCCGCCGTGTTGCCGAGAGCCGCATACGCGCGGGAAAGAAAGAAGTGCGCCAAAGGCTGCGTCGGGTCCAGATCGAGCGCTTGATGGAGCAACCCCACAGCCGCGTCGTTCCGGTGAAGCTCCAACTGGCAGTGGCCGAGCTGCAGCAACAGCGGAGCGTCCTTGGGCCGCGCCGCAAGGGCCCTCTCGAGGTTCGGTACAGCCTCGCTCCACTGCCCCAGCTTGATCTCGGCGGACCCCAGCAGAGCCGCCGCCTCCGCATCCGCCGGCGCCAGCTGCGCTTCTCGCGCGCTGTAGCGTACTGCCTGTTCGAGATCCTGGTTGTTGTAACTCGCAACCGCAAGATCGAAGTTGATCCGGGGCAGGGATGGGTCGGACTTCTGCGCCTTCGCAAGCACAACGAGGGCCTTGTCGTTGTCGCCGGTGCTGCACAGCAA
Organism: uncultured Acidobacteriaceae bacterium; assembly: GCA_964250945.1. Classification (GTDB taxonomy): domain Bacteria; phylum Acidobacteriota; class Terriglobia; order Terriglobales; family Acidobacteriaceae; genus Edaphobacter. Next base: position 8,822 of record CAXUIB010000030.1, read on the forward strand.
CTCGCCGAACTTCTGCTGGATGGGAGCGCTGGCCGGGGCGAGCTCCGTGGCGCGCCGAATGGCCTTTAACGCCTCGTCATCCTTGCCGGCACGGTGGTACGCCTGCGCCAGATAGTAGAAACCCTCCTCGTCCCGAGGCTCGAGCGCGGTGTACTTCGCGAGCCGCGCGACCGCCTGCGCCGTGTCGCCGCGCAACAGGTCGGCGAGCCCGACCTTGAACAGGAGATCCGGGTCAGACGGCGCGAGTTCGAGCGCGGCGGCGTACTCCTTTCCGGCCGCCGCCGCATCTGCGGCCTCTTCGAGCAGCATCGCGTGGAGCTTCATCGCGGGAACGAAGTTGGGATGCTCGCGCAGGATGGCTGCCGTACGCTCCAGGGCGCCCGCACGATCGCCGTGCTCGGCCTGAGCGAGCGCCGCGCGTACCTGCTGCGCAGCCGGCGATCCACCTCCAGCCCGCTGCGCTCGCGCCGAAGGGCCGGCAAGCAGAGCAGACAGGAGCAGAAGCCGCGGGAGCGCTCGGTCAGCGATAGAGCCCATACGAACAGCGTAGCGAAGGTAGCGCAACTTAGGAAAGCGACCTAAGGTCAGGTGAAGGGCGATTCGGTTAGGAAAAAACCCGACGGACGGCGAGAGTCGCCGTCCGTCGGTGTTGCGTTGCGAGAAACAGATTAGAACTCCAGACGAAGCCCGCCTTGCAGATTGCGCCCGCCGACCGTGACTGACGTGCTCTGGATGCCCGAACCAGACGATGACAGCGTGTAGGCCTGACCTGGCTGCTGCCCGGAGAATGAATTCAACTGGCCGCTTGGATTCGCGAAGCTGGGATGATTCAGGGCATTTGTAGCATCCACACGAACCTGCAACTTCAGGTTTTCGTACAGTGTGAATTGCTTACCGGCCGAGATGTTGGCGTACTCCAGGCCCGGACCATACACCGAGTTGCGCCGGACGTTGCCAAACGTTCCATTGGCTGGCAGGCTGAAGGCGCCCGGGTTGAAGACCTGCGTGATGGATTTACCGCCCAACGGGTAAATGGGATATCCCGTGTAGTTGACGAACGGCAGGCTGCTGCTTCCCGGCTCTGCATTCGTATTTTGGCCGTTTGCGAAGATTGTGAACGGATTGCCGCTCTGGAACTGCATGGTGCTCGAGACTTGGTAGCCGCCTAGAAGGGCGTCGACGAGATAGTTATGATTGAAGAACCGCCTTCCATGACCAATCGGCACCTCGAACACAACACGGCCCTTGAACGAGTTGCGCACGTCAAAGTTGGAGTTGCTGTAGTTCGACGGCGCATCCTCGTACTGCCTCGTGATTGGACCCGCGATGCTACCGCGGCCCGCGGAGTCCTGATCATCCAGAAAGTGCGACCAGGTGTAATTGAAGTCGAAACTGACACCCCGGGTTAGGCGCCGTTGAATCTCGGCCTGCATCGAGTTGTAGTTGGAGATCGCATTATTGGTGCTCCCATTGATTTGGGAGTAGTTTGAGTTGGGACGCGCGCTGCCGCCGATGGCCATTTGACTAAGGGAGACCTGGTTCAGATCCGTCGGGAAGTTCAGATGATACGCATGGCTCCCAACGTAGGACATGTTGAACACCATATTGGTTCCAAGCGTCTGCTGAATCCCTAAGTTGTACTGGTAGATCTCTGGGTCAGGTGTGTCGTATTGGGTGTATTGCGCGTTTTGCCCGTTGAAGCGAGTAGGACTGGTACCCGGCGTTGCGAAGGGAAGGGGCGCACCGTTGCGGTTCTGTGTCCCCGGACCGCTGAATTTGACAGCCGGAATCACTCCGTTGGTCGGGTCATAGTAGCTGCCCGAGGACGTAGTGACCTGCCCCAGACCGCCTCCATAGGTGTCCACGCTCAGGTTATAAGCGTACATGCCGAATCCACCACGAATCGTCATACTCGGATTTGGAAGGTAAGAGAAGCCGACCCGCGGAAGGACGGTGGTGTACTTGTTCTTTTCGAGATTGTAGCGGCCGTTGGCGTGCGTCACCCCAAACCAGTAAGCGCCCAGGGTATTGTTGGCAGGATTGAGGACCGTGGGATCGTAGCTTCCCACGTTGCCTTTTACTTCGCTAATGCCGAGACGAACCTGGTAGCGCACGCCAAGATTGAGGGTCAGGTTCGGCAGAACTTTGAAGTCATCCTGGATGAACACCTGAGGATTCTTTAGGCGAGCACCATATTCGGTGCCGACCGTAGCACTCCACTGCTCCGCATCGCCGAGCAGAAAGTCGGCAAACTCGACGCCGGTGTTCGAGTCGGGATGCGCGACTCCGTTGCTGTCAAGGCTCCAATGTTGCGTGTAAACACCGTTGAACACCATGGTGCCGGGTTGGATTTGGTTATAGTTTGTGTTGTCATTCCGGTAGATCCCAACTTCGCCGCCAAAGTGAAGGACGTGCTTGCCTTTGATCAGCGTGACGAGGTCGGAAGGATCGAAGACGTTCTCTTTGTAGACGAACTGGTTGCTGGTGGGCCCGATCCAGGCATAGGAATAGTTCCGCTGGAATTGTACAGACGGAATCTCATCTGCCTTGGCAAATTGCCAGCCGAGCTTCGCCGGGTAGCCCTGGTCATGGGTGCCGTCATAGAAGAAATTGCCCTGGTAGGTAAATCCCATACGGGCTTCGTTGATCAGATGGGAGCTAATCGTGTAAACGTCAGTGACCTGCAGATTCAGTCGCGAAACATCCTGGATACCCGTTCCGACGGGAGCGAAGGAGAGTGTGGCGGGAGCGAGTGCAGGTGTATCACCCTCGGTCACAGACCCAGTCAAACGATTCTTGGCGTTGATGTCATAGTCAATCCGGCCGAAGTACCGTTTTTCCGGGGTTGACTGCGGCACCTGAGCGTAAAAATTGTGCTGCGTGATGCCGATACCGTTGGTGATTCCAGGCAGGAATTGTCCACCAGCGATGTGGTTACCGGGCGTCGGGAAGAAGTTCTTGAACTTTGCTGACACTGGGTCAAACAGAGCGGAAGGAATGCTGTTGGAGCCGTACTCGCTCGCGAACGACTGCCGAATCGGATACTGGTTGCCCTTTGAGTCAGTGGCGAGCACCTGGGTGGTCGGGTCGTAGATCGTTTGCATGTTCTTCGCGGTAAAGATACCGTTCAGGACGTCCACGGAAGGAACGTCATTGAACTGGTTGGTGGCGCTGTGATTGATGATCTGGTCGTAGTCGAAGAAGAAAAATGCCCTTTTACCCAGGCCAGTGTGGGGTATGCCGACCGGTCCGCCGATGGACCCGCCAAAGTTGTTGTAGTGAAGTGATGAAAGACTGTGGCCGATTCCGCCGAACTGATAGGCGTTGGCATTGAACTGGCTGCTCTGGAAGAACTCGTAGGCTGAGCCATGGAACTGGCTGGTTCCGCCCTTGGTGATCTGGTTGAAGATGATGCCGCCGACGCCGTACTGCGCCGAGAAGGCGGAGGTCGAGATCTGCACCTCCTGCACGGTCTCAAACACGTTGACGTCTGCGTTGGCGCTGGTCCCGAGGGTTACCGACGCACCATCGGCCAGCACGTTGCTGTAAGGCAGGTTGCCGTTGGCGGAGATCTGCTGCCCCGGATTGACGCCTCCGGCGACACCCGAGGAGCCCGGGATAAGAATCGCAAAGTTCTCCCAGTTCTGACCGACGTTCGGCAGCGCCTGCATCGATCTCGCTTCGAGCGTTGTCTGCTGGGTCCCCGACTCGGTCTCGAGCAGAGGGATGTCCGTGTTGACCACCACCTCCTGCGTGGTGCCGCCCACCTGGAGCACGGCGTTGACCGTCGATGTGCCGACCGGCAGCGTGATCGAGGATCGCTCGAACTTTCCGAAACCCGCCCTCTCAAACGTCACGCTGTAGGTTCCGACCACGATGGACGAGGTGTCGTAGAGCCCATCCGAATTGGTCTGGAGGACCTTGGTCACGCCGGTGTTGACGTTGGTCACGGTCACGGTGGTGTCCGGGATCACCGCTCCTGTCGAGTCGGTAACCACGCCGCGAATGTCGCCGGAGTTGGTCGCCTGGCTGAAGGCGGCGAATGGAAAAAGCAGGGATGCTGCACACAGCAAGGCTGCACCGGCGGATCGAGCGAACTTCATCAGAATTGCCTCCAAAGCAGATCGAGTACAGAACTCCGGCGATTCCTAGGACCGCTTGTCTATCAAAGTTGAGCGTTTGTCTTGCGGTCCTAATCGGAGCAGAAGCGATTTTTATTGAGTGCACGGACCCTTGTCAAGCCCTAGCTGAGCCTATGTCTCTCCCCAGGAACGGGTCTCGCACTAAACGGCAGAAAAAGCGTGCCTACGGTTTCGCTCCGTCCCGTTCTGGGCGAGCTGCGCACCGGCTTTCGGACGCAGCTCCGCGAGTCCGTCCGGCGTCTGTTCACGAATGGAACAGACATCCGGGGCTCAGCCGCAGAATAAGGCCTGGCCCCTTGCGGGCGTTTAGAACGGATCTCAGCGATCTAGAACGGATCGATCTTCTTGATGCCCTTCTTTTTCTTGTGCTTGCTGGAAGATTCGTCGCTCTTGTCAAACTCCGGCTTCTCCTTTTTGCCGTCAGCTCGCGGAGCCTGCGCGGCCGGCGAGGCACCGGGTTGAATGTCGTTGACCGCATCGGGCGCCGCCCCTACTTTTTCGACGGGCGGCAGCGGAGCTGCGTTCTCCGGATGGACGCCGTGCAGACCGAAGTTGGGGTCCTGCGCTCCCGTCGCCGCGGCTGGGGAAGGGACGTTGCCGTTCACGCCTGGGGTAAGAACCTCGGCGCCCATCGACGCCCCGGGAGCTCCAACCGACATCCCGTTCGTCGCTCCTGGAGTGACGGTCGTTGCCGTCCCCACGGAACCGCCGGTGTTTGAGGTGTCCGCCGACGAAACATCGGAGAGCGCGAGCGGCGCCGGCGCTGGGGTCGATGCGGGGGTCGCATTGTCCCTCGGCCCGGGCGCCTCGGCTGCCGGCGCAGACGCCGCCGACGTCCCATCCACCACCATATTTACGCCCATCGCAGAGTTGTAGTCCGCGATGATCTGTCGCGTCACCGCAGGCGCCATCGTCGGCTTTGGATCCACCATCGGCGGGTCGCCCACACGCGCCGCCTGGACGACGTCCGCCTTGCGGAAGACCAGCAACTCGGCACGCTTGCGCAGGTCGTACTGCTGCCGGCTGTTTTCGAGCGCATTGCTTGCCTGCGCCTGTTCGACCGAAGGCGTCGGAATCGGCAGATTCATCGCCGCCAGACGATCTTTTGCATCTTCCACGTGGGGCGAAGCCGAGTGCTCCAGCACCACCCTGGTGTACGCCGCGGCGGCCTTGTCGTCGTACGTCTTTTCGAGCTTCGCCTTGCCCGCCTCCGGCAGATTATGCTGGGCCCGCACCAGCCGCGCTTCGGACTCGTAGGCGTCCCCCATGCCCACCAGAACGTCATCCATGTGGCTGTAGAGCGGGTACGTATCGACCACCGTCTGGTAGCGCGCAATCGTCGCCGGCCAGTTCTCGCGCGTCGCATAAAACGCGGCTATGCTCGACTCGCGCGTGGCCAGGACCTCCTGAACCTCACGCAGCTTCTGCTTTGCCTGCGGAGCCAGCTTCGAATCCGGGTAGTCCGTTAGCATGCGGCGATACTCCTCCTCCGCATGAATCGCCTTGGCGTAATCGCGATCCGGCTTGTCCATCTGCCGAAAGTAGATGTCGCCGATCCGCATCTGCGCCTCGGCCGCCTCCGGAGCGTTCGGGAAAAAAACCACGAAGTCCTTGTACTCCTGCTCGGCCTGCGTCAGGGCCGCGGTTCCGCCCTCCTTGTACCAGCTATCGGCGATCGCCAGCTTTGCGCGCATCTGGTACTGCGAGTCAGGGTAGGTCGCGAGCAGGTTCTGCAGCTCCAGCCGCGCCAGATCGAAGTGCCCGTGCCTGGTCGCGTCCACCGCCTTGTCGTAGAGCTGCTTGTCCGGCAGATTTGCGTCCTTGCCCGCCAGCGGATCGAGCTTCTTCTCCTTGCGGACGGCTTTCCTGGTGTCCTTGGACTGAACGACCTTTTCGTCCTTCTTCTTGCCCTTGATCGGCGCCGAGAGCGTAACGCTCTCCGTCGGCTTGCCACTGGCGTCGGTCGAGGTCTGCGACGACCCTGTTACCTGCGCCCGCGCACCCGAGGGTGGCGCCAGCAACGCCGCCGCAACCGCAATCCCTGCCACAACACCGGACTTGACACTCGGAAAAAAGCTCTGTTTCCCCATCCTGATCTCTCGCCCTCATCGCCGCCCGGTGTCGATGTGCCGGCCAGCTGTCTTCCTTCTTCTGTCTTCATTCTATTCACTCTTCGGACGCAGTGCCCGTTCAGACCGGTTCCGAAGTACTCACGCACTTCCATCCGGGATCAGCGCCCGGAGCGACAATCCAACTTACGCCTCGCCTGCGGCCACCCGCGCCAGCCGAAGCAGATCCCGTGCATGCTCCTCCGTCTTGCCGGGCTGAAAGACTGCCGACCCCGCAACCAGCATGTCGGCTCCTGCTGTGACGACCTCCGCGACCGTACTGTGAGCGACGCCGCCATCCACCTCGATGCGAAAGTTCAACCCCATGGCCTGCCGCAGCTCGGCCAAACGCCGGATCTTCCCCACCGCCAGCGGAAGAAACTTCTGTCCGCCGAAGCCCGGATTCACGCTCATCACCAGCACGTGATGCACGATCGGCAGCACCTCCACCAACGTCTCGATCGGCGTCGCGGGATTGATGACGACCCCTGGCAGCATTCCGTGTTGTCCGATCAGCTGCAGCGTCCGGTAGAGATGCCGGCACGCCTCCTGGTGAACGCCGATCATATCCGCCCCGGCTTCGGCAAACGCCGGAATAAACTGATCCGGATCCTCGATCATCAGGTGGCAATCGAGGGGCAGCTTGGTCACCGGCCGAAGCGCCTCCACCATCGGCGGCCCAAAGGTAATATTCGGCACAAAATGCCCGTCCATCACATCTACATGCACAATGGTCCCCCCACCGCGCTCGGCCGCCTGGACCTCGTCCGCGAGATGCGCAAAGTCCGAAGCCAGGATCGAAAAAGCCAGCTCAACCACCAGAGATCCCCCCTGAGGCAAAAGTCTACCAGCGCAGGGTTGTCGGCCGGGGGATCAGGGCGCCACCTCCTTCCCTGCCAGCGCCTTTCGCCGTCGGCTCCGATACGTGCCTGGAGCCTCGATCACCGGCACGACGCGCTCCACCTCCGGCCTGCCCTCGTGCAGCACCTTGGTGCGAGCGGCTGCGCGGATCGTCCTGGCCGCCTCCCGATCCGTCTCGGCCATCGCCTTGGGATCGCCGAGAACTACCCGCGCCGCGCCGCGCAGAATGGCCCGGAAAGGCCAGCTCCCGTCTGCGCGGGGCAGAAACACCTCGCCTCCACGCTGCTTTTCGGGACGGTAGTACCACCGTCGAAAGAGCGCGAGATGGTCGCTCAGGAGCGCAAGGTGATCGCTCAAGGGCGCCAGATGATCGCTCAGGGGCGCGAGATCGCGTCTCCCCGGCGCCTCCGTCCGCTGTTTCAGATCCTCCAGCACCCGGCCGGCGCGCACCTCCGGAGAGGCCGCGGCCTCGGACGGTACGTCGCTCGCCTGGCCCGGGAGAGGCACCGCCGCGAGCATCAGCGGCTGCGCAAACAGGCTCGATCCGACGCTGGTCTGTTCGCGCACGGCCCGCACCCCAAGCGTGCTCAGCCGCGCCGGTCCGACCAGCCGACCGGCACTGAGAAAAAACACGGCCGCCTCTTCCCCGACCGGCGCATCGACCTCCGCGGACGACGCTGCCCGCTGCACGACCACGGCGCGCACCTCCGGCACGGGCCGCACCAGACTGTCGGCCAGCGACGCTGCCGACTTCACCTTCTCCCAACGCCGATGCAGAGCCGCGGCCTGCTCAAAATCCATCTCGTCCGAAGCCCGCTCACGCTCGCGTGCGATCTCCGCCAAGAGGCTCTCGCCATGCGTGTCGAAGAAGCTCTTGACCGCTCGCGCTTCGCTCGCGTACTCCTCGGCCGAGCAGCTCATGTTGCACGGCGCCATGCACTTCTTCATCTCGCCGTAGGCGCATCCTGGATGTTCGGGAAAGACCTCCAGATCTTCATAACAACGCCGCAACCTGAACAGATCGAGCACCGCCTCGACGTATCGCTCCGCCGCCATCCGCGACGGAAACGGACCGTACATCTGCTCCAACCCTCGCCGGGACAGACGATTGGTGACATACACGCGCGGGTGCGCATGCTCGGTCGTCAGCCGGACGAAGTATGGCGTGCGCAGCTTCAGCCGACGGCGCGCCTCCGCGTACCCGAAGATGGCCGCCGTGCTGTCGTAGAGCAGAAGCAGCGACTCAAACTCCGACCCGGTTACCGACCAGGCCACACGCGCCACGCGATCGCGCAAGTTCAGGCGCTTCGATGGGGCGGGCACGCCGTCTGGCCCGACCACCTCCGGCGGATCCAGCAATCGCGCGACCCTCCGCCGCAAGCTCCCTGTCCGCGTCAGGTACGGCCGGTCGACTTCGCCGTGCCCGAAGAGGCAGACGACTCCAGGCAGATCGGGGATCGCACGCACGACCTCGCGCGCCACCTCCGGCCCGAACTCTGCCGCGTGCCGGAACAGAAAGCTCCCCGCCGTCCTAGCTGAATCTGCCGAATTCGCCGAATTCGCCGAGTTTGCCGAGTTTATCGATAGCAGCATCGTCTGCCCAGTCTCCGCTCCTTCCCTTCCTGATTATCGGCAAGTCGCGGCAGAACTTTAGCAGAATCTATGCGCCTGCGATCATCATGCCTTCCACCCGGATGGTCGGGGCCGCGCCCGATCCGCGAAACACGAGATCATTGCCGACCGCGACCACGTTTCGGTACATGTCCTTCAAGTTCCCGGCGATCGTAATCTCCTCAACCGGGTACACCAGCTCCCCATTCTCAATCCACAGCCCGCTCGCGCCCTGCGAGTAGTCTCCCGTCACCAGATTGACGCCAAACCCCATCGTCTCGGTCACATACAAGCCGTCCTTGACGCCGCCGATAATCTCCTCGGGCGTCATCGCGCCCGGCTCAAGATACAAATTGTGCGACCCTGTCCCGGGATTGCCCGCCAGACCGCGCGACGCATTCGCGGTCGACTGCATGCCCAGCTTGCGTGCGGTGTAGGTGTTCATCACATAATTTTTGAGCACGCCGCGCTCAACAATCACCGTCCGCCGCGTGGGCAGACCCTCCCCATCGAACGGAGACGTCCCAAATCCGCCGACCCGCATCGTGCTTCCGTCGGCAAGCACCCGGTCAAACACCATGGTGCCATCGTCCACCACCGTGATGTTCTCGCCGGCCACCTCTTCGCCTAGCATCCCGTTGAACATCGATGCGTTCCGGTAGATCGCGTCGCCCTCTGCGGCCGAAAAGATCGATCCCATCACCGACCGAGCGATCTCGGGCGAAAACACCACCGGCGCCCTCTGCGTCTTCACCTTGCGCGCGCCCAGGTGCCGCAGCGTCCGCTCCGCCGCGATCCGGCCGATCGTCTCCGGCAGATCGAGCCCGCGCACCGTCCGGGCGCTTGAGTACCAGTAATTCCGCTGCATCGCCCCCTTGTTGTCGTGCGCGATCGGCGCAACCGAGAATCCGCAGTAGGACCGCCGATACTCGCCCGTAAACCCGCGCGAGTTGACCAGAATCTTGTGCGAGGTCGCCGTATCGAAGTCGCCGCCACTTGAGTTCTGGATGCGCGTGTCAAACGCCATCGCCGCCGCCTCGCACCGCCGCGCCACCTCGATCCGCTCCCCTGGCGGCATCTCGTTCACATCCTCAAAGTAGAGTGCCTGCGCAGCCGCCCCGCCCGGCGCCTGGCCGCACTCCCCGGCGTCAGGAAGCCCCGCAAACGGGTCCTCGCTCGTAATCTTCGCGAGCGTAATGGCACCCTCCACCAGACGCGCGATCGAATCGTCCGCGAAATCCGACGACCACGTACTCGCGACACGCTGCCCGATAAACACCCGCAGACCCACCGCCCGCGACCCTGACTCCTTTAGAGTCTCCACCTGCCCGAGCCGCACCAGGGCCGAGAACTCCTCGCCCTCGTACACCACCGCCTCCGCATCGGTCGCGCCCGCCCGGAGCGCCTTTGCCAACACGCTTTCAGCCAAGGTCTTCAGCGCAGAGGCGGACCCCTGCCCTCCCACATCGGAACCCATCTTCTCGCCGGCAACCATCTTTCTATTCTCTCAGAGCCGCGGATTTTCACCAGACGAAAGCGGTACAGGTGCAAGCCCAAAGTACCCAAGCCGACGGCCCCAAACTCAACGTCGGCTCCACGTCCCATCGCTTGCCGTACTCTTGGGAGCATGAACATCTCGCCCTTGTTCGCGGTCCTCGGTGCTCCCATGACTGGCTGGCTGGCACTTGCATCGACCGCCGCGGGCCCAACCGGCGCCGCCGCACGACCGCGCCAGCCTGGTCAATCCGCTCATCGGCACAGCTAGAGCGGTTCTCCTGTAGGTGTATAGCGAGAACACAGCTCTCATGGCCGTTT
>CAXUIB010000031.1:0-16220 GCA_964250945.1 uncultured Acidobacteriaceae bacterium
TTAGGGCATCAGCGCCGCCGATTTTAGCCAGGGCTCGAGTTGACCGGTCTGGCGCAAGAGATTGATCTGCACCTGCTGCATCTGGTAGCGAGCGTCGATCAGGCTCAGAGCTCGTTCCCGCTCGGCGATGCGAGCGTTTTGCTCGTCCTTGGGGGTCATGGGAGCGCCATTCGGCCCCGCTGCCGCGGCATTCAGCTGCACCAGAAGCACATCAATCTGCTGTTGGGCAAGCTGCTGATCGAGTTCGGCAACTTCGGCGCGAGCGGCGAGCTCGACCAGCGACCTCCGCGCGCGGAGCCGGCCCTCCAGGAACTCGTCGCGAATCACCTCCGCGTCCTGCTGTGCGTGCGTGGCGTCGGCCGCGGTCTCTCTCGCCCGCGCCTTGTGGACGGCGTCGACCACAGGCAGACTGATCTGAATGCCGATCGCAGCGGCGTTGAATTGGAATTCGAGCTGGTTTCCCGCAGCGTCGCGCCGGCCGTAGTACTCCTGATAGTTGTTGAAGTTACTGAAGCGGTTGTACGCAGCGGCAAACGCGACCTGTGGACGCCAGACGTAGCGGGCGTCGCCAAAGGCCTGCTGCAGCTTCGATCGTGCGTTGGCAAACGCGGCCTGAACTGCTGGAGAGGTCGGCTCCGATCCACGCGCCGCCATCCCCTGTGCCGACGCTGATCCCGACGGGACGTTTGGCAGCTTGGCCGGTGCAGTGGTCAGACCCGCCGCGGGCAGCCCCGTCAGCCGGGCAAGGTGGGCCGCGTCGACTGCGGCATCGTCCTCCGCCCGCAGCAGCGCAAGATGAATCTGCGCCGCAGTCAGCTTGGCCGTGGTCAGGCCGATGGCCGTGTCTTCGCCGGCTGCGAGGCGATCGTTGACGATGCCGACCAGACGGCCGGCGAATTCACTCTCCTGCCGAAGCGCCAGCTGGCGATCCTGGTCACGGGTCAGCGCGATATGTGTCAAGGCCGCGTCCTCGGCAACCGCCTGACGGACGTCCATCAAGCCCAGGTTGGCGCCCTCGAGACCGGCGCGCGCGGCCCGGATGTAGTCCTTTTGCGAGTACGAAAAGAGCAGGCTCTGCGATTGAAAGCTGAAGATCGTCGGCTGTCCGAGCGGAAATCCGTAGGAGTATCCCAGGCCGGATCCGCCCACAAGCGTCGGAATGTATACGTCGCGCGTCCCGGCCAGAACAGCCCGAGCCTTGTTGACTTCGGCCTCGGCGGACCGGACCCGCGGACTGTTGCGCAGCGCCAGATCGACCGCCGTGGTGAGCGTGATCTGCGCGTGCCCCAGAGTCGTCCCGAGACCAACTAAAACGGATATTAGAAAGAGGCGCAACCACATGCGCGGACGTTCAATCATGCCTGCAGAGGTGCTCCTGTACCGGGTTCCGTCTGGACTCTATCGGACGCGGCGTCAGACCATGGTAGCTTGGGACGCAACGACGCGTTGCTGCTAGCGCGGGCGCGTGCCGAGGCAAAGGCTGGAGCCAGGCTGGCCGCGGCGGCGTATTCCCGTCCGGCGGCCGCGCGATCGCCAGACCGTGTAAGCAGGTCGCCAAGTTGCAGGTGCACTTTGAAGGCCGGCGCCGCATCGGACTTTGCCGGCGAACTGAGGTACTCCCGCAGAGCGCGAACTGCGAGTTGCGGTGATCGTCCGGCCAGGGTAAGCGTACCGGCGGCATCTACCAGCGCCGCATCGTGGGCGCGATCCGCTTCGATCGCCGACGTCAAGACGGGGACTGCCTCCTCAACGCGGTTGTGCTGCACCAGGAAGTAGCCAAGATCGACCAGCGCTTCGGGCGATCGTCCGGCGAGGCGCAGCTCGGCTTCGGCCCCTTTCAGGTCTCCTGCCTTTTCGGCGATGCGAGCGAGCAGCTGGTGGCCGCGTCGGGGGGACAGCGCCATGATCCGCGGCACAAGGGCGCGCGCCTTGTCCAGACCACCCCCGACGATTGATGGAGCGTTGACGTAGAACTCGCCGAGATCGGTCAGCGCCGGGAGATCGGCGCCGTCGATGGCGACCGCTGTCTCAAAAGAGCTGCGCGCCTTACGTGCCAGCGCAAACGCGCTGAGGGGGTTAGCTTTTGCCGCCTTTCTGCCCTGGGCGCGTCCCAGCCACAGATAGATGTCGCTCGCCCGATCGGCCGCGGCGGCTGCTTCGCACTGCTCGATCGCTCGGTCCGTCATCTCCTGCGCGTAAAATACGCGGCAAAGCAAGAGGTGCGCCGACGGGTCGGAGGGATTCTGAGATAACGTCGTCTGCACCATCCGGGTTGCGTCTTCCATGCGGCCGTCCAGCAAAGCGCGTTCCGCGGCGGCGTTTTCGGCGCGAAGACTGCCGCATAGAAGCGCGGCAAAGGCGACAGAAACCGCAAGTCTCGGCCGAACTTGCTGCTGTGTGCCGATCATTCGATGGGCTTCACCCGGAGCCCGTTGATGAGGTCGCGATTGCTGGTGGCGTTCAAGGCCACAGTGTCCTTTTCGGTCAAGCCGGACGTGATCTCGACGCGTGTCAGGTTGACCACACCTACGCCGACCTGGGTCCGCGCGAGTTTGCGCCCGACGACGCGAAACACGTAGTTCAGGCCGCCCTCGATATGAAGGGCCTCGCGCGGGATGCTGAGGACATTGAACCGCTGCGACGTCGTCACCGTGACCGTGACATTGGTGTTGGGCAAAAGATCGCCGTGCGCGTCGTCCACCGTGATCAGGCATTCCCCGACGCTGCGGGTGCCGTACGTGATGACGGTGGTCGGCGCGATCTCGATGTGGCCGTGCCAGACCTGCCCGGGCTTGGCGTCCCAGACGATCTTGACCGCCTGGCCCGCCGTCAGCCGGCCGATCTCCGGTTCATCGAAGTACGCGCGCACCTGGATCTGATTCAGGTCGGCGAGATCGAGCAGAGCTTCGCCTGCCGGAACGAAATCATAGGCATTGACTGGAATGGCGTAGACGGTGCCGGCGAACGGCGCGCGGACGTTCTGATTGTTGTAGCCGACCTCTGCGGCGCTTACCGCGGCGCGGGCATCGGCTAACTGTGCCTCGGCCCGGCGCCGATCGGTGGTCGCAAAGCGCCCGGTCGACCTTTGTTGTGCGCTCTGAAGCGTGCTGTTGGCGAGATCGAGACGTTGCTGGGCGCCGGCGATCTCGCCCGTTGATGCGGCGCCTTTCGCTTGCAGCTGCTTCAGCGCGGCCAGACTCTGCGCCGCCTGGCTCTGTGCCAGCTGCGCCCGGGCAAGTTCGCCGGAGCTCCCGATGCGCTCGTCCTGGCTGCCGCCGTGCTGAATATCGTTCAACGTTGCTTCAGCCGTCCGGAGCGACAGATTGGATGCTGCCAGGCGCGACACCGCCTCGGAGTCGTCGAGTTTCAGGAGAAGCTCGCCCGCCTTGACGTGCTGCCCAATCCCGACATACACCTTTTGCACAATACCCGGGGCGGAGGCGTGCGCCTGAAACTCATGGATCGGCTCCACCTTGCCGTTGGTCGAAACCGAGCTGATCAGATTTTCCCGCGTCACCGGCGAAACCCGCACCTCCACATCCGGCGCGGTGAGCGACCGAATGTAAAAAAGCGCGCCGATCCCCAGAACTGCAACCAAACTCCACCGGAGCAGGGACGAACTGCGTTTTGTCTCGACTGTGGTGGCGGTAGGCATAGGACAGAAGTCGCAGTATATAAGACGCGCACCTTCGCAAAACGAAGCAGAGATGCGGTTTACGCTCGGTCCCTAATCCGGATTTGGGACTGGCGCCGGAGACTCGGAGGCCTGGAGATCCACGATCTCGAGCTCCAGGCCGGAGAACCACTGGTCCGATCGAGGACGCAGACGGTAGAGGACGTCGACCACCGAACCCGCGCCCAGGTCGAGCTCCAGGGCGCGCGTCGGCCAGTGCACGGACCGAGACTGGCCGGCCCGCGACCAGGCAATGGCCTGAATGGGCGGTCCACCCGAGGCGGGAGTCAACTGCAGGCAGAGGTGGAGATCCTTGATCAGCCGAACCGGTCCGCTCAGCGTCAGTCCTCGCGTCACAAAGGTCGGTTCAGGATGCGCATTGCCGAAGGGGGCGCAGCGCCCCAGCCACGCGGCAAGCTCGCCCGAGAGCGCGTTCGGCAGAACTTCAGCGTCCGCCAACCTCGGCGGCCGGAGCACAGGTCCGGTGAGGATCCCGGCGCCGTGCTGCCGTAGACGATCGCGCAGCAGAGCGACGTGCTCGGACCGAAGCGAGAAACCGACGGCATGGGCGTGGCCTCCGAAGCGATGAAACAGCGTCGCAGCGGGCGCCTGATCGCATGCCACCGCGTGCGCGGCGGCCAGAGCGTCCAGAAGGTGAAATCCGGGGACCGACCGGCCGGAGCCGTGCGCCGCTCCATCCTGGTGGGTGAGCACGAGCGCAGGTCGCGCCGTCCGGTCAACCACCCGCGACGCCAGGATCCCCAGGACGCCGCGATGCCAGTCCGGGTGGTCGAGCACCAGAGTCTCCGCCGGGTACTCGCCCGATGTGCTGTCGACCAGCGTCCGCAGATGCTCTTCGATCGCGTCGAGAGCTTCGCGTTCCGTGGTGCGGCGGTCCTGGTTCAGACCGTCGAGCTTGGCGGCGAGCTCCTCTGCGCGCTCGGGCGAGCGGGTAAGAAACAGCTCGATCACATCATCGGCAACGTCCATCCGACCCGCGGCATTGATCCGCGGAGCGATGCGAAACCCAACCTCCGCGCTGGTCGGCGCACGATCCGGCGGCAGATCGGCCACGCGCATCAGGGCTCGCAAACCCGGCTGGACCGGATGCGCCAGTTCACGCAACCCCAGGGAGGCCAAAACGCGGTTCTCCCCTGTCAGCGGAACGGCGTCCGCGATGGTGGCGATCGCGACCAGCTTGAGAAAGCTCGGCAAGATCCGCGTGTTCAGATGTCCGACCGCGGCCGCTGCGTCCGGCTGAGCTCGCGCATGCGCCAGCAGAAGAGCATGCGCGAGCTTGAACGCGACCGCCGCCCCACACAGGCTTTTAGAGGGATACGGGCATCCCGGCTGGCTCGGGTTGAGCACGGCCACCGCCTCCGGAACGCCCGCCATGCCGTCCGGAAGATGGTGGTCGGTGACGATCAGGTCCAGGCCGAGCGACCTCGCCTCGGCCGCCGCCGCAAACGCCCGAATCCCGGTGTCTACCGAGATGACCAGACGTATGCCCGCCCCAGCCGCCTCGGCGAGCCGGCCCGCCTGCATCCCGTACCCCTCACGAATACGGTGCGGAACGTGCCAGGTCACCAGGGTCGGCTCGCCCGCCGCCGATATCCGGTCGATTGCGGTCTTCAGTAAGACGGTTGCCGTCGTTCCATCGACGTCGTAGTCGCCATAGATAAGGATGGGCTCGCGATTGCGGACGGCGCTCTGGATGCGCCGTACCGCCTGCTCCACCCCCAGCATCCTGTCCGGCGCGTGGAGATGGTCGATCGACGGATGGAAGAAGACGTCGGCTTCGGCCGCGGACCGCATGCCTCGCGAGACAAGGAGGTGAGCGATCGCGGACGGACATCCCAGATGCGCGGCCAGGCTCTCGACTAGCTCCGGATCGGCCGAAGTGACAACCCAGGTCCTGCGGTCGGTCGGTGGGTTCAGGTCGGGCGATGCGTTCAGGTCGGGCGGTGGGTTCAGGTCGGGCGATGCGTTCAGGTCGGGCGGTGCGTTCAGGTCGGGCAAGGTTGCGGGTCCATCGGCGCCGCTCAGCATCTCCGGCGAGACTTGGAAAGACAGCTATTCGTCGTCGCGATCGTCCGCGACCAGGCCACCCAGCTCTGAGACGGCTTCCATCAGGTCCTGAAATCGGTCGTACCACTCGGTCGCCGTTTCAAAGACAAACATCACACCCTGGTGCGCAAATCCGAGCTGCAGATATCCGATCTTGCCCACGTGATTCACCAGGTACTCGGCATCGTCGATCTCCGGTGCGGCGTCGTCCGGAAAGCTTCCCTCGCGGATCTGCTCCAGCAGAATCGCGATGTCCGACTTCTCCAGGATGACCTCGCTCATCGTCAGAAAGATGGCGCCGGAGGCCTTTGCGTGTTCTACAAAATCCTTCCAGCTGTCCGGTGTCTCCTCTTCGTAGACCACCGTAGGGACCTCTTCGGTGACGTAGGCAGGAACGCGGCGCATGCCGTGGCCGGCGATAAAGGCCACCATGTCGTCTTTCAGCGTGATGAGATTGTCAGGGAGCATGAGGCTTCTATTTTCGCAGAAAGCGCCGGACAGTGCACAAGGTAAGTACGGGAGTGCCCGCCGGAGGTACCCAGAACCTCGCCTGGAGGGTGGCTGCGGGTTCTCCAAGCGAGGCAGCGGGTTCTCTAAAAAGAGGCGCCGGGTTCTCTAAAAAGAGGCGCGGGGTTTTCTAAAAGGAGGCTGCGGGACCTCGAGAGATGGAGTAAGCTGCTCCGTTTCAGAGTGATATAGTCAGGGAGAGCCATGATTTTTTCCAGGGATTATGTTGGGTATCTTGCGCGCCAGACGGCAAAACACCTCGTCCAAGCCAAGATGATCGAGACCGCGAAGCCGGCCTTGGTGAACGATCGATTGACCGCGGCGATGACCGAAGAGCTGTCGCTCGAGGACAGGATCAACGACGAGGTTCGCGTCATCCTTGAAGCCATTCAGGACGAGATGCACAAGGGCGGCGTCAGCTACCCGGAGATGTTCAAAAAAGTCAAAATGAAGCTCGTCGCGCAGTACAAGGCGGTCTTGTGAGGATCTCGCGCGACAAGCTGAACAAGCTCGCCCATACGGTCGCGGACACTCTGGCCGAGATCCCCGAGGTCGACTTCAAGGAGGACCGCAACACCATCCGGCAGGAGGCGCGCAAGGCGCTCGAAAAGCTCCTGACGGACGAGTTGAAGATCGATCAGGCCGCCCGCTTGAAGATCTCGGCCCAGCGCAAGATCATCCTCGAAGGCTCCCAGGAATGGGACATCCTCTACCGCAAGTACTACAACGACGAGGTCAAAAAACTCGGTTTGTAGGTCGCAAGGCCGGTCTGTAGGTCAAAGAAGGCCGGTCTGTAGGTCAAAGAAGGCCGGTCTGTAGGTCAAAGAGGCTACGCTCCCCAAACCTCTCTACTGGCCCGTTTAGGATATGGAGGTTCTTCTCCTTGAGCGCGGGTCGCTTCGACGCATCTCCCAGAGCCGGAGAGTTCGTCTGCGCTCGGGCCGCCCACACCGTCGAGAGAACGGGCGACAAAGCCGCGGCACAAAGGTGTACGTCCACCTGGGGCTGCCTGATATAGTATTCTGATGTCGGAGCCGGTCTTGGATGGGTCTGGTCGGTCTCCTGGTCGGTCTCCTGGTCGGTCTCCTGGCGGTCTGCGCGGGCTGTGCACTCCGATGTGGCGTTATGGTGTAACTGGTTAACACGTCGCCCTCTCAAGGCGAAGAGTCCGGGTTCGAGCCCCGGTAACGCTACCAACTCAGACCGACACTCCCCACTCAAAACGCTAACCTAGTTCTCGCCGGTCCCTCTGGCATGCCTCTCCGCGTCCTCCAGACCGGCTGGACGCCGAGCCCGGTTTCTCGCCGGCATTACTGCCGTTCCCGACGGCCACTCTCAGACGTAACGTGCCGGAGGCGGCGGCTCCGATCACCAGCACGCAACCGTGAGTGAAACTACGGTTACAAGCGAGCATTTGATAGGAGAATCTTTACCCAGAGTAGGATCTGCTTGCATCTGTAAAGGTTAACCGTGACCCCAGAGGAACAGCTCCGTTCCGGAAAAGTGTGCAAGAACGGGACAGTCATGAAGTCGAAGTCAGATCTGCCGATAACCAAAGGTAGAAGCCGTAGACTGTCCGCGCTCCAAATGCTTTGGCCAGCAAATTGCAACTGTACTCAAACAGACCGGGAAACGATCCCGGCCCTGAGCACACTATGAGTCGCATCCAAACCAGATCTCTTGCCGTACCTCCTATTATGACCAACTCTCACCCCAGGTCTACTGTATCCAGGTCTGCTGTGCCCAGGTCTGCTATGCCCAGGTCTGCTATGCCCAGGTCTGCTGTGCCCAAGTCTGCTCTCGCGATCGTTCTATTTCTGCTCGCAGGGGTGTGCGTCTCCGCCCAGAACTCTGGAAACAGCGCTTCTGTCCCAAGTTCTGTACGGCCCCCGGTCGTTCGCGCTCTCGATGTAAGTCCGGACTATGTTCTCGGACCGGGCGATCAGGTGGTCCTTCACGTCCAGGATATGGACGAAATCTCCGACAAGCCGCTCCGCATCGACCCAAACGGCTTTCTTGATCTGCCGCTCGCCGGCCGAATCAACGTAAGCGGCATGACCATCGAGCAGTTCAAACAGGAGTTGGCCACCAAGCTTCGGCGCTACATCAACTCGCCGCAGATCTCGGTCAATCTGACCGACGACCAGAGCCGTCCGGTCTCCATTATCGGCGAGGTGAACACGCCGGGAGTGCATCAGTTGCAGGGACCAAAGCGCCTGATCGAGGTCATCTCGATGGCAGGCGGTCTCCGCGAAGATGCCGGATCCGATCTGATCCTTACACGAGAGGTACGCTGGGGAACGCTTCCGCTGCCCGGGGCAATCACGGATCCAACCGGGCAGTACAGCACGGCGCGTCTTCCTCTCCAAAGCCTCATCGGCGGTAGACACCCGGCGGAAAACATCCTTGTTCAACCCAACGATGTGCTTTCGGTGCCAAAGGCCGAAATTATCTACGTCGTAGGCAACGTCAAACGTTCAGGGGGCTACCCTTTGACCTCGCACGAGCAGGCGATGTCGCTGGTGCAGGCAGTCTCCCTTGCCCAGGGTCTCGACCGCGACGCAGCCCCCCACAAAGCACGCATTATTCGACCCGTACCCGGCCCGGCCGGGCAAACCGGCAAGGTAGACCAGATTCCGGTCGACATCCAGAAGATCTTTGACGGAAAGGCACCTGACGTGCAACTTCATGCGAACGACGTCCTCTTTGTTCCGAACAGTTCCGCGAAATCGACCGGTCGACGCGCCGCGGAGGCAGCTCTGCAAGTGGCAACGGGCGTCGCCATCTACGCCCGGTAACCGTTGGTGTTGTGGAACTAACAATCAGCCTCAAAGCTCTACCGTAATCTGCAGCACTTCAGTTGCCACTTTCCCAGGACCAGGTGATACACAATGGAGGACAACTCCTTGAACGGACGCAGCTTCGGATCGCCAGTACGACTTCCGGTGTACGGCGGGCGCGACATCACGGCGGAGATCGACCCAAGGCACTTCTACCCTGTCCCGGCGCAGCGCTCGCCGGAGGTCGGCCCCGAAGAAAATCTTCTCCTCGAGTACCTCCGCATCCTCCTTCGGCGGCGGTGGGTGCTGCTTCTGTTTGCCCTTGCCGGAGGCCTCCTCGCGCTTCTTCTCACGTTTGATACGCTTCCCGTTTATCGCGCACGGACCTCGCTCGACATCCAGAACATCAACGGCGATTTCATGAATATGCGCGCTGTCTCGGCTACAGGCCAGAGCGCGGACAACTCAGACTCCTACGTCCAGACCCAGATCAAGCTCCTCCAGAGCGACGCCCTGATCGAGCGGACCGTGCGCAAGCTCGAAGCCGGCCCCCATCCGGCGTCCATCGACCGCGACGACCTTCTCTCCCGCATCAAGATGGCGCTCCATATCCCTACGGACAAGCTCAGTTACCAGGCACTTGTCTACAACGCCGCAAAAGGCGTAAAGGTGAAGCCGCTCGGCATGACGCGTCTCGTCGAGGTCACGTGCGACTCCTGGAACGCGGACATTTCAGCAAAGTTCTGCAACACCCTCACCGGCGAATTTCAGGAAGAAGACCTTGAGACGCGAACCGCGGAGGCGCAGAAAACCAGTGAATGGCTCACGCGGCAGCTCGCGGACGTCCGGCAAAAGACGGAAGAATCGCAGCGCAAACTGGTTGAAGCTACCGGAGGAAATGGCCTGGTGCTCAGCCAGGAGAACACCAGCGTCTCTGAAGACCGGCTCCGCCAGATGCAGTCCGAGCTCCTGAAAGCCCAGGCAGATCGCATGGCCAAGGAGGCACAGTCCATGATCGCGTCCTCGGCTGCTTCTGATTCGCTCCCCAACGTACTCGACAGTCCTGCGTATCGCGAGCAGGAGGCCAAGCTCGCCGAACTCCGCGGTCGCGTCGCGGAACTGGTGCCGCCGCTTACGGAGGAAAATCCCAAGGTCGTTCACCTCCGCAGCGAGATCCGCGAGGTGGAAGCGAACCTCGCTCGAGAACGCGGGACCATGATGAGCCGGATGCAGAACGAGTACGATTCGGCCCGGCATCGCGAGGCTCTCCTATCCTCGGCCTACCACTCGGAAGAGAGAAATGTTTCGACCGAACTCGGCCGCACCAGCCAGGTCAACCTGCTTCGGAAGGAGGTGGAAAGCGAACAGAATCTCTACCAGACGCTCCTGCAGCGTGCCAAAGAAGCCGGTTTCGCATCGGCCATGCAGATGACGACCACGCGCGTCGTCGACGCCGCCCGCGCTCCAAAGGTTCCCGTGTCTCCCCGACGCGGCAGCTCGACAGGCGTCGGTGTGCTCTTGGGTTCGCTCTTTGGTGTGGGATTTGTCTTCTTCAAGGAGCGCACATCGGAGGTCTTTCGATCGCCGTGCGACGTGGAGCGTCACCTCCATGTTCAGGAGCTGGGCGTGATCCCGTCGTCACGGTCGGAACGTCGCCCCGTGCTCGGCGCGTCGCTCTCCGGCTCGCTCGCGCTCGTCGGGGACCGATCTCTCGTGGGCGCGCAGATCGGATCTGGGGGTGGCGACCAGCCTGCCAGTATCGCGCATTGGAAGGACAACTTCTCCGTGGTTGCAGAGGCGTACCGGAGCGCGACCTACTCGATCCTGCTCGCAAGCGGTGCGAGCGACCGGGCAAAGACCTATGTTGTATCGAGCCCCAACGCCAGCGAGGGAAAGACGACCGTGGTCTCCAATCTGGGAGTCGCCCTGAGCCAATCCAAGCGCCGTGTCGTCCTGGTCGACGGCGATTTGCGCAAGCCTGGTCTCCATCGGGCGCTGGGCATCAAGAACCATGCCGGTCTGCGCGACATCCTGCGCGGCGAGATCGACGTCAGCAAAGCTCCGCTTGAAACTTTTCTGACCCGCACCAACATCCCTAACCTTTCCATTGTTCCCTGCGGCAACGGACGGGAGGAGGTCGTTGAACTGCTCCACGCGCCGGAGCTGACCACCCTGATCGACCGGCTTTCACGCGAATTCGACATTATTCTCATCGACACGCCGCCCATGCTTCACATGGCCGACGCGCGTATCTTGGCCGGGCACGCGGATGGAGTCATTCTGGTCTTTCGCGCACGGGTCACCAATCGGGATCAGGCCACAACCGCGCGGTACCTTTTTGAGCACGACGGTGTCCGTCTGATTGGGACCATTCTGAATGACTTCGACCCGGTCAAAGAAGGTCGCGGAAGCTATTACTCCTCCTACTACCGTTACAAGCGGCAGGCAGAGGAGCGCGATATCGAGGTCGAGCCGAGCGAACCGACAACATCTGCCGGAAGGGTGCGCCTGAAGCAGGATCAAACATCGGAAGAGCATGAGGAGACTGCTGTTTAGCCATGAACTCCGCTGTTCTCCCAAACAACTCCTCGGCCGCGCCCGATCTCTTGCCGGAGACTCCGGAGGGAACGCCCGCCGTATCGACCAACGCAAAGACCATGAGATCTTCCCTGGATGCAGAGATCGGGTCGTCCGGCTCGGCCGGTTCGTCCGGCTCCCGAGCGGCCGACCTCCGCCCTGGCGTCCCGCGAGAGGTGACAAAGCATCTGGTCACCGGCACATCGGCGCTCGGAGCGGGAATTCTGATCGAGCGCGGATTCGGCTTTCTGGCAAATATCCTGGCGGCGCGGTGGGGTGGAGCCTCGACCTTTGGCGCATACTCCCTCGCAATCACAACAGCCAACAATATCTCGACCTATGCTGCTGGCGGAATTGGGGCGACTGCGGCCCGATTCTCAGGCAAGTATCCACGCGGTGGACCGGGGTACGGGACGCTGGCCCGCGTGCTCGTGATCGTTTCAACCGTCTCCGCCGCGGCCGCTGCCCTGGCTCTCTGGCTCGGAGCCGGGCCCATCGCACATCTGCTCGGTAAATCCAGTCTGACCGGCCTTCTCCGATGGGCCGCGTTTTCGGCTGCAGGCATGATCTTGCTCGAGTGTGCCCGCGGATTTTTTGTCGGGCAACGCCGTCTGCGGCCGCTGATTCTGCTCTCCGTTCTGGTCGCCGCAGGCATGGTTGTGCTCCTTCCGTCGAGCGCCGCCGATCACAGCCCGGTGCGCATGATCGTGGCCCAGGGTGCGATCACCACCGGCGCGGTGCTTGTCTGCATACTCCTCGCCCGTCCCCTCGGTCTCAGAGACGGGAGCGAAGATCTCCGGGAAGCCTCCGCTACACGAGCCGACCTGCGCCCGGACGCGGCCCGGGACCTCCCTACGCGAGGGCGTTTGCCGATCGGCCCCATGCTTCGGGAGGTCTGGACCTTTGGCATGGTGCAACTTGCAAGTCTGGTCGGCGCCAACCTGGCAGGCTGGTGGTTGGCGTCCTTGGTCGCGCGCTCCGACACCACGCTCGTGCAGATGGGTTTTTTTTCGATCGCAAGTCAGCTCCGCAACATCGTCGGGCTCGTTCCAGGCCTGCTCACAGAAAGCAGCTTCTCCGTCATGGCAGAGCGCGATGGCGCCGAGCCGGCGACACCTGGGCACGTCATGGCCATGTGCACCTACATCTCGAGCTTTCTTTCGCTGCTGCTTGCCGGTGCCGGCATCCTGGTTGTTCCGTGGGGGCTGACGCTGCTCTACGGTCGATCGTACGGAGGCGCTGCCGTGACCACCGCTTTCGCACTTGCGATCGCAGTCGTCCATATGGGCAACTCGCCCACCGCGGCCAGGCTCACCATCCTGTCGATCAGGACAACCGGCCTGATCAACACGGCATGGGCGATCTCGGTTGCTCTCGCCGCGACGGTCTTCCTGCTTCACGGTGGCGGGGCAGCCGAGGGCATGGCCATCTACCTCGCGGCGCACGCCTTGTCAGCGTCTCTTGTGCTCCTCGCACTCTCCCGCGGCGGTCACGTACCGGCAGGTGTGACATTGACCTTCCTGTTGACCACGGGAACCGCGGTTCTCCTCTCCGTCCTGGCAGCGGTTCGCACCCGCCGTCCCGATCTGCTCCTATCGATCTCAACTCTTATGCTGCTGATCTGGACATCGGCGCTGTGGGCTCTCGTGACCCTCGGAAGACGGCGCGGGTGGCTGCCGGACCGGGCCACGCTGCAGAGGCTGAGCAGAGCTTTTCAGGCGAGGATCTCTGGAATCTTTGGCTCTCATGGGAGGCAGACGGTATGAGCGCCGGTCCGACCCAGTTTGCGGAAGAGCAGATCTCTGAACCTCGCCTCCGCTTGCGAAAAGAAGCAGGGCCGCACCCGCCTGACTCCACCCGGAGGTCTTCGGATCCTCCCGAACAGAGCAGCCAGACCGTGAACGTGCTCGCTTACGTTCACTTGCGCAACATCCACGCTTCAACCGGAGCTGGTCGAGTTGCGCGCCAGCTGACCGAGCATCTTGCGCTCCGAAAGGACGTCCGGCTGCGCATTCTGGCCGATGCCCGCGACAAAGATCGTGTGCTGCCCATCGTCGGTCGACCATGGACAACTTTTGATTACGCGACATTTGCTCAGGACACCTCCCGACAGCAGGCGCTCTGGTTTGCCCTTGACCGCCCCCGAGCCGAGATCTTCTGGACCGAGGCGCAGATCGTCTTCTGCACCGCCGAGTCGTATGTCCCGACCCGTACCGCACGCCTGGTCGTAACAGCGCACGATGCCGCTTACTTTGAGGCCGGCGCACACGCCCGAGATCGTGCGTTCTGGACCCAGAGGCTCAAGTGGAGGATGCTCTTCGGTCGGCTGGCGAAGAGAGCCGACCTCTTTCACACCGTTTCGAACTTCTCGGCGGAGCGGCTGGCGCACTTTTTCCCCGCCATCGAGGACCGCCTGCGCGTCGTGCCGAATGCCGTGTCGCCTCACTTCTTTCAGGCAGTTCCGCCCGCTGGCCGCGAGTATCTCGAGCGCGTAAAGCTCCAGCAGACGCCGTTCCTCCTTGTCCCTGGCGGCCTCCACTTTCGCAAAAACGCCGACCTCATTCTTGAGGCCCTACCACATCTTCTCCGAAGCTTCCCTGGGGTGCCGGTCGCCATCGTCAATCATTCCCACCCCCACTACGCCGGGCGTGCAAGAGCGCTCGGCGCCAACGTCCGCCTCCTTGGATTTGTCGAAGATGCCGAACTCCACGCGCTCTACGCGACAGCAACTGCCGTGTGGTTTCCGTCACGCTACGAGGGCTTCGGCCTCCCGGTGATCGAGGCAATGGCCTCAGGAACCCCCGTTGTAGCGAGCGATGCATCTTCTCTGCCCGAGATCTCAGCCGGAGCTGCCATTCTGGTCTCGCCGGGAGATCCCCAAGCGCACGTCCGTGCTCTGGGAGACCTCCTCACCGATCCTCGCGCGCGGGTGCAACTCGGAGAAAAGGGTCGCGAGGTGGCCCAGAAGTACACATGGCGGAGCTCCGCCCAGCAGTTGAAACAGTGCTTTGACGAGATCTTATAGAGGCCGCGCTTGGGTCACGGAGAAAAAATCTTTCCATCTAAAACGAGTTGGGCCCCAAGGCTTGGCCGTTTACGTGCAACTACCGTTTGCGTGCAGCGACCAAGATGGCTGAGATGAGAAGACACTCAGAGAAGAAGCAACAGGAAACCGGGAAACATTGTTCAGCCTGTCAGGAAGCTAAAAGAAAGGTCCCAACCAAGGAGATACGTCTCTAAAACCATGCCGGTCGCCTCACCCATCCAGATACCCCGATCGACGCTGCCGCCAGAGCTGCCCAAGTCCGGCACGGATCAGCAGAAGTTGGTAGTCGTTCAAAGCGGAGCTCGTGACGCGTACCAGGTCGCGCGCGCTCTCTCGGATGCAGGCATGCTGGAGCGCTTGGTAACCGACCTCTATTGGCCGGCCGAGCGCGCCTGGGCGCAGAAACTCAGCGATCGCATGCCGTCGTCTCTCCGTACGCTGCTCGAGCAGCGAAACAACCCTGATCTTTCTGCGGGCCTCGTCAAACTGTGCCCTGCGACCGGCCTCCTCTCGCTTTTGCTCGAGAAGCTGCCCGGCGTTCCGACTTCTGTTCGCCGCCGCGCCATGCGGATCTCCGATCGGGTGCTGGGCCGGACAGCAGGCCGGCTCGCCAACCAAACCTCAGCCGGTCTGCTCAGCTACTCCTACTATGGATACGACGCCTTCCGTGAGTACAAGGGCGCAGGCATCCTCTTTCAGCTCCATCCTCATCCGGCGAGCATGCGCCGTATCCTCGCCGACGAGCTGCGCGACCATCCGGATTGCGCCGCCTCGCTCGGGGCCGAGTGGGAGCTCGCCCTGCCCGAACCAGACTTCCGCCGCCTGGTCGATGAGACTCGCCTCGCCAAACGCTTCCTGGTCGCGTCCACCTTTACCCGGCACACGCTTATCGAGAACGGGGCCGACCCTGACAGCATAGAGGTGATTGCCTATGGCGTCGACCTCGACCGCTTCTCGCCGGGACCCGCATATGACCGGCCTCCGAGCCCCCAAACGCCGCTGCGGCTCTTGTTTGTCGGCAGGATCAACCAGCGGAAGGGAATCAAGTACCTCCTCGAGACGATGCGTCTGCTCGGTGACAGCAACGTCCATCTCACGGTGTGTGGACGCGTGGTCGACGGTCTGGAGCTGTTTCGCGACTGTGGCGCTCGCGTCAGAGTCCGGCCCTCGGTCAGCGCCGGAGATCTGGTCGAGGCCTACCGGGACGCGGATCTGTTTGTCTTTCCATCGGTCGCCGAAGGCTTTGGCCAGGTCCTTCTGGAATCGCTCAGCTCGGGCCTGCCGATCCTGAGCACAACCCGGACAGCAGCTCCGGACCTGATCGAAGACGGCGTCCAGGGCTTTATCGTCGATCCCCGACGTCCGGATCTTTTGGCCGACCGCATCCGCTGGGCTCTCTCTCATCGATCCGAACTCACGTCCATGCGACGAGCGGCACGGGCGCGCGCCGAACAATTTACCTGGCAACGCTTTCGCGCCGGCGTCGTCCGCGCTGTCCAGCAAGCCGACCGGCAAGCAAACCCGAGGTCCCTTAACCCGGCTCCCGATCAAGCCGTCCCCCGACAAATCG
>CAXUIB010000031.1:16230-19240 GCA_964250945.1 uncultured Acidobacteriaceae bacterium
AAGCGGCGGCAGCGACGTGCGCCGGACGGACATGGAGGACGTCGCTCGTGTACTTTGAGCTCCTCCTCTGGGCCGTCGCCGGCATCGCCGCCTTTGCCGTCGTTTGTGCACTCGACGGCAGCCGCGATGTCTTCCATCCGCTCGTCTTTATCGGCCCCATGCTGGCCTTCCTATATAGCTGGATGCCGTCGCGCCTACTCGCGTCGGACGGTCTGGCGCGCTTCTTCGACGGCGACCAGATGCTCCACGTCCAGCGTCTCAACGTCCTCGGCGTCCTTGCCTTTGTGCTCAGCTGCCTCGCCGCCGGTGTGCGCGTAAAGCGCCGCCCGAGCGATCCGTTGCAGGCTCTCTCCACCGCGAGCTGCCGTCGCCTGCTCGCCGGAAGCGCTTTCCTTGGTCTCATCGGCCTCAGCTGTTGGTCGATTACGATCATCAACGTCGGCGGCTTTGTGCAGGCCTTCAGCGCTTCCTACGGGGGCGGTTGGGACGATAGCGGGTACATCCGCGACGGCAATCTTTTGCTTCTGGTCGGCGTCCTTCTGGCGGTTTCGGCACTTGCCTCCGGTGCTCGCCGGCTTCCCGGCCTTCTGCTGATGGCCGTCTTCGGCCTCCCCTGGCTCGCTCAGGCGCTCTTGATGGCGCGCCGCGGACCAACCTTTGCCATCGTCGTCATCGTCGCCATGGGATGGTACCTCAACCGAGCCGAGCGTCCGCCCGTTCTTGCCACAGCCGCTCTGGGTCTGGGTCTCGGTTGGCTGGTCCTGTTTCTAGTCACCAACCGCGGCAGCATTTATCTCGGATCGGACTTCGACGTAAAGACCGACGTCAGCAATGTGATCGAAAAACCCGATACCGGCAACGAGTTCATCTACGGCACAGGTTCGGTCCTGGCGGCCGAGCGGCGCGACCACTACTTCTGGATGCGTCGATATCTCGCCGAAGTTCTGGTACGCCCCATCCCCAGCGCGATCTGGCCCACCAAGTACGAGGACTTCGGCGTTCCCGAGCTGCTCAACAACGCCGGCACAGGAGAAGGCTTCGGCGATGCCCTCGGTTGGGTCGGAGCGGTCGGCTCGGCCCCAGGAGTCATCGCAGATCTGTGGGTCGAAATGTGGTGGCTGGCCGTGCCCGCCATGGCAGCCCTGGGTTGGACTTACGGCTATGTATGGCGAAAGGCAATCACCGGCAGCCGCGCCTGGGCGTGCCAGTACGCCATTCTCTCAGCCTTGTCCATCTATCTCGTAATGCAAACGATGGAGGCCGTCATCTTTCGCGCAATTCTTCTCTCGGCTCCTTGCTGGATGGTGTGGCGATGGGCGCTCCGAGTACCCAGGCGTCGGCTCCGGCCCGCTCTCTCGGCTCAGCAAGGGGCGCAAACCCTGGTGCTCGACCGGAGGTACCACCGTGTCTAGCCTAGCGCAAGAGCACAGGCTGGACCTTGGTGCGCCGGCGGCAGTTCCCCAGCGTTTCGAACAGACGGAGAGGATCTCAGGGCCGTGCCGCGTCGCCGTCATCTGGATCGACTGGTACGCATACCATGTCGCTCGATTTCGCGGCCTGGTCGATACCCCCGATCTCCGGGGCGAGGTCGTCGGCATCGAGCTCGTCGGCGGCATCGGCGTCCATGCCGGCCTCAAGTTTCGCGAGGACCTCCCCCCCGACCTGCCGATCACGACCCTGATGCCCGGGAGCAGTTGGAAAGAGGCGGGGCAGCTTCGCCTCGCCGTCGCGCTTTGGCGTGAGTTGTCCCAGCTCGACCCCGCCGTCGTCCTTGTCCCTGGGTACTACACGCTGCCTGGATTGGCGGCCGCTCTCTGGGCCAAGCTTTCCGGCAGCAAAAGCGTGCTCATGACCGAGAGCACCCGCGACGACCACGTGCGCGTCGGTTGGAAGGAATGGATCAAGGGCGCTCTCATCCTATCTCTGTTCGACTGGGCCATCACCGGCGGAGCAATGCACAGGCGCTACCTCGAAGATCTCGGCTTTCCTCCGCCCCGCATCGCGCGCTTCTATGACGTCGTCGACAACCGCGGCCTGGGTCTCCGCACCGAGGCGATGCGCGATCAGAGAGGGGCAAATCTGCTCAGAAGAGAAGATCCTCAGGACAGACAAGATCCCCATCCCGCGCCCACCTTTCTCTACGTCGGTCGGCTCGCTCCCGAGAAGAACGTGGTGGGCCTGCTCCGAAGCTATCTTGAGTTCCGCGCCGGCGGCGGCACATGGGGCCTCACGCTGGTCGGAGACGGCCCGGAAGCCGCCGATCTGCGCTCCCTCGCCGCAGCTTCGGCCTTTCGTGAAAGTATCCATTTCTTCGGCCACAAGAGATCGTCCGAACTCCCAGACTTCTACGGTGCAGCTACCTGCTTTGTGCTCCCGAGCACGCGCGAGCCGTGGGGCCTCGTGGTCAACGAAGCCATGGCCGCAGGTCTCCCGGCCATCGTCTCCCGCCGCTGCGGTTGCGCGGAGGATCTCATCCTCCCCGGCGAGACGGGACTCACCTTTGATCCCGCCGATCGAGGGGCGCTCCCCCGATGCCTCACGGAGATGAGCCAACAGAGCCCGGAGCGGATCAGAGCCATGGGCCACCGCGCGCAAGAGCACGTCCAGACCTACTCGCCAGAAAACTTCGGGGCCGAAGTTGCACGCATCGCCCGCGCCTCATAAAACGACCCTGGCTTCCAGAATCAACCCAAGTCCCAGAGACCACAAATCCCAGAGACAACAAGTCCCAGAGAACGACCCGGAACAGTCCGCCCTTGGCCTTTCGGCACTTCTTTACCGCCGTAAGATGTTGCGTGTTCTCCAAGAAGGTGAAACGAAAGTTGCATCGCGCTCACGATCGAGGTGTGGCGCAATGATCTTAGGTAACTTACTGTCTTTCTTAATCGACCCGTCAACCGGCGCTTGGTAGCCTAAGCACAGACGCATACTCTCGTCAACCGATGTCGCGATGTCGGACCACGGCAGCGGATGAGAGCCTCCGGACCTCCCCAAAGAATGACACCCACCC
>CAXUIB010000032.1:0-19185 GCA_964250945.1 uncultured Acidobacteriaceae bacterium
AGGGTGCCCCATTCATGCGCAGCTTTATCGCGCATGAGTGGGCCCGCCCTTGCCCCTGCCTTTCTAGTTGTCATTCCCGAAGGGAATCTGCTTTTGCAGGGTGCCCCATTCATGCGCAGCTTTATCGCGCATGAGTGGGCCCGCCCTTGCCCTTGCCCCTCTAGTTGTCATTCCCGAAGGGAATCTGCTTTTGCCCTCGCTCTTGCACCTCCGTTCTGAGCGGTTGCTTACCTCATGACTCGCTAACCTGACCGTTGCTTTTGTTGTCGAGATCTGCACCTGCCCTCGCCCCCGCGAACAAAAGGCGACGGAAGTGGCGCAAATCCCCTACCCACTCCATACAATAAGAACAAGAGACAAAAAGAGGCCGGACTCCCGGAGCGAGGAACTAACTCCTTTGGATCAGAGATTTTGAAACCATCGACAGACCGAAAATGGGACGTTTCAGACCACAGACGATCCGAGGTCCAGACCTAAGTCGTTTCGATCGAAGATTTTGCACCAAGTGTGGGGGAGTGGGGGAGGGGTCTTCCAACCGTCAGTAACACCAGATCGGTACTCTCGGGCGGCGCGCGCCATCGCTCTCGAGCCCGTTCGCGCATCCATCCAATGAGACGCAAGGAACTCAGCCGCAGCCCGGCCAGTCCTGGCAAAGCACAGAAAGGAAACACACGATGGATTGGACGCCCGGCGGCCTCAGTGAAGACATCGAAGATCGGCGCAGCTCCTCCGGCGGAGGAGGTGGCTTCGGAGGCGGCGGCCTCGGCCTCGCCGGCATCGTCGTCCTCGGCCTCGTCAGCCTGGTCACCGGCCGCAACTTCATCGGAGCCTACCTGTCCGGCAACGGCGCGAACTCCGCTCCCGCCGCCACCGCGCCCCGCACCCCCGGCGGCTCCACCACCGGCTCGCCCGACGACGACCGCGACGCCCAGCTCGTCTCCTTCGTTCTCACCGACGCGCAAAAAACCTGGACCCAAATCTTTGCGCAGTCCGGCCGAGAGTACCGGCACGCCAAGCTCGTGCTCTATCGCGGAGCCACCTACTCCGGCTGCGGCACCGCCCAGGCTGCCACCGGACCCTTCTATTGCCCCGCCGACGAAAAGATCTACATCGACCTCGGCTTCTGGGACGACCTCAAACGCTTCGGCGGAGACACCGGCGAGTTCGCCCAGGCCTACGTCATCGCCCACGAACTCGGCCACCACGTCCAAAAGCTCCTCGGGACAGAAGGCAAAGTCAGTCAGCTCGAACAGGAGGAGCCCGGCCAGCGCAACCACCTCTCGGTCGACCTCGAACTCCAGGCCGACTGCTACGCCGGCATCTGGGCGCACTCCACCGAACAGCGCCACATGGTCAAAGACTCCGACATCGACGGCGCCCTCAAAGCCGCGGCCGCCGTCGGCGACGACCACCTCCAGCGCATGAGCGGCCGAGCCGTCAGCCCCGAATCCTTCACCCACGGCTCCTCCGCCCAGCGCACGGCCTGGTTCCGGCGAGGCCTCGACCAGGGAAGCGTCCCCGCCTGCAACACCTTCGGCGGCAACGCCGGCGGCCAGTAAAAGCACGGTCTCTACTGCAGGATCGGCAGAGGCTGCTCAGCCTTGCCGGAGCCGTCGCGATGGAGGGCAAAGTGCTCCCGGATCCGTGCCGCCGTCGCCGCACTCACCACCGCCGTCAAGGCGTCCGCGCTCGCCGCCTTCACCCCGCGGACGCTGCCGAAGTGCTGCACCAAACGCTGCCGCGTCCGAGGCCCCACCCCCGGTATCTCCAGCAACTCACTCTCCCGGTCCCGCATCTCCCGCCGCTTCCGGTGATAGGTCACTGCAAACCGGTGGCTCTCGTCGCGAATCTTTTGCACCAAATGGAGCACCGGCGACCGCCGGTCCAGCACCACAGGATCGTCCTCCTGCCCATGGACGTAGATCACCTCTTCGCGCTTGGCGATCGACGCCAGCGGCTGCAAGGTCGCTCCAATCTCCTCCAGCGCCGCATACGCCGCATGCAACTGTCCCAGCCCGCCATCGATCAGGATCAACGACGGAAACGGCTTCGCCTCCTCCATCAGGCGCTTGTACCGGCGATGGATGATCTCGCGCATGCTGGCAAAGTCGTCCACCCCGGTCACCGTCTTCACCTGAAACTTCCGGTACTCCCCCTTCTTCATCCCGCCATCCTCCCACACCACCATCGAAGCCACGGTCTCCGCCCCCTGGATGTGCGAGATGTCGAAGCACTCGATGCGGCGCGGCGGCTCGGGCAGGGTTAGCGCGTCCTGCAGCGCCTCCTGTATCGCCTTCATGCCAGGCTGCAGCACCCGAAACCGCTGGTCGTAGGACTGCTTGGCATTCTGACAGACCAGGTCCACCAGCGACCGCTTCTCCCCACGCTGCGGCGCCAGGATCTCCACCCGTCGCCCCGTCCGCTTCGAAAGCACCTCCGCCAGCACACCCCGGTCCGGGAAGTCGACCGGCACCAGCACCGACCGGGGTACATAGCTCTGGTCGAGATACAGCTGCTTCAAGAGCGCCGAGAAGAACACCGCCGGACTCCATGCACCCCCGAGCTCGGTCGCCGAGCCATGCTGCACCGGTGCACCCACCTCCGCGCACGCCTGCTCAGCCACCTCCGGAGCGGGAGAGGCCGGGTCCGGCTCCAAGTACGCAAGCGCCTCAGGATCGTCACAGTCGGCTGCAGTTCTCTCGAAAAAAGCTGTATTTTGCGGTTCACTCTCGTTCAAAGAATCCTGCAAGAACTCCGGCAGATCTTCCCAAAAGAAGTCGCGGCGATCGACGATCTTGCCGGCCCGCATGTGGAACAGGTTCACGGCCAGCATCTCCTTCTCGTAGTGAAACCCGAACACATCCGCATCTTCGTTGTCCGTCGTCGCGATCCTCTGTTTGTCCTGCATCTGGTGCACGGTCACGATCTGGTCGCGCAGCCGAGCGGCCATCTCAAACTGCGTATTCTCCGCTGCCGCTTCCATCCTTCGTGTAAGCGACTGCTCCAGTTCGTTCGGTTTGCCGTCCAGGAAGAGCTGCACATCGCGAATGGTCTCGCGATAGGTCTCAGGTGAAGTCAGGCCCTCAACGCAGGGCCCCAGACATCGCTTGATGTAGAACTGGAGGCATGCGCGCGGGTGATAGCGCGCCAGATCCACCTTGCAGCTCGGAATCAGAAAGCTTCGGTGGATCAGGTCCACCAGGCGATGAGCAAGGTTGCCTGGAAAGTACGGTCCGAAATACTGTCCTCCGTCCTTGCGCAGCTTGCGCGTGACGAAGACCTTGGGGTACCGGTCCCCCATCGTCAGTTTTATATACGGATACGTCTTATCGTCGCGCAAAAGGATGTTGAAGCGCGGTTTCTTCTGTTTGATCAGGTTGTTCTCGAGCGCCAGTGCCTCGTGCTCGTTGTCCACCGTAATGTATTCGATGTCGACCGCCTCGCGCATCAGAGATCCGGTCTTTTGGTTCATCTGGGAAGCTTCTAAAAAGTAGGATCGTACGCGCGACCGCAGGTTCTTCGCCTTGCCGACGTAGATCACTTCTCCTTCGGCGTTCTTGTACAGGTAGCAACCGGGTTTAGTGGGGATGGTCCGAATTTTGCCGAGGAGGTCCATAGGAGAGCTCTGTTTCTCATTTTATTTGCTTTTGCTTTTCCCCGTTCCAGCGGCGAAATCGGGCAAAAGGCACGCACAAACTTCGTGCATGCATTTGCGCAGAGATATCCAACCGCTTTACGTGGCGTGTTATGAGTAGCTTAGGTGGAATCAACTTTGGCACCTGAATTGCAACACATGTCGTGGGACCATGGAGCTTGCAGCCGCTTGCGTCCCCGAGATGCGAATTCTCGCTCGCAAAATCGGCAAAAAAGGCCCAACAGAGGATCTATGGATCGATGGATCTATGGATCGATGGATCGATCAGGAGAAGTTACGCAGATGAAGTCATCCCCAATGCTAGTCCGCACGTTTGTTCAGAGTTCAGCCACTCCCTTCTTTGCCACAGCTCTTGCTGTGTTCGTCGCTGCGGGCTGCTCTTCCAAGAACTACGTTCGCTCCCAAACAGCGCCGATCATCCAGCAAACCAACAATCTCGATACAAAGACGGCCGCAGATCATCGCAGCATCGTCGACACCGATGAGCGTGCCCAGCGCGGCATCAACGGCGCCATAACCGCCGCCAACACGGCGGACCAACACGCCGGCGCCGCCGGCCAGTCAGCCGACGCTGCAAACCATTCCGCGCAGGAAGCCTACAATCGCGTAGATACGCTCGCCGGCGTGGTCGCAAACCTCGATAACTACAAGCCGCTCGCGGACGTCAACGTGACCTTTGCTTTCGATAAATCCGTCCTCACCGCCGAGGACAAGCGGCAGCTGGACCAGTTCGCCACCCAGCTGACCAGCGCGCGCGGCTATATCCTCCAACTCACCGGCGGTACTGATTCAGTCGGCGACGCGCAGTACAACTACCAACTCAGCCAGCGACGCGCAGACGCCGTTGCCAACTATCTCCAGACGAAGTACAACATCCCGCCGCACAAGTTCTATCTCGTTGGCATCGGCAAAGATCAGCAGGTCGCAACCGACAAAACGGCCGCCGGCCGAGCACGCAATCGACGCGTCGAGATCAAGCTCCTCAGCAACATGGGATCCACCAGCCCAGCTCCCGCAACTGCGCCGAGCGGTCAATAAACCTCAATCGCTTACCGGACAGGCGCTCTCTCACAAGAGCGCCTTTTCTTTGCTCTAATCCCGAACCCGCCAATACACAAATCCCATAAGCGCCGCGGCCAGCAGCACCCAAGCGAACTGGTACCAGTAGAAAAATGGAAATCCCAACCAGACCGGCACCGTCCGCGCGTACAGACCAGGGAACAGCAAACCGAAGTAGGGCAGGGTCAGCAGCCACCAACTGCGGCTGCTTCGGTTTCTCCTTCGGCCGGGTGTTGCTTCCATCTGCGCGCTCACGTCTTTACAGCATATGCCCCCGATCAGGTCTCCGAGGTGCTGACCTCGACAAGGGGGAGAGCGCACCCGGCTTTCGAGTACATTGAAAAGCATGGGACCTCTTCCGCCCACAGCACAAGGCTCGCGAGAACCGACGGAAACGAGCGATCCTCGCGATGTTGGCGATCCTGGCGATCCTGGCGATCCTGGCGATCCTGGCGATCCTGGCGATCCTGGCGATGCTGGCGAGACCTCGCCGGCCGAGGTCGGCGCAACAGCCGACTCTGGCGCGGCCGAGCTTGCGAACTCCAGCCTCGATCCGCTCTCCAAAGCCATCGCGATCATGGCTCTGCTTCGTTCACCGCAAGGCTGCCCATGGGATCGCGAGCAGACCTTCGATAGCATCAAACCGCACACGCTGGAGGAAACGTACGAGGTCTTCGATGCCATCGAGCGACGTCATTGGCCTGACCTGAAGGATGAGCTCGGCGATCTCTTACTCCAGGTTCTCTTTTACGCGCAGATGGCCCAGGAAGCAGGTCTCTTCAGCCTGGAGGAGGTCGCCGAAAACCTGAGTAGAAAGCTGATTCGCCGCCATCCGCACATCTTCGCGGGTGCAGAGGCGGCCGATAGCAGCGCCGTGGTCCGAAACTGGGATCAGATCAAGCAGGCCGAAAGAGATGGCTCCCCATCGCCCGCCGCTGGTCTGCTCGATACAGTCCCGCGTTCCATGCCGGCTCTGCTCGAAGCTTCCAAGCTCGGCTCACGCGCAGCCAAGGTCGGCTTCGATTGGCCTGACTCAAAGGGCCTTCTGAGTAAACTTCGCGAGGAGATCTTGGAGATCGAGCAGGAACTTGACGGCCCCGACCAGCAGGCTCTCGAGGAAGAACTCGGCGACCTGCTCTTTACGTCCGTCAATCTCGCGCGTCATCTCCGGATCGATTCGGAATCGGCGCTTCGACGCGCCAACGCCAAGTTTCGCGAGCGCTTTCGATCCATGGAACAAGCAGCAGGCGGACCTTCCGTCCTTTCCGGTCTGCCCCGCGCTCAGCTCGAAAACCTGTGGACGGACGCAAAGCAGAGAGAAGCTGCACAAAAATTCGCCGGAGGCAAGGCAGAGAAGTGACTTCAGAGGCCGCTGGAAAAGATCCTTTCGACATCCTGTCCGTGACGTCGCTCGAGCATCTGCAACAGTGCGTCGACCTGCAGATCGCCGTCTGGGGATACAGCGAGGGAGATGTGATCCCGCGACGAATCTTCGTCGTAGCCAACCGTATCGGCGGACAAGTGATCGGTGCGTTCCGTCACGGCACCCTTGTCGGCTTTGTTATGTCTCTCCCCGGCTACCGCGACGGCACTCCGTATCTGCACTCACACATGCTCGCCGTGCGTCCGGAGTTCCGCAACGCGGGTCTCGGACGCACCTTGAAACTCGCCCAGCGAGAAGATGCTCTCGGGCGCGGGTACCGTCTGATCGAGTGGACCTTTGACCCTCTCGAAATCAAAAATGCGTACTTCAATCTGGCGGGCCTAGGCGCCATCTGCAAGCGGTATGAGGCCGACTTCTACGGACCTTCCACTTCGCCCTTGCAAGGCGGCCTGCCGACCGACAGGTTAGTCGCAGAGTGGTGGCTTCGATCGGAGCACGTCTCGGCAAGGCTTGGAGCCCGTCGAGGTGGCGCACATCTGTATCGTGACACTCTCATCCAAGCCAGGGTGCTGGAGCGCATCCTCGTCCCTGCCTCCGTCAGCCAATGGAAGCAGAACGGGGCAGAGCGCGATCACGCACTCCATCTACAGGAAACGAATCGGCTTGCATTCCAAACCGCATTCAGGAGTGGTCTCGCAGCAATCGGCTTCAGGCGCGACGAGCACGGCAATGGGTCTTATCTGCTTGGACCGTGCGACCAAGCGCCGGACCGTGGATAAAAAAAACAGAGGGCGCGAACCTATGTTCAAAATCGACTCGGTCCATCTACGCGAAATCAATCTCCCGCTGGCGCATCCCTTTGAGACCAGCTTTGGCCGTACAACCGATCGTCGCATCCTTCTCGTCGAGATCCATTCGGACGGCCTCTCGGCCTGGGGGGAGTGCGTCGCCGGCGAACATCCCTACTTCTCCGAGGAGAGTGTCGATACAGCCTGGCCCATCCTTCAGACCGAACTCATTCCACGGCTCTTGCATGGAGAGATTGAGAGCGGAGGCACGGTTCCCGACCTCTTCAAGCAGGTTCGCGGCCACCGCATGGCCAAAGCAGCCCTCGAAAACGCGGTTTGGGACCTCGTCTCACAACGCCAGGGTATCTCGCTCTCCGCCCTGCTTGGAGGTACCCGCGACACCATCCCGTGCGGCGTCTCCATCGGAATTCAACCCTCGCCCGCAGATCTGATCAACCAGATCGCTGTCGAATTGGATGCCGGCTATCAACGCATCAAGCTGAAATGCAAGCCCGGTTGGGACACGGCCATCTTCACAGCCGTGCGCGACCGATGGCCGCATATTCTTTTATCCTGCGACGCCAACTCGGCTTACCGCATGCGCGACTTCGATCACATCGCCGACTGGGATCGGTTCCATCTGCTCATGATCGAGCAACCGCTCTGGTCCGACGACTTCTTCTTCCACAGCATGTTGCAGAAGCGCATCGAGACTTCCATCTGCCTGGACGAATCCATCCGCAATCGCCGCGACGCTCTGGCTGCAATCCATGTCGGCTCATGTCGCGTCCTCAACATCAAAGTCGGCCGGGTCGGCGGCTTCTCAGAAGCGATCGCCATCCATAACGTGGCGGCCGAGCGCGGCATCCCGGTGTGGTGCGGCGGCATGCTTGAAAGCGGCATCGGACGTGCCCACAACATCGCCCTTGCGTCTCTGCAGAACTTCTCTCTCCCAGGAGACATCTCGGCCTCCAGCCGGTACTTCGCCGAAGATATAATCCATCCCGCAGTCACGGTCAGCCGCTTGGGTGAGATCACAGTTCCATCGGCTCCAGGGTTCGGCTTCCTTGTCGATCGCGACCGCATCGACGCACTCACCGTGCGGCAAGTGGCTCTGCATACACCCACGGGCGTGCCTGCTTAGAACGAGTGCAGCTTCAGTGCTGAGGCAGCGGCGTAGCCAACAGCGTCCGGATCGCGTCCGCCGTGCTCATGGATCCGGGAAGCACTCGAAATCCAGAGGCGTCGACGACCGTATGCACGTCGAGGGTACGTACCAGGAGCGCCCGCACCTTGGCCTCCTCCGTAAAATGTGTGAAGATCCACCGACCGCCTCCCACCTCGGTCTGCTCCAGCACCACCCGACCACCGGGGTAGACGTGCGCTATCATTCCCCATCCAAAGTTCACACCCTGAAAAATCTGACCCTCCATGCGCAGCAACTCATGGCTCTTCGCGTCGATCCACATCCTTCCTTCCAGTCCGGTTAAGGCCTCTGCCGTCGTGCTCGGCGCCTTCCACTCCGGGTTCGGCTTATAGTCGAGCACAATCTGTTTCCTCGTAGAGGCGCCTTTCCACTGCGGCTGCCCGGCAGCGTAGGTATAAATCATCGCGTCCGGCATCAACTGGATCATCTCGACAGCCAGCTTCTTGCCTTGAGCATCGTTTCTGAGGTGCTTTGCGAACTCTGCCGGCGAAGCTAACTCTGCCTGCAAACGCTCCCGCTCATTTGCATCCTGCTGTGGCGACAGAGGTCGGCCATCCCGCAAGATCTGCCGCGCTACCGCGCCGTCCCGAGTCTCGATTACATCGCGGACCGTGTCGCCCTTTGCATCCACGATATGCATGGTGTACCTGAGGTAAGAACCTTCGTGCTGGATGGCGCGAATTTCGTTCGCGGCAAGGTCGGTAATCCAGGCGCGCGGCGGTCCATTTGCGTCTTCTCCCGCCGGTTCCGATCGCCCCGTGTTGGCCTGGGCATAGGAAGTCAGCAGGAGTAGACCGCCCAGACATGCAGTCACTGCCACTCCAAGCTGGGGAGCACGCCACCTCCTCATAGGCAATCGGAACCTCTCACGTAACCTCACAAGCTGCGCCATCCCTCTTATTCTGCTGTTGTCGTTCACGGATCGTGCAGGCGGAATCCGGGTAGACGATTGGTATGACGAGGGAGCGCTCTTTCTCGTCTCAGTTTGCCTCACAGCAACAACCTTGCGTATAGTTCGGGCAAGAGCGGTCCCTCATCTGCTCTATCGACAATAGCTAAAAATCAGGAGCAAGCGTCTCTTATGAAGCCATCCGAAGGAGCGACCGTCATCGGTCAGTCGATCGTCATCCATGGAGAACTGTCCGGTAGCGAAGATCTTTTTCTCGACGGAACCATCGATGGAACTCTCCGATTTCCCGGAAACCGCCTCACCGTGGGTCCAAACGCGCGCGTCCTTGCCGAAATTCATGCACAGGAGATCATCATCTTCGGACATGTCACTGGCAACGTGAATGCGTCGGGTCGCGTCGACCTGCGCCAATCTGCAAGTCTGATCGGCGACATCTCTGCTTCCCGCCTGTCCATCGAGGAAAACGCCACGATTCGCGGACGCGCCGACCTCACTGGAACTGCCGTCCCTTCGTCCAGCGACTCGACCGGAGTCGAGACGAAGGTGATTCCTTCAACAACCGCATCGCTGGCATAGACGTTCGCTGAGGAGAAATTGGCGGTCATGCGCAGCCTATTCGGTAGCAAGGAGAAAAGCGGCTCGGAGCGCGGAGCGGAGCGAGTACCTCGCTACTCGAGTGGGTGGAAGGAACTCCTGAAACACCTAGGCTCCGAGGAATCCTTGCGCATTCTCGATATCGGTCCAACTTCTTCGACGAATATAAATTTTATCACCGGCCTAGGTCACAGCATCTACATGGCGAACCTGGTAGATGAGGCTTCTAAGCCCGAGTGGGTTACCACAGAGTCGGACCAAGCGCCCACCTTTGATGTCAGCCGCTTCCTGGCTGCAAACTTGAATTTCTCGGGTCGCATGTTCGACGTCGTGATCTTCTGGGATACCGCCGACTATCTCCCCGCTCCCCTCCTGGCACCGCTGTTTGATCGTTTGTATGAGGTCATGCAACCTGGTGGACATCTGCTCGCGTTTTTTCACGCCAAACCAGCAGGGGCGGCAGATCCTGTCGATCGCGGCTTCATGCGGTACCATCTCACCGCTAGCGACTTGATCGAAATGCAAGCAGC
Organism: uncultured Acidobacteriaceae bacterium; assembly: GCA_964250945.1. Classification (GTDB taxonomy): domain Bacteria; phylum Acidobacteriota; class Terriglobia; order Terriglobales; family Acidobacteriaceae; genus Edaphobacter. The sequence goes on from CAXUIB010000032.1 coordinate 10,128, forward strand.
AGGGAAGTTCCCACTAGTGAACACCTACAACAATCGCCAGATTGAAACCCTGCTCAAACGCTTCCGTACCTTTCGCTTCTTCCTTGCAAAGGATAACTTGCGCGAGGTAATCGCCACACGCTAGCCCAGCACAGACGTGAGGCGTAGAGCCTGTCAGCTCCGCTGAGTTAGGCCTTCTGCGCAGTCTTTCTACGCTCCGCCCATCGCCGCTTCATTGCTTCGGCAATGCGTTTCCGACCTTCCGGGCTCAGCTTTCGCGTCTTTAGAGGAACTGTGTCTGCTGTGGACTCCGCGGCTTTCCCATTCTTGCTTCCCTTTGGCCGGCCACGTCCAACACGCTTTGCTCCATCGTCGCCGGCAAGCAATTCACGAGCCTGCTGCAGCTTTCGTATCTGACTGTCGATTTCCGCGAGAATGCGAGTGACTTCCAATTGTTTATCTCCCCATTTTCCTATTCCAGGTGTTCTGATGCACTTCTACCCGTAGTCAGAGCGTCCGATATACCCACATAACCATACAGAGTTTTGCCCGCTCTTGCAAAAAGGCTCTTGATCAGGTAAATGCGAGAGTAACTGTGCTTACCGATCTCCCTGAGTGCACAAACCAATACGGCAGGCGCCACGAACCGCTGTAATTGCAGCGGCCCGCGGCAACTTAGAGAGAAGGTCCGACCCGTCCGTGCCTTAGAGGAAACCGCGACGTTGCACCTCCGGTGCGTATACATCTCCGTCCCGCAGCGAAGCATTTCTTTGTTACAGATCGAAGTGCTAAGTTTTAACTAAGATGCGTCTCATCCCCGCGCGGCTTTGGGCCTTCGCAACTCTCTCCGGCCTATTGCAGCTCTTGCCCTTTCCCCTTGCCGGTCCCGTTCCCATCTGGCGAACTGAGTTCTGCTGGGTCGCTCTCGCACCTCTCCTTTTTGCTCTCCTATCTCCCAAGCGCGACGGAACTCCGCTCAGCGTGAAGCAGGGTGCCGCTTTAGGCTATCTCTGCGGCTTCGTCTGGTATCTCGGAAACTGTTACTGGATCTACCAGACAATGTACCTCTACGGCGCGTTGCCGCGTCCTGTCGCAGCCGGGATACTTGTCTTATTCTGCCTGTATCTCGGTCTTTACCACGCGCTGTTCGCGAGCTTAGTCGTGCTTGTCAAACACTCTCGTCTAGGTCGGCAAGGAACTCTCCTGCTCGCGCCGTTTCTCTGGGTGTCGGTCGAGCTAGCGCGGGCCCGGATCACCGGTCTGCCCTGGGACCTCTTCGGCATTGCACAAGTCGACAACCCTCTACTTACGCGGCTCGCTCCGTTTACCGGCGCCTATGGACTCTCGTTTCTTGTCGCCGCGGTGAATAGTCTCTGGCTTATGGGCATAAGCGGCCAGAAGCGGCATCTCATGCGTGCGCCACTTACTTTAGCTAGCGTCGCCATCATAGGTGTAATAGTATCTTACGGCTTGCACGTCAGACCGCAGGCGGAACAATCAGTGCCTCACCAACCGGCAGGCACCGCCATCCTGCTTCAGCAGAACCTGGAAGTAGGCGCAGCAAACACCGGTCCTCAGGAAAGTGCGCAGCAGCTGCTCGAAGATTTCTCGCGTCGAAGCCTCCGTCCGTCTAGCTCCATCTTGCGAGGTATCCCGGAGCTTGCGGGTACTCTTCCTGCCTTTCTAGAACCACCGAAAGGACCCTTAAGAGCCGACCTTATCGTTTGGCCAGAATCTCCTGCGCCGTTTGAAGAGCAGGATCCTAGCTTCCGAAGCGCACTCAGCGCTCTGGCGCAAACAGCCGGCGCTTCTATTATCGTGGGCAATACTGCGTTCGAACCATCCTCATATCCGAGAAACCCGACTCGCGATGTCCCAAGAAACCGAGCTTCCTTCGTCACAGCCGAGGGCGCCTTCGCCGGGCACTACGACAAGATGCATCTAGTTCCTTTTGGTGAATACACCCCCTTCAAACCTTTATTCTTCTTTGCCGGAAGCCTTCTACAAGAAGTAGGAATCTTTGAGCCGGGGCAAACACGATCTACTTTCTATACCGGTGAACACCGCATCGGTGTCTTTATCTGCTACGAATCCATCTTTGCCGATGAAATCCGGCAGCTTTCCCGAGACGGCGCAGAGGTCTTAGTCAATATCTCCAACGATGGCTGGTACGGCAACACCAGCGCTCCCTGGCAGCACCTCAACATGGTCCGCATGCGGGCGATCGAGAACCACCGCTGGATCCTCCGTTCCACCAACACCGGAGTTACCGCCGCCATCGATCCCTACGGTCAAGTCGTTGCTTCTGTTCCGCGCCATATCCGCACCGCCCTCCCCGTTCGCTTCCGGTACGAGCACGACGTCACCTTCTACGCCCAGCATGGGGATCTGTTCGCGTACACGTGCGCTCTTGTCACTACCCTGGCCGTGCTGCTCAGCATGGCCGATCTCCGAGAAAAAAAGCGCCCGCACTCACGCTCATCCTTGGCGGTCCAGACCTCTCCCCAGCAATGCTCTAAACTAGACGGATGTTGACCGACCTTGAATACACCTACTCCCCGGTTCGCGACAAGGTTCGCGATCTGCGGGAGTATCTTTGACGCCGCCCGCCTCCATCGCGAACTAGCCGCGATCGAAACCAGGATCTCCGACCCTACCGTCTGGGCCGACGCCTCCCGTTCCCAGCCACTCATGCGTGAGCGCAAACGTCTCGAGACGCTGCTCGCCGACGACGCCGAACTCGCTCGACGGTCCGACGATATCGAAGCCTACTTCGAGTTGGCTCGCGAAGGCGAAGCTGTCGAATCCGACCTGACCCGCGAGATCCCGGCGCTCGTCAGCTTCGCCGAAAACCTCGAGTCCAAGACCATGCTCTCCGGCGAGACCGACCCACTCAACGCCATCGTCGTCGTCCACCCCGGCGCGGGCGGCACCGAATCGCAGGACTGGGCGGAGATGCTCATGCGCATGTATCTCCGCTGGGCGGAGCGCGAGGGCTTCAAGGTCGATCTCAACGAAATCCAGGACGGGGACGAGGCGGGCATCAAATCCGCCACCTTCACCATCTCTGGCGATTTCGCCTTTGGCCTCCTCTCCGGCGAAACCGGCGTTCACCGCCTGGTTCGCATCTCGCCCTTCGACCAGGCCAAGCGCCGCCACACCTCCTTCGCCAGCGTCTTCGTCTCGCCCGAGATCGACGACACCATCGTGATCGACATCAAGCCCGACGACCTGCGCATCGACACCTACCGCTCCGGAGGAAAGGGTGGTCAGCACGTCAACACCACCGACTCCGCCGTTCGCATCACTCACCTTCCGACCGGCCTCGTCGCCGGCTGCCAGAACGAGCGCTCCCAGCACAAAAACAAAGAACGCGCCATGAAGCTGCTCCGTTCGCGCCTCTACGAGTACGAGCTCGACAAAAAGAAAGCCATCACCAAGAAGCTCGAAGACTCCAAGCTGGATATCGGCTTCGGCTCCCAGATCCGCTCCTATGTCCTCCAGCCGTATCGCATGGCAAAAGATGTTCGGACGCGCGTCGAAGTAGGCGACGTAGACCGCGTCCTCGACGGCGATCTAGCTCCCTTCATCCGAGGCTATCTTCGCGCGCGCCGCGAAGGCAGCATTCCCGCAGCCGTTGACGACTCTTCCTCCGAAGACCTCGCCTGACATCGGTCCTCCGGTGCGCCTGACGGACCGCACGTCCGCGCTGTTGGCCGCGATTTTGTATACTCTCCGTGCCGGTTCGCTGTGCCCCGCGCTGGCCGTCACAGGAGAACACTCGTGAGCCGCACGCCCGGTACCATCGCCAAGCCCGACTACGGTATCGACGCTCCCAATGTCATCCGCAACTTCTTCCTCTTCGGCTTCGTCTGCCTTCTGCTTGCCATCTTCTCCCCTCGCATCCTCCATCTCGGCCCCGTCGACCTCGACGCACGCTCTTTCTTCTGGCCAGCCGGCTTCCTCCTGGGTGAAGGCCTCCTCTTCCTCCTCTACGTCAAGGTCGGCAAGTTCCGCCACCGCGACTTCATGCTTGCCATGCACCCCTGGCACGGCGAGGAGCAGGTCCTCGACGTAGGCTGCGGCCGCGGTCTCCTGCTCGCCGGAGCCGCCAGACGTCTCGCAGCTCTCAACGGCTCAGGTCACGCTACCGGCATCGACGTCTGGTCCAACGTCGACATGAGGGGCAACTCCGAGGCCGCCACCGCCCGCAATCTCGCGCTCGAAGGCCTCGCGTCCCGTTGCACCCTCCTCTCCCAACCCGCGGAGGAGATGTCGTTCCCCGACGCGAGCTTCGACGTGGTCGTCTCCAACCTCTGCCTCCACAACATCTACGACCGCCCTACCCGCATCCGCGCCGTCCAGCAGATCGCCCGCGTCCTCAAACCCGGCGGCCTGGCCCTGCTCTCCGACTACAAACTCACCGACGAGTACGCCGACCAGCTCCGGGAGGCTGGCCTCTCCGTTCAAATCAAGCGTGGCAGCCTCATCACTACCTTCCCACCTCTAAAGGTAGTAATTGCCCGCAAATCTTGAAACCCCGAACCTGCCCTGAGTCGTCTACCCAAGCCTGGTGTATCGCGCCCGTGCCCCCGGCTTCTCTGGCGCAACTGCCTCCCCCGCTACGTACAATAGAGACAGGTCAGCAGAGCCACTCCGGGCCAGTCAGGACGGCTGTTGACCACTCCTACCCCTCCGGTACGGACCTATCTCTCGTAGATAGAAGACCTTACACACTTTAGGCAAGGGGGGCGGTGGGTCCTCGGCAGCAGAATCCCATAATACGGGAGCGCGTGGAGCGCGAGCCCCTCACGTTCACAACGCTCCAAAAAGAAGATCACAGATCAAGAACCGAGGAGCACCAAGTTGTGAACGAACCCGAACTCATCCGCTCCATGCTCGGTGATCCCGTATTCACCCCCCGCACGATCGCAGTCATCGGACTCTCCGATCGCCCAGACCGCCCCAGCCACTACGTCTCCGCCTACATGCAGCACCATGGCTACAAGATCCTCCCCGTAAACCCAGCCCTGGATCAAGTCCTCGGTGAACCGGCGTGCGCTTCCCTCTCCGCCCTTCCAGTCAAGCCGAACTTCGTCAACGTGTTCCGCTCCGCAGGCTTTCTCCCCGCCATCGTCGACGAAATGCTCGAACTCGGCCTCACCGACCTGTGGGTGCAGCAGGGAATCGTGAACCACGAGGCCGCCCGCCGCGCGCAAGCCGGCGGCATCCGGGTCGTCATGGATCGTTGCGTTATGGTCGAACATCGCCAGGCCACCTCGAAATAATTCCACCGGGTGTACACCCTACACCGCGCCCTACAATCAATTCAGATGATCCGCCGTTTCCTGAAGCTTTTCCTCGCCCTCAGCTGCGTACTCCCTCTCCAACCGTCCGTCTACGCTCAACTTCAGGCGGTTGGCGACGGCGGCCCCGGTCCGGTCAAAGCGCAACATCTCACCGCAGAACTCACCTCGCTCGCGCCCTCAATCGCGCCCGGCGGAACCCTCGACGTCGGCCTCGTTCTTACGCTCGAAGACAAGTGGCACGTCTACTGGACGAACGCCGGAGACGCTGGAGAACCACCTCGCATCACGTGGACGCTGCCGCGTGGCATCACCGCCGGCCCCATGCAATTCCCCATCCCGACACGCCTTCCCAACGGTCCTCTGATGGACTTCGGCTACGAAAACTCAGTCGCTTTTCCCGTCGAACTCACCGCGGCGAAGACCCTGAAGCCAGGCAAAGTTCACCTGGATGCGCAGGTCTCCTATCTCGTCTGCGCGTCGGTCTGCGTCCCCGGCAAAGTCCATCTCGGCCTCGATCTCAACGTCGATCCACATACTCCAAAGAACCCTGAACACGTCGGTGCGTTAGGTCAGGCGCTCGACCAGCTTCCCACCGGCCTCGAACCACGCATGCACCTCACCGTCAACGGCGGCAAGCATGAGTTCGTCCTGACCCTCCACACCGGTGACGAAGAAACCGACGCCGAGTTCTACCCTTTCGACCAGGATCAGATCGTCAACGCCGGCGACCAGACTTCAGAACCCATTCCTGGCGGCATTCGCCTCCGTGTGCCCCGCGATCCGGATCTCAAGACGCTGCCCAAGGAACTCCACGGCTTGATCCGACTCTCGGACCCTCAAGCGTACGACGTCACGACGCCAATCATTCCCGGCGAGGTCCCCTCCACCCTCACCGATCCCCGGCCGGCGGCTGCTGTCAGCCTTACCGCAGGGGCCGCAATCGGCCTCGCTCTCCTCGGTGGCATCCTCCTCAACCTGATGCCGTGCGTCTTCCCGGTGCTCTTCCTCAAGGGCCTCGCGCTTGTTCAATCGTCGTCCAGGGAACGCGCCCGTCTGCGCTCGCACGGCCTCGTCTACACCCTCGGCATCCTCGTCTCCTTCTGGATCATCGTCGCCGTCCTCCTCACCCTCCGTTCCACCTCCAACCAGATCGGCTGGGGATTCCAGCTTCAATCTCCCACCTTCCTCGCCGTCCTCGCCCTCGGTCTCTTCTTCTTCTCCCTTTCGCTCGCCGGTCAGTTCGACCTCGGCCTCTCCATCACCAACGCCGGCGACAGCCTCACCCGCAAACAGGGCTACACCGGATCGTTCTTTACCGGAGTTCTCGCTACCGTCGTCGCCACCCCCTGCACCGCCCCTCTCATGGGAGCCGCCATCGGCTTTGCCCTCGCCCAGCCGGCCGCGATCACCTTCGCTGTCTTCACCGCGCTCGGCCTCGGCCTCGCTCTTCCATACCTCCTGCTCAGCTTCCAGCCCGCCTGGACGCGCCTGCTTCCTCGCCCCGGCGCTTGGATGGAGACCCTCAAGCAGATCACGGCAGTCCCACTCTTCCTCACCGTCATCTGGCTCACCTGGGTCTACGGCCGCCTCTTTCTCGCCTCGGCCACGGCCGCAGACGCTTCCGCAATCACCGCAGCCAACCCCGGCACTGCAATCGATCACGTCGCCAAGCTCATGCTGGGCTTTCTTCTCGTCGCTGTCGCCGGATGGGTGCTAGCCAGGTGGCCCGCCCGCTCCGGCTCAACCCTCGCCGCCATCCTGCTCGGCGCATCCGCCCTCGGCATCACGATCTATCAGCCCACAGACACAAAGCTCGCCTGGCAACCCTTTTCCGAGAAGACCCTCACCGCAGCCCGGGCCGCCGGTCACCCGGTCTTTATCGACTTCACCGCTGCCTGGTGCCTCTCCTGCCAGGTCAATGAGCGACTCGTCCTTCGCTCCGCCGAGGTCCAGCGCCAGTTCGCCGCCGGCCAGGTCACCCTGCTCAAAGCTGACTGGACTCAATACGACCCCGCCATCACGCAGCAGCTCGCCGCAGTCGGTCGCTCCGGCGTCCCCACCTACGTCCTCTATCCTGCCCCCGCCGGCAGCAAAGCCGACGTACTTCCCGAACTCCTCACCAAGCCCATCGTGCTTGAAGCTCTTCACCACGATCTAAAGTGACGGGCTGGGGTCCAATGTCCGATCTTCGATCGCATCGCTCGGCATGCGTGTGCTCCTCGCCTAGGCACGATCAGCACACCGCGGCCGGGCCGGCATCTACACCTTGAACCCCGCCTTCGCCGCACCCTCCTCCACCTGCTCCCGTGACATCGTCGCAATTGGCTGGGAGATGGACCAGCTATGCCCAAACGGGTCGTTGAGCTGACCCCACCGGTCGCCCCAGAACTGGTCCTTCAATGGCATTCCGACCTTCGCTCCTGCCGCCAGCGCCCGTTCCCAGTCTGCATCTACATCCGTACTGATCAGGCACAGCATCACACTCGTGCCGCCCATCGCCTCGGGCGTGCTCGGCTTCTTGTTCATCTCCTGGGCAAAGTCATCGGCCAACATGAACAGATTTCCGTGGATGCTCATCTGCGCATTCATGATCTTGGTCGACCCTGGCATATGGTGCCGCGAGTGCTCCTCGGCGCCAAACGCCTGCTTGTAGAACTCGATTGCAGCGGACCCGTCGGAGACGGTCAGGTAGGGAATCAGCGCAGGTTTCGGTGTCATCGGAGACCTCGTAGACGTGGATAAGGACGCACCCGCAAGCTACCACGCATCTACTCCGGGTCGCCATCCTTATTTCGTGACTTGATGCGCTCGATCTCCTCCATCCGCGCCTTCAACCCACGCTCGCGGCCCTCCTCCGTCGGAACGTAATACTGTCGGCCCGCGAGGGACGCCGGCAGACATTCCATATCCGCCACCCTACCCTCCACATCATGCGCATATTTGTACTCCTTGCCGTAGTTCAAGCTCTTCATCAGCTCGGTCGGTGCGTTCCTCAGATGCAGTGGGACAGGCTCCGCTGCTGTGCGCTGTATGTCGGCCTGCACCGCTCCATACGCTTTGTAGACTGCATTCGACTTCGGCGCTAGCGCCAGGTACACCACAGCCTGCGCCAACGCCAAGTCACCCTGCGGCTGACCTAAAAAGTGCATCGCATCCCGAGCGCTGAGGCAAAGATTCAACGCCTCGGGAGCCGCCAGCCCAATGTCCTCGACCGCCATCCGGACCACGCGCCGCGCCACATACATCGGGTCCTCGCCCGCCTCTAACATCCGTCCCAACCAGTAGAGCGCCGCGTCCGCGTCCGAGTTCCGCACGCTCTTGTGCAGCGCCGAGATCACGTCATAGTGCTGCTCGCCCCGCTTGTCATACAACAGCACCCTCCGCTGCAGCGCCTCGGCAGCTACCTCCTCCGTGATCCGCAGACTCTCACCCGATCGATCCACAACCAGCTTCGCTGCCACTTCCAGTGCATTCAACGCATTTCGCCCATCCCCGCTCGCAAATGCAGCGATCGTGGCCAGCGCCGCCGGATCTGCCGATACCCCCGTATCTCCCAGCCCACGCTCCCGGTCCTTGAGCGCCCGCTCCAGCAAACCCACCACCTCCCTCTCCGTCAACGCTACCAGCGTGTACACGCGACACCGCGACAAGAGCGCCGCATTGATCTCAAACGAAGGATTCTCGGTCGTCGCCCCGATCAGACGGATCGTCCCCTGCTCCACATACGGCAGAACCGCGTCCTCCTGCGCCTTGTTGAAGCGATGAATCTA
>CAXUIB010000033.1:0-18927 GCA_964250945.1 uncultured Acidobacteriaceae bacterium
CGGTTCTCCTGTAGGTGTATAGCGAAAGAACAGGTCTCATGGCCGTTTTCCCCAAGGAAAACGGCACTCCCACACTCTGTCCGACTCACAGGGACAGGAAAACCGCTCTAGAATCGACTGGCACGCGGGGGGAGGAACAACGAGCGTTTTGCACTCTAAATCGGCCGGAGGGGGTCGAAGAGGCGTTGCGGCAGGGCAGCAACCAGGAGGCTCTTGATGCGACCAGGAGGCTCTTGATGCGACCAGGAGCGCGTTGGTTTGGCGGCCGAGCGATCGCCGGCTTTTGTCGCTGCAAGGGCTGGCGTATACGGGCCTCCGGCAGGTGGAGGCGGCGGTCGCATCGTTTCGAGAGGCGCTGGGGAGGTGTCCGGCGTATCTTCCAGCGCTCGAGGGCGCGGCACGGATTGAGTATGGGCGGCATCAACCGGCGGCGGTGGAGACGCTGGGTCGGATACTTGCGATCAACCCTGACAATTTCGCCGGCGCATGATGGGGGGCTGCCGGGAATCCCTCGTATACGTTTCCCCGGCAGGTGGATGCGACGCAGGTAAACAGCCCGTGGATCCTTGAATCCAACGCGGTGTTGACGGCTTGCATGGCAAGAACCGGTTTCTGAACCTGATTGCGGAGGCTTCAAACGGCTTGGATCCGGCGCGGCTTGGATTTCCTCTGTTGCTGACGAGCCAGATGCAGGCGAAATTTTCTCCGACGATCTTCTTGAACGGGTTTTCACCAGCTGCGGCAGGCCACATCGTCGCTTGGCGATTGGAAGTCGCAGATTGTGAATGGGACGCTGCGCAGTTTCGCGCCAGCGCGGGCTCGGGGTTCAGATGAGATGATTCGGATCTGCTTCCGCGTACAGCAGACGGGCGCATTTTGGATCGGTTTGCCGGAGGAGAATCGGCAGGCGCAGGAGGAGCTGCGGAGGTTTGTCCGGCGTTCTGGCGGACGGAGTCTTTTGGGCGGGACTAGCTGGCGTAACGTGTCTGGGGTTAGAGTTGGGGTTTACAGTAAAGACGCACGTCCAACCTGGCCTGAACGCTCGGCCGCACGTCCCGTCGACGCACCCAGGCTCTCCTCCGAAAGGCGCCATGTCATGGCAGACGACCCCAAGATTGTGTTTACACGTCGCGGATTTTTGAAGGGCGCCGGCGTCACGGCGGCGACGACGGTGATCGAGAGTGCGCACGCGGTGGCTCGCGAGGCGCGAGATGCGGCACACGGCGCCGGCGCAGCGGGGCCGGATGCGGTCGCCGTGAAACTCCGGGTCAACGGTCAGGAGCATGCGGTCTCGGTTGAGCCGCGGTACACCCTGGCTGAGACGCTGCGGGACAACCTGGGCCTGACCGGGACGAAGGTGGTGTGCGATCGCGGGTCGTGTTCGGCGTGCACCGTGTGGATCGACAGGGCGCCGGCGCTGGCGTGCATGACCCTGGCGATCGACGTTGTAGGACGCGACGTGACGACGATCGAGGGGCTCTCGCAGGGGGACGCGATGCATCCGGTGCAGGCGGCGTTTGTGAAGCATGACGCGATGCAGTGCGGGTTTTGCACGCCGGGGATGGTGATGAGCTGCGCGGCGTTGTTGGAGCGGATGCCGGACCCGAAGCTGGCGGACGTGAAGCATGCGGTGAGCGGCAATCTTTGCCGATGCGGGACGTATCCCAAGGTATTTGCGGCGACGCTGGAGGTGGCGCAGGAGCGCAGGCAAGCAGCGGGCCTGGTCCACCTTGGCGGCTTGGCAGAGGAGGCGTAGCGATGGCATTGGAGACGGTTTTCGCGAGAGGGAGCGTGGACGTTCAGGAGCAAGAGGGCGCGACGCAGGAGAAGTCGCGGTCCAAGGGCGTGCAGGGCGAGGCAAAGCCGACGCGCGACGCCGAGAAGAAGGATGCAGCGACGCCCTCGACCTCGGCGCAGGCAGACATCCCCAAGCGGACGGACAGCTTTGTGTTTGGGATTCCGCAGAACGGTTTGGCGCGGAAGCTGCGGGAGGTGCCGCTCGATGAGCCGCCGCCGATGCCTGCAAACGCGGATCTGACGTATATCGGCAAGCCGACGGCGCGGTATGACGGACCGGCAAAGGCGATGGGGCGCGGCAAGTACACGGCGGATGTGCAATTGCCGGGGATGCTGTACGCGCGCATGGTGGACGCGGAGATTCCGCATGGTCGGATTGTGCGGATTGATACGAGCGCGGCGGAGAAGCTGCCTGGGGTGCGCGCGGTGCATGTGATCGAGCATGTGTATGGCGTGGCCGAGCTGCGCGACCCGAAGATCGAGATGTCGTCGCGGTACCCGGTGGTTCGGTATGCCGGGCAGCCGATCGCGGGCGTGGCGGCGGTGTCGCCGCAGATTGCGAGCGATGCGGCGGCGCTGGTGAAGGTGGAGTACGACACGATGCCGTTTGTGGTGGACCGTCACGAGGCTCGCGCGGAGGGTGCTCCTGTGGTATTTCCGGGGCCGGCCGACGCGGCGGGAAGCGCGGGCGGCGGGGGCGGGCCGAAAGGCGTTCCGCAGACGGGCAACGTCCACGGTCCTCAGGAGAAGAAGGTGGGCGATCCGGAGGCCGGGTTTCTGGCGGCGGACGTGGTTGTGGAGGGCGAGTATTTTACGCAGGTGCAGACGCACTCCGCGCTTGAGACGCACGGATTTGTGGTGGATTGGAAGCCGGACGAGGTGACGGTGTATGCGTCGACGCAGGGTACGTCGAGCGTTCGGAACGAGTTTGCGGACGTGTTCAAGCTGCCCAAGAACAAGGTTCGGGTGATTACGGAGTATATGGGCGGCGGATTTGGGGCGAAGTTCGGCGCCGGCAATGAGGGCGTTATGGCGGCGAATCTGTCGCGCAAGGCGAACGCTCCGGTCCAGCTGATGCTGGACCGCAAGCAGGAGCATATTGTGAGCAACCGACCGGACTCGCACCAGAAGCTGCGAATCGGCGCAAAGCGCGACGGCACGCTGACGGCGATCGAGCTGACGAGCTATGGGACGGCGGGTGTAGGGACGGGCGCCGGGACGGCGGGGCCGGCGACCAACATGTACAAGTGTCCGAACCTGTTGACGGCGGAGTACGACGTGTTTGTGAACGCGGGGCCGGGCGCGGCGTTTCGGGCGCCGGGGCATCCGCAGGGGTGTTTTGCGTTTGAGCAGATGATCGATGAGCTGGCGATCAAGCTCGGCATGGATCCGCTTGTGTATCGCGACAAGATCGACGACAATCCGGCGCGCCGGGTGGAGCGGGGGGTGATTCTTGAACGATCGAACTGGCGCAACCGCAAGTCGGCCGGGGCGGACACGGGACCGATCAAGCGCGGCATGGGCATGGCGCAATCGGTCTGGTATCGGTTTGTGAGCATGAATTCGTCGTGCGAGGTTCGCGTGTCGCGCGATGGATCGGTGGAGTTGATGTCGGCGGTGCAGGATCTTGGGACCGGCACGAAGACATTGCTGGCGCTGATTGTGGCGGAGGAGTTCGGCATACCGCCGGCGAGCGTGGGGATCCGGATTGGGGACACGCGGTTTCCGATCGGGCCGGACTCGGGCGGAAGCATCACGGCGGGATCCATTACACCGGCGGCGCGCAATGCGGCGTACCAGGCGAAGCAGAGGATGTTTGGGGCGGTCGCGGCGGAGTTGGGCACGACGCCGGACAAGCTTGCGATCGAGGGCGGGCGCGTTGTGGTGGAGGGGGACCCGTCGAAGAGCTGGACGTTGAAGCAGGTGACGGCGAAGTTGCCGACCGAAGAGATATCTGCCCGAGCGACGCGGGCTGCGGAGTACGCCAAGGAGAAGCTGACGTATGGCGGCGTGGATTGCGTGGAGCTGGCGGTCGATACCGAGACTGGGCGCGTGCACATCGAGAAGGTATTTGGAGCGCACGACTGCGGTCGGCCGATCAACCCGACGGGGGTGATCAGCCAGATCAACGGCGGCGTGCTGCAGGGGATCTCGTATGCGCTGTTTGAGGAGCGCGTGATGGATCGCAAGCAGGGATACATGCTGAACGCGAATCTCGAGAACTACAAGATTCTGGGGGCGCGCGAGGTGCCGGAGATCGATATTGTATTGATCGAGAACTACATTGCGCAGAGTTCGACCGATGCTGCGGGGATTGGGGAGTCGGCGGGGATTATTACGCTGGCGGCGGCGATCGGAAATGCGTTTTACAACGCGACGGGGGTGCGGATGCGCAAGCTTCCGATGACTCCGGCGAACGTCCTGGCCGCGCTTGGAAGGACGGAGACAGAGGTGCGGGCATGAACAAGTTTGCGTTTGCGGATTGCACCACGGTGGATCAGGCGCTGGCTGAGATGAGCGGCGGAGCGATGTTCAAGGCGGGCGGGATCGATCTGCTGGACCTGATGAAGGAGGGGATTGTAGCTCCGCCGAAGTTGGTGAATCTTCGGAATATCGGGGCTTTGCGCGGGATTGTGATGACGAAGGGCGGTCTTTCAATGGGGCCGCTTTCGACTTTGACCGAAATTTCGGCGCATTCTGAGATCCAGCGGAGCTACGGCGCGCTGGCCGATGCGGCTGGGCACGCGGCGACGCCGCAGGTGCGGAACATGGCGACGCTGGGCGGCAACCTGATGCAGCGGCCGCGTTGCTGGTACTTTCGGTCCGACGACTTCGATTGCAAGAAGAAGGGCGGCGGCAGCGATACCTGCCATGCGCACGAGGGCGAGAATCAGTATCACGCGGTGATGAACAACGGCACGTGCGCTATGGTGCATCCGTCGTCGACAGCGGTGCCGTTGCTGGCGATGGATGCTCGGCTGGAGCTGACGTCGCGGGGCGAAAAGCGGACGGTGGCGCTGAGCGAGTTTTATGTTCCGCCCGAGAAGAGCGTGGTGAACGAGACGGTGTTGCAGCCCGGGGAGTTGATCACGCAGATCTTTGTTCCTCTGCCGGAGCCGGGGACGCGCTCGGCGTACCAGAAGTATGGCGAGAAGGAGAGCTTCGACTGGCCGCTGGCCGATGCCGGGGTGGTTTTGACGATGGAAGGCGCGCGATGCCGGAAGGCGGCGATTGCGCTGGGCGTGGCGGCGCCGACGCCGATCCGATCCGCGGCAGCGGAGGCTGTGCTGACCGGGAAGACGATCGATGAGGCGACGGCGCGCGCGGCGGCCAAGGCTGCGATGCGAGGCGCGACGCCGCTCTCAGGCAACGGCTTCAAGACACAGATGTTTCAGACGGCGATCTATCGTACGATCCTGCTGGCGGCAGGGCAGATGGGGCGCGACCCGAGTTCGATCGGCTAAAGCGGTTCTTAAGGAGGCCTGACAAGAATGACACCGACACTGGTACAGATTCGATGCGGCTCGCTTCGCAGCAAATCGTCTTACGGCGCGTTTGGCGATTTTCATGAAGATCTGGTGGAGCTGATGGGCGCGACGACGACGTATTGGTGCCTGAAGACGATGGGTAAGGCGGGGCCGGACGATCATTACGTGCATCGGTCGGCGTGCCTGGAAGGGCGGAGATGTTGGGAGAGCTGCGAGCAGGATCTCTAGCGGGCAGCTCCTAAGGTCTTAGGTCTCAGGTCTCAGTCTCAGGGCTTCGCGGGCGGGAGCTGGCAGGAGAAGCTTTCGGGGCGGTTGGGGTCGCCTTCGCCCTTGTACGTCTGCACCTGCGGGTAGGGGCAGAGCGGGCGTGTGACCGTCGCGTGCCGGTCTTGTATTGATTGGCCTTCGCGACCGGAACCGGGGAACTTTGAGGCGAGGATGGGGCCGGGAGCCTTGCCGGTTTCGACCCAGATTTCGAGCAGGTCCAGCATCCCGGAGCCGGGACCCGCGCCTGCGGGACGGCCGAGTTGACCGAAGCTGGTGGGTCCGGGGCCGCCTGCGCAGTGCTCCATGCCTGGGACCATGTAGAGGCGGACGGCGGAGTCGGTGGGGGTGTCGCCGAGGCTCTGGCGGACGTCGTTCCAATAGTGGATGGTGTTCCAGGGCGAGATGGCGGGGTCGTACCAGCCGTGGTAGAGGATGAGCTTGCCGCCGCGAGCGACGAAGGCGCGGAGGTCGGGGCTGATGGCATTGAGGACGTTTCCGGTGGTGGCGTCGGCTTGTTGTTTTGAGTTTGCCGCATCGGCTTTGAGGATGTCCCAACTGGGATCTTCGGTGACCATGTAGCGGAAGAAGTTGATGGGATAGCGCGCGCCTGCGCTGGCTCCCGGGCCGGAACCGAGGACCCAGTTGGGCCAGCCGGGGAGCTCGGACCCGGGGGCGTAGCCGGGGAAGAGGGGCTCGCCCGTGCGCGATCTGCCGCCGGCGTAGAGTTTGCGCAGAGATGCGACCTGAGGCGCGGTGAGGCAGTTGAGCGAATCAGCGCTGGCGGTGCACAACAGCGTTGCCGGGTCGAAGTGGCAGCGCGACGGATCGGAGACGATGCCGTCTTTGACGCCGTCGAGCGCGTCGCAGGCTCTGAGCACCTCCCGATGGATGGCGGGCAGCTTCAGTGACGAGATGTACGCCGCGGGGTTGCCGTTCAGAGTCTGGTTGACGTCGATTCCGGAGCTGAGCATGGCTGTCCAGTTGTTGGCTGGAGCGCCGTCGAGGATGCCGTCGAAGTCCTCCGGGAAGCGCTGGGCTTCGACGAGGCCTTCGCGACCGCCGTTGGAGCAGCCGTCGAAGTAGGCGTGTTCGGGGACGCGGCCGAAGTTGGCGGCGATGATCTGTTTCGCGAGTTGGGTTGTGAGGTGCAGAGCGCGGAAGCCGTAGTCAGCGACCTTTTCCGGATGGTGATAGGCCCAGCTCGCGTCTTCGGCGTTTGCCTGGTGGCCGGTGTCGGTGCCGGCGGTGGCGAAGCCGAGGCGGAGGCTGTCGGCCATCTGTCCGTAGTTGAGGGTGCCGGCGAAGCCGCCGTTGCCGACCGCGAGAAAGCGTCCGTTCCAGCCGGAGCTTGGGAGCCAGACTTCGAAGTGGATTTCGGAGTCGGAGGTGGGCCGGAGGATGCCTGCGACGCGGCAAAAGGAGGGCAGGGACGAGATGGTTTCGTCGAGCGGCGTCGCGAGGGTGCCGGTGGCGACGGGTTCAGCGAGGGTGATGGTGGCGCCGGCGGCGTGGACGTTGCGCAGGTCGGTACAGGTGGCGGATCTTGCGTGTGGCGCGAGGCAGCAAAGGGCGGCGCATGTCCCTGCGGCCGCGAGAAGCGGGTGGAGGCGCATGGCTCCCAGTTTAGAGCGTTTCTCGCCTGTCGGTGGCTGATGCGCGGCTGAAGCCGTGCCCTTAACAATACGGGACTTGATCAGAGGTTGTTTAGAAGGTGTACCGAACCGACACTTGGCCCCGCCGTGCGTTGGTGCCGTCGGGGAAGCCGGCCGAGGCGTAGCCTTTGCCGGGTGTGGCGGGGATGTTTCCTTGGGGCGTTGGATCGTAGGGGGTCAAGGTGCCGTCGGCGTTGCTGTAGAAGGCGGTGGTGTAGGCCGAGGTGATGGTGGTGTAGTTGAAGGCGTTGAAGATCTCTGCGTTGAGCGCGAGGGTCTGTTCGCGCGGCATGTTGAAGAGTTTGGTGAGGCGCGCGTCGGAGCGAAGGACGGTGCCGATCCGGATGCTGGAGCGTGGCAGAAACGGGGCGCGCTGGGTGGCGGAGAAGCCGATGCCGATGCCGCTGAGGGTGGAGCTCGAGTTGCCGTTTGCGAAGGGCTGGCCGTTGACGACGATCTGCGGATCGACGCCCTGCGGCGTGGCGTAGGTCTGGATGACGGAGCCTTGCCAGCCGTTGCTGAGGGCGGTGAGGAAGCGCGATCCGAGCTGGTGGTTGGGCAGCGAGAAGATGCCGCTCGCGACCAGGCGGTGGCGCTGGTCGAGGGGGGAGTTACCCTTTTCGAACGCCTGATTGCCGTTGAAGACGGTGACGGGAGGATCGGTGTAGTAGATGTTGTCCGCGCCGCCGCCCAGGCCGTTGTCGATGGAGTGGGCCCAGGTGTAGGCGAGCGAGAACTCGGTGTTGCGCGACTGGCGCCGGTGAACGGTGAGGGCAAGGGCGTCGTAGTAGAGACGTCCGCCGTTGTAGATGTGATTGAGCACGCCGATCGAGGGATCGTAGTAGCTCTGCGTGTAGACGGGCGTGGTATACGCGCCCACCTGGTTGCCGTTCGCATCGAGGATGCGGTAGGTGGTGGTGGTGGTGGGCGGCTTCAGGTTGTCATCCTTGCGGGTGAGGAATTTGACGCCGTCGTTCCACATGTAGGCGATGTCGAAGGTGGTTTTGCTGTCGATTTTCTGCTCGACCGCGAGGTCAGCCTGCTCGGTGTAGGGCGTGGCCAGGTTGGGGTCGGCGAAGGTGACGTTGCTTACGCCGCCGGAGAGATCGGGCGCGTGTGTGAGGTATCCGGGGAAGGTGGGACCGGCGGCCAGAGCGGTGGGATTGCCGCCGAAGAAGTAGATGGTTTTCTGGACGGCGCCGTTGCGCTGTTGCAGACGGATGACGCTGGCGGACGGCAGACGAGCGTAGGAGATGCCGTAGCCGCCGCGCAAGACGGTGTTGCCGGCGTTAGCTGAGTAGGCGAAGCCGAGGCGCGGGGCGAAGTTTTTCGTCGGCTCGTTGAGCTGGCCGGTGGCCGGATAGGCGGGGTTTTCGGGCGGTTGGGTGAAGCGGTTGAAGCCATAGCGAAGGCCCAGATTGAGCGTGAGCTGCCGGCGGATTTGCCACTGATCCTGCGCGAAGCCGTTGTAGTCGCGGACGATGGCGCGCGTCAGCAGAGGACCGTAGCTCTGGAGAAACGCTCCCCAGTGCTTGCCTGGGTTCGCTTCGCCGGGTACGGGGGTCAGGTCGAGCGCCCAGTCTGTGATGGTGTTGTAGAAATACTCGCCCTTGCTGAAGAAGAGGGCGTTCTCGACGTCGCGGAGGTAGTTGGTCTCGGCGCCGAATTTGAGCTGGTGGTTACGCGCCGTGACGGAGTAGATGTCGGTGAAGAGGAAGCGATCTTCGGACGGCTGCGAGTTGGGGATGTTGACCGAGACGCCGAGGTTTGCGAGGCTCGAGACGGAGAGGCCGGAGCGTAGGCCGTCGCTCGGAAGCAGGCTCGGATCGAGCGACTGCTTGCGCGTGTCCTTGTACCATCCAAAGCGGAACTCGTTGAGTGAGCGGCTGGAGACTACGTGGGCGAAGGAGAAGCGGGCCCATCGGGTGAGGTCGATCTGGTCGCCGTTGGGGTAGTAGCCGGAGCCGTCGGTGAGCGCCGTTGCGCTGACGGCGCCGTTGGGCGACGCGAACTGCATCAGGTTGAAGTTGCCGGTGATGCTGTCGCGATCGGAGGGACGGTAGTCGAGCTTGAAGAAGCCGATGTTTTCGTTGAGGCGGCGCGGGAGCGTGGCAAAGGTGCGCTGGATGTATGCCTGGGCCGCACCGCACTGCGCGGCGGTGGCGACGGTGGTGTCGCAGGCGCCGGGGACGAACGAACCGTTGGGGTTCAGGTGCGAGTCTCTGTAGGAGCTGACGAGCGGCCGGCTTTCGCGCGTTTCCTCGGTGTTGCCGAAGAAGAACAGGCGGTCGTGCTTGACGGGACCGCCGACGCTGCCGCCGAACTGGTGGCGCCAGTCGGGCGGATTGAAGACGTGCCCTGCGGCATCGACCGAGAAGGGATCGGGCGAGTTCAGGGTGCGGTTTTTGAAGAACTCGAAGGCCGATCCGTGGAAGTTGTTGGTGCCGCTCTTGGTCAGCGTATTGACGATGCCTCCGGCCGCGTGTCCGAACTCGGCCGAGTAGTTCGAGACCTGCACCTGGAACTCCTGCACGGCGTCCTGCGAGATGGGCGAAAACGCGCTTGTGCTGCCGGCGTTGTCCTGACCCCACTGCTGGGTGACGTCGATGCCGTCCTGGAGGAAGATGTTGTTTCCGGGGACGCCGCGAAAGGAGAGTTCGCCGCCGGCTCCGTCCGTGGTGACGCCGGGGCTGAGGAGGACGAACTGGTCGACGCGCCGGCCGTTGATGGGCAGGTCGTTGATCTCGCGCTGACTGACCAGATCGGAGACGCCGGAGCGCGTCGTCTCGAGAGCTTCGTTGGTGGCCTCGACCAAGACGGTCTCGGCGCCGCCCGACACCCGCAGAACGACCGGCACCGTGGCGATCTCACCCACGTGGACCACGATGTTGGTCACCGTGTAGCCGGCGAAGCCGTTCATCGTAACGGTGACGGCGTATCCGCCGGCCGGAGGCAGCGAGGTCGCTTCAAAGGTGCCGTCGGCCGACGCCTCCATGTTGCGCGTCAGACCGATCTCCTCGTTGCGCACAAGCACAGCGGCGTTGGGCACAGCGGCACCCGAGCTATCGACGACTGTTCCGCGCAGGGCGCCCTGGCCTGCCAGATCCTGGGCGGCGGCGCAATGCGTGCTCAGGGAGAGGAGCAGCGTCGCGAAGACGAGCAAGAACCACGAACTCTGAAACTTGCGACCAGACGTCTGGGCAAAGTGACTCAAGGGCGTCTCTCCTGGGGGTGCTGGGCGACAGCTTTTCGGGTGTAGGTCTTTGCTCCGCTTCAGCACGAGAACGGTCTAAGGTTTTCAACGGGCAGGGTGGATACAGGTCTGCGAGTGCTTGGCCCGGGTAGGAGCAAAACACGGAGAAGAAGATCAGAAAGCAGATCAGTGAGCAGATGGTGTGTTTTATGGATACAACAAGACGGCTTGTGCGTCTACAACAAACTGTTTTGGGAGAGTGTGTGTGCGCGACGGTGCGTGGGAGGGACGAGACCGACCGTGGCTCTGTCGCGATGGAGCGGTTCTGCGGCGCTTACGTGCCGCAGAACGTTGCGGTGATGCACTCCTCCGGGCGGGCCGGGGTCATGTACTGTGCGAGGTCGGGCCGGTTGTCGTACGGTCGGGAGACGACGTCGAGCAGGGTCTCGAACTGGGCGAAGTTCTCGTCTGTGATGGCGGCGTTGAGGGCGGCCTCGACGAGGTGGTTTCGTGGAATAAATGCCGGATTGATAAGGCGCATTGCGGAGGCGCGCGCTTCGGCCGGCTGCGGATCCTCGGCCAGACGCCTCCGCCACGCGGCAGCCCAGACGTCGTACGCGCCGGGGTCGGCGAACAACGCGCGGACGCCGGCGTCGCCCTCCGGTCGCGCCGCCGCATCGCACAGGCGGCGAAAGGTCAGGGTGAAGTCGGCGTGGTTTGCGGACATGCGATCCAGGAGGTCTCCCGCGAGGTCCGCATCGCCCGCGAGTTCCGTGGAGAGTCCGAGTTTACGGCGCAAACCCGCGCTATGGGCGGCCTGGAACTGCGGTTCGAAGCTGGCCAGCGCCTCCTGCGCTGAGAGCAGAGCGGCCTCGTCGGTGACTTCCTCCTTTTCTAAGACGGGCAACAATGCCTCCGCCAGACGCGTCATGTTCCAAAGGGCGATGCGGGGTTGGTTCGCGTAGGCATAGCGACCGTCGCGATCGATGGAGCTGAACACGGTCCCCGGATCGTAGGCCTCCATGAAGGCGCAAGGACCGTAGTCGATGGTCTCGCCCGAGATGGAAGTGTTGTCGGTGTTCATGACGCCGTGGATGAAGCCGAGGTGCATCCAATGGGCGATCAGGCGGGCCTGCCGGGCGATCACGCCGTGGAGCAGAGCGCGGTACGGTCGCGGCGATTGGGCTTTTCCGATCTCGGGGTAGTGGCGTGCGATGGCGTAGTCCGCAAGGGTGCGCGTGGCTTCGATGTCGCCCTGTGCGGCGAAGAACTGGAAGGTTCCGACGCGGAGATGGCTGGCGGCCACGCGGGTGAACACGGCTCCGGGCAGGACCGTCTCGCGGAACACCCGCTCGCCGGTAGAGACGGCGGCCAGCGCACGGGTTGTGGGCACGCCGAGGGCGGCCATGGCTTCGCTCACGATGTACTCGCGCAAGACCGGTCCGAGGGTGGCACGGCCATCGCCGCCACGCGAGAAGGGGGTCCGTCCAGATCCCTTGAGCTGGATGTCGTACGTGCGGCCGTCCTCGCCCGTCACCTCGCCGAGGAGGTTGGCGCGGCCATCGCCGAGTTGCGGCACGAAGTAGCCGTACTGGTGCCCGGCGTATGCGATCGCGAGAGGCTCGGACCCGTCGGCGACACGATTGCCCGCGAGGATCTCGACGCCTTCCGGGCCGGCGAGAGCGTCTGGGTCAAGACCGAGGCTGCGCGCCAGCTGCTCATTGACTTGGATCAGGCGCGGCTTCCCGACCGGCGTCGGGTTTACCCGGGCGAAGAAGCGCTCTGGAAGACGCGCGTAGGTGTTTTTGAAGCCGAAACGGACACGATCTGTCGGGGAGATGGCCGGCGACGCGGTCGGAGATGCAGTGAGCGAACTCATGCTCTGTTGGATGCGAAAGGGGCGACGGAGCGAGGTCGCGATGTTCTACGCAACGCGCCCGGCACATGCGCCCGATGCCCATGCCCATTGGAAGTTGTAGCCACCCAACCAGCCTGTCACATCGACGACCTCGCCGATAAAAAACAGCCCTGGAACGTCTCTGCTTTCGAGCGTCTGCGGGACGAGATCGGAGGTATCGACGCCACCGGCGGTCACCTCGGCCTTGGCGAAACCCTCGGTGCCGTCGGGAAAGACCTCCCAGGCATGCAGAGTTCGCTCGAACTCGGCGAGTGAAACGTCTTTCCAGTTCGGTGGCGGATGGAGATCGGTCCAGCGCTCGGCAAAGCGCGCCGGAAGAACGGCCTTCAACGCCCGTGTCAGTTCCGCGGAGTTGCGCTCGGCACCGCTGAGCTTGAATCCCTCGGTGACGCGGATCTCGGGAGCGAGGTCCACCGTGACGCTTGTTCCCGGCTGCCAGAAGGTCGAGATCTGCAGGGCCGCAGGGCCGCTCAGACCGCGATGCGTAATCAGCAGCCTTTCCCGAAAGGTCGGCGTTGGCCGGCGCGCCTCTGTGGTGCACGCGACCGCGACCGAGACGCCCGCAAGATCGCTCCAACGCTCGCGATCGGTGGCCGCGAGGGTGAGTGGAACGAGTGCCGGCCGCGGATGGACGACGCGTAGCCCAAACTGCCGGGCGATCTCGTAGCCGAAACCTGTCGCGCCAAGCTTCGGGATCGAGAGACCTCCGGTCGCGACGACCACCGATGCCGAAGAGAAGCTCGCGCGCGAGGTTTCGACGAGAAAACGCTCTCCCCGCCGACGTTTCTGTTCGGCATCCGCGCCGGAGATCTGCGCGGCCTGGGAGATTTTTGCGATGCGCGTTCCGAGCAGCATCTTCACCCGAGCGGTGGCGCACTCGCGCTCCAGCATGGTGACGATTGCCTGGGCGGAGCGGTCGCAGAAGAGCTGGCCGAGCGTCTTTTCGTGGTACGCGATTCCGTGCTGCTCGACCATCGCGAGAAAGTCGGCGGGCGTATATCGAGCCAGAGCGGACCGGGCGAAGTGGGGGTTCTCGGACACGAAGTTCTCGGCGCCACATCTGAGATTGGTGAAGTTGCACCGGCCTCCGCCCGAGATAAGGATCTTCTTTCCGGGGCGATCCGCGTGGTCGAGCAGAAGCACGCGCCGGCCGCGGCGACCAGCCTCGATGGCGCACATCAGGCCGGCCGCACCGGCGCCCACGACGATCACATCAACGGTTTGCACGACGGTGGGAGCGGCCTCAGAGGGTAGAAGGTCTCGAGAGATCCGGTCCAGGCGGCGATCTCACGATCCCATCGTAATCCTTGGCCGCGCCGCTCTCGCGGTCGGAGCTCCATCGGGCCGCCGACGTGCGACCATGGTGAGATGGCGGAGCTCAGAGATGCGGAAGGACCCGGCCCGTCAACCAGACAGATAGGCGGCGCCTCCGGTGCGGTCGCGACCATCGCGAGACGCGCCGCGGACCGGCTCAGGGCCGGCCACCTCTGGGTGTACCGATCCGACTTAGAGGGACTGCAAGCCGGGAGCGGCGCCGGAGAAATCTCGCCCGGATCGATCGTCACCGTGGCCGACAGCCGCCGCATTCCGCTCGGCTCGGCGATGTACAGCTCCACCTCGCAAATCGCGCTGCGCGTCGTCTCCGATCGGCCCGGGATCAGCCGCGAGCAGTACCTTGCCGACGTGCGTACACGGGTTCGCGCGGCCCTCGATCTCCGCTCCGAGCTGGCCCCCATCTCCGCCGAGAACAACGCGCGCCGACTTCTTTTCAGCGAAGCGGACAACCTGCCCGGCATCGTCGCCGACCAGTACAACAATTTGATTCTCTTGCAGCTGCTCACGCAGGCGACGGCCCGGAACGACGCGCGCGCGGTGCTTGCGGAGGAGCTGTCGGCGGCTTTTACGAGCCGATGCGGGGCCATCTGGGAGCGCACCGACCCGAAGATGCGCGAGCTCGAACAGATCGATCCTTCTCCGATCAGGCCGCTTTTTCTGAGCTCGCTTGAGGGCGCGACCCAAGCCCCGACCACGACCATCTTCACCATCAACGGGCTGCGCTTTCACTACGACGCCGGCTCCGGCCAGAAGACCGGCGCGTTCCTCGACCAGCGCCTGAACTACGCGGCAGCAGCCCGCCACGCGCGCGGCCGGGCGCTCGATATCTGCACCTACCAGGGCGGATTTGCGCTTCATCTGGCGCGCGCGTGCGACCGCGTGACCGGCGTCGATGCGAGTCGCGCGGCGCTCGAAGTTGCCGACCGAAACCTCGCGCTCAATCAGACGGACGAGGTTTCTCCCAGAACGGAGGCGCAATCCGTAAAACTTCGCGCGGAGGTGGACTGGATCCAGGCCGACGCCTTTGAACTCCTGCGCGACTTCGTGGCGGCCGACGAGCTTTACGACACGGTCGTGCTCGACCCGCCGGCGTTTGCGAAATCGAAGCGCGCCGTCGAAGGTGCGATGCGCGGCTACAAAGAACTCAACCTCCGGTCGATGAAGATGCTGGCCCGCGGCGGCACGCTGGTGACGTGCTCGTGCTCGCACCACGTCTCGCTCGAGGACTTCACCGCCATGCTGGCCTGCGCGGCACACGACGCGGGCCGACGCGTGCAGGTGCTGGAAGCGCGCGGTGCCGCGCCAGATCACCCCGCGATCCTGAGCCTGCCGGAGACGAGTTATTTGAAGTGCCTGATCTGCCGAGTGGAATAAGGCGACAGCAACGGATGGGCGCCCTGCTTTTCAACAGTGCGCCCACCCTGATCCGCAAGGGCCTTTACAGAGCGGCCGCCATCTCCGCCTCGCGCGCCGCGGCGTCGCCCGTGTGATCCACCTCAAACTCCAGTTCCTCGGCGCCCGACTTCGACTTGCGCGTCTTGATCAGGACATGGTCGCCGTGCAGCACGGACCCGTCCAGAATCTTGACGGCCAGCTTGTCCTGGACCAGACGCTGGATGGCCCGCTTCAACGGTCGCGCACCGTACGCGCGGTCGTACCCGGCGTGGAAGATCGCCCGCCGCGCCTCATCGGTCAGCTCGACTGTGATGCGACGGTCGGCCAGCAGCGCCTGCAGATCCTTGAGCCGGAGATCGACGATGTGCGTCAGCTGCTCTTCGCCGAGCGGATGGAAGACGACGATGTCGTCGACACGGTTGAGGAACTCGGGCCGGAAGTGCTCGCGCAGTGAATCCATCACGCGTTCGCGCGCCTCGGAGAAGCCATCCTCGCCCTCGGCCCACGCGGTTGAAAGCGCGCCGGCGCCGACGTTTGACGTCATGATCAACACGGTGTTCTTGAAGTCGACCGTGCGGCCCTTGGAGTCAGTCAACCGGCCGTCGTCGAGCACCTGCAGAAGGACGTTGAAGACATCCGGATGCGCCTTTTCGATCTCATCGAAGAGCACCACGGAGTACGGCCGGCGACGGACCGCTTCGGTCAGTTGACCGCCCTCGTCGTAGCCGACGTACCCGGGAGGCGCGCCGATCAGCCGCGCCACGGCGTGCTTTTCCATGTATTCGCTCATGTCGATGCGCACCATCGCGTTCTCATCGTCGAATAGGAACTCCGCGAGCGCCCGAGCCGTTTCCGTCTTGCCGACCCCGGTCGGCCCGAGAAAGATGAAGCTGCCGATCGGGCGTTTTGGGTCGGATAAACCTGCACGGCTGCGGCGAATCGCATTCGCCACAGCGAGCAACGCCTCATCCTGCCCGACGACGCGCTCTCGCAGGCGCGTCTCCATTTCGACCAGCTTCTGCATCTCGCCTTCGAGCATCTTCGAGACTGGAATGCCGGTCCACTTCGAGACGATCGCCGCGATGTCCTCCTCGTCGACCTCTTCCTTCAACATGCGCGACGGTCGCGAGGCCGCACCCGACTTCGCCTCCGCCGCATCCTCGGCGACGGCAGTTTCCTGTGCTTGCGTCAACTGTCGCAGCTCGGCTTCGGCCTTTGGGATCTCGCCGTACTGCAGCTCGGCCGCGCGCTGGAGATTGCCCTTGCGGGTCTCTTCGCCGGTCTGGAAGCGCAAGGTTTCGAGCTGCTGTTTCAGATCTGCGATGCGGCCGATCGCGCCGCGCTCTTGTTGCCAGCGCGCCCGCAATCCCGCCACCTTTTCCTTCACCTCGGCCAGATCGCGCTCCACCACCCCTAGACGCTCCTTGGAGTTCGGGTCGGTCTCGCGGCCAAGCGCCGCGCGCTCAATCTCAAGCGACGTGGCCTCGCGCTCCAGATCGTCGATCTCGACCGGAACGGAGCCGATCTGGATGGCCAGCGCCGCCGCCGCCTCGTCGACGAGGTCGATGGCCTTGTCCGGCAGAAATCGGTCCGAAATGTAGCGGTGCGAGAGCATCGCCGCGGCCACAATTGCTGCATCCTTGATGCGCACCTTGTGATGCGACTCGTAGCGCTCCTTGAGGCCGCGCAGGATGGCGACGGTGTCCTCGACGTTCGGCTCGCCCACATAGACGATCTGGAACCGCCGCTCGAGCGCCGTGTCTTTCTCGATGTACTTGCGATACTCGTTCAGGGTTGTGGCGCCGATGGCCCGCAGGCCGCCGCGAGCGAGCGCCGGCTTCAGCATATTGCTGGCGTCCATCGCGCCCTCGGCCGCTCCCGCGCCGACCAGCGTGTGGAGCTCGTCGATGAAGAGGATGATTTCGCCGTTCGATTCTTCGATCTCCTTTAGCACGGCCTTCAGGCGATCCTCGAACTCGCCGCGAAACTTCGCACCGGCGATCATGGCGCCCAGGTCGAGCGCACAGACGCGCTTGTCGCGCAGGATCTCCGGAACATCGCCCAGAAAGATTCGCCGCGCCAGGCCCTCGACGATGGCCGTCTTACCCACGCCAGGCTCGCCGATCAGCACCGGATTGTTCTTCGTTCGGCGGGCCAACACCTGCACCACGCGGCGGATCTCCTCGTCCCGGCCGATTACCGGGTCGAGCTTGCCACGCCGCGCCAGGTCCGTCAGATCCTTGGCGTATTTCTCGAGCGCCTGAAACTTGCCCTCAGGGTTCTGGTCCGTCACGCGCTGCGACCCGCGCACCGTGCCCAGGGCCTTCAGCACGGCATCGTGCGTTGCGCCAAACGACGCCAGCGCCGCCTGCACCGGATCGTTCTTCGCGTCGGTGAGCGCCAGCAGGAGGTGCTCGGTCGACACAAAGTCGTCCTTGAAGTTTTCCGCTTCCTTGAAGCCCTGTTCGAGCACGCGCTGCAGGCTGTTACTCAGGCCCGGCTGCGCGCCTCCGCCCGTCACCTTGGGCAGCTTCGCGACTGCCCCGTTGACGCCTGCCAGCATCTGCTGCACCGGCACGCCGACCTTCTCCAACACCGGCAGGACGACGCCCTCGCGATCGTCTAGAAGTGCTGCCAGGAGGTGCATGGGCAGCACCTCCGGATTCCCGTTTTCGGCCGCGTGCCGCTGCGCACCCGCAACGGCTTCCTGCGACTTCACTGTCAGTTTGTCCCACTTGATTGCCATCACACCCTCGTCTTTGGAGCTAAACGCTTCACAAGAGTAGATGTTCGGGGGAGCCGCAAGTTGCATAATGTGACAAGAACTCACTCACATGTTTGGGAGCCGGGCTACGCTTTAGAGACAACTCAGGCCGGGAGCATTCGCCGAGCTCCCATCGTCAGCATCAGGCGCGAGAACCCGGTTACCAGGATGCTGATTCCGATGAGCGTTCCGATGACCCACACCGAGCTGAACGGCCACGAGCGCCAGATCATCACGGCCAGTATGAGGTTGATGACGCCAGTGATCAGGAGCCAGGTGGCAGAGCCGTGCGATCGCAACTGAAAGAAATGGATGATTTCGAAGACGCCTTTGAAGAGCAGATAGACCGCGAGGATGAGGGTTAGGGAGGTCAGACCAAGGATGGGGTGAGAGATCAGATAGAAACCGGCGATGAGGTAGAGAACGCCGATCAGCGCCTCCCAGACGATGGATGAGGCGTGGTGCCGCTTCCATGCCAGGAGGAAGTGGAAGGCGCCGACCATCAGGAGGATCCATCCGATGATGAGAGTGATCGCGATTCCCGAGACAAGCGGGGCCAGAATCGCCAGAAAACCGGCAACGATCAAGAGGACGGCCAGCCAGAGCGGCCAGCCTGTCGTGCTCGAGCCGAAGGTCATTCCAGGTGTTGTGCTCATCGTCAGATCCTTTCAGGGAGAGGCGCGCGTCCGGAAGAGGCGCGCGGTCCAAATGCACGGAGGCGTGCGCTTGAAGGCCCCCGCCCTTCTATGCTGCCGGGTACTCCTTGTATGCGCGCCGGTTACGCCTTGTAGATGCCGCGCCCTCGCGCTCAGTTACTTCGGCCTGCATAGTTTGGAGTCGGTTGGGGAGGTGGACGGAGATTTTCGACGTTCGCAAAAAGGGACCGGCCGTCTCGGGTGGGCGGCCTGTCCCTTTGTCTACTTTTGTTATCTTTGTTTCGGAATCGGGCTTTTAGAGCAAATTACCTGTAGGTGTATAGGGGAGCCACGAGTATCAACGCCGTTCTCCCAAAGAAACGGCTCTGCACAAATACGTCCGCTCCACAGCAACAGGTAATTTGCTCTTAGATATCCCTGACGCCGTCCACAAACGCCTTCAGCTTGCGGCTGCGGCTTGGA
>CAXUIB010000034.1:0-18320 GCA_964250945.1 uncultured Acidobacteriaceae bacterium
ACCTAGCCGACTTCATCGCCGCAAGCACCCGCGGCATCATCAAGTAACCCCTCCAGCCAGAGCCGGCGCGAACACATCACGGGATCAGCTACGCGGAAGCAGATCATGCAACTCAGCAACCGTCCGCCGAAGCACCGGATGCACCATCTCCGGTGCGATCTCCGCCAACGGCTCCAGAACAAAACCGCGCTTGTGCATAGCCGGGTGTGGAAGCTGAAGCCTAGGGCCGGAAAAGACCTCCTCGCCGTAAAGCAACAGATCCAGATCAATAACTCTCGGTCCCTTATCGACCGCAACCGCGCGATCCCGTCCCATCCCGCGCTCGATCAAAAGCAGAGCATCGAGCAGATCCTCCGGGCGAAGCATCGTCTCAAGCAGCACAGCCCCATTCAGAAAGCGTGGCTGCTCCAGCACGCCCTCAGGAGAAGTGTCATGGAAGCGCGAAACCGCACGCACACGCCCGAGAGAACCAAGCCGCCGAACCGCCTCGCGCAGATTCACTTCACGGTCGCCGAAGTCGGAGGGGAGATTCGATCCGAGTGCAATGGCCGCAACTTCCAGAGCCCCGGCGCCCTCGGCTTCAGGCAACGGCACTGTGGATCTCTTGGGCAATGTCCTCGCGCTTCGCCGTCTCCAGCCCGTGCGTCAACTCCCACGCAGATCGATCGCGCAACAACCGTTGCACCAGCGCTGTGTGCATCGCATGACCGGCCCTTTCGGCGACCACCCGGCCCTGAATCCGCCGACCCGCAAGCGCCAAATCCCCAATCAGGTCTAGCACTTTATGACGTACAAATTCGTCCGGGTAGCGCAAGGGTCCATTCTGCACTCTGCCTCCGCTCACAACAATCGCGCATTGCTCGGACGCGCCTCGAATCAGGCCCATGTCACGGAGCTTGGCCTCATCCTCGCGAAATCCAAACGTCCGGGCCGGCGCAATCAGCTGAGCGTATCCACCTTCCTCCAGATCGCCCGAAAACGTGTCACTACCAATTGGCTCGGGAAAGTCGATTGTGTAGTGGATGCTGTAGCCGGACCCTGGGTAAACGCCGATAAACTTCGACCCGTCCCGGACCTCAACCTCCTTCAAAACGCGCAAGTACTCCCGGCGGCGGCGTTGCTGCTTCAGGCCAACTTCCTCAAAAGCTGCAACATAGGGCAAGGCGCTGCCGTCCAGAATCGGCACCTCGAGGTTGTCGACCTCAATAATTACATTGTCCACGCCAAACCCGATCAGCGCGGAAAGGAGGTGCTCGGTCGTGGAGATAAGAACGCTTCCGCGCATCAGGCTGGTCGCATAGCTCACGCGAGCAACATTGCGTCCGTTCGCAGGAATCTCAAAGTTCTCAAGATCCGTCCTCCGGAAGACAATGCCGGATCCTGCCGGCGCGGGCACCAACCGCATATCCACCTCAGCCCCGCTGTGCAGGCCCGTTCCGCTAAAGCGGATCTCGGAACAGATAGTCCGCTCATACGCGCATTCAGCCAACAACGATCAGACCTCCTCACCGGAATAACAACTACACTACACACATCGGACGTCGGCAAAGTGCGGTAATTTGGACACACGTCACTGCAAGACCACACGGTGAGACCTGACCCAAAAGGGGTCAGAGAACCGGGGCCGCCTCGTCGAGCTCAGGCAGCAAGCCCGACGTCCGAAGACCAAAGCGCCGCCGCCAGATTCAGGCAGATTGGCACAGCGCCAGTCGTGAGTTTGAAGGTGCTGCCTTCTTCGTGCTCGAGCCTCTACCACAAATCCGAGAGTCCCAAGCTCGCCTGCGCCTCGGCCAGCAAAGCTACCGTCCGAGCAATCGGAAGCCCAACAACGTTGAAGTAGTCACCCTCGATCTTTGGGATCCAACGCGCCGCAAAGCCCTGAATCCCGTACGCGCCCGCCTTGTCGAGCGGCTCGCCCGAAGCCAGATACCGCACCAACTCGCGATCGCCTATTTGGTCGAAGTAAACCTGCGTCACCTCCACATCGGCAAAGGTCTCGTCGCGCGTAAGCACCGCAACCCCTGTGAGCACCTGATGAAATCGTCCGGAAAGCAGTTCGAGCATGCGGCGGGCATCGGCCTGGTTCACGGGCTTGCCGAGAATCTCGCCGGCACAGAGCACCGTCGTATCCGCACCAAGCACGATGAGAGAATCCTGCGGCGTGTCCCCAGTTTGCTGCTTCGCCCAGACCGCCTGCGCCTTGGCTTCCGCCAGCCGCAACACATACTCGGCGGCAGACTCGCCCGGCTTCATGGTTTCAGGCACGTCGGCCGTCTCCACACGAAAACGAAACCCGGCCTGCTCCAGCAACTGGCGGCGACGGGGGGAAGCAGACGCAAGAATCAGCATGACCCTTGGACGCCGCCATCCGCCTTCATGCCTCCAGGACGCTGATCTCGGCAGCCATCGTGTGCGTCTCTCCTGCGCCCAGCGTCACCCGATCATCGTCCGCGTTTGCCGTCTCGACACACAGCATATGGGCCCACTCTCCGGCTCCGAGATCAACCATCGCCTTCCATGGATTGAACACCACAGTCGTACGGGAATTCGCTTTCTGGACCATGATCTGACGGCCGGCGCCACGATCGTGCAACGTAAAAGCGGCCTCCGCGCCGTTGTAGACGCGGTCCGTCGGTCCGCCGCACACAAGCGGAACGCCACTGGCCGGCTTCCTCTGCATGCCGTCGATCTTGTCCAGGTAGGGCGTCGCCTCGAGCCCGCTCACCGTGGTCTCGCGTACATCCTCCACAGCAAAGTAGGTGTGAAACGCCTCCTCAAACACGAGTTGATCCGAACCATCGTTTCCCACCGTGAGCCGCAGTCCGAGCTTCGATCCGATCGTCACCTGATACGCCAGACGGAAACCATCGAAGCCTAGCTCGCGACTTCTTGCCGACGGGCCAAGAGAAAACGTGAGATGCACGTCTTCGCCGGCAACGGCCGCAAACGCGAGCGTCCACAACTCCGTGCGGGCAAAACCGTGCGAAGGTCCGGGCTTACCGTCAAAGCGCGTCAGGTTGCTGTCGGTCGCAAACCACGGAAACGAGATCGGGACCCCACCGCGAATCGCCTTCCCGTGCACAAACTCGGATTGCGGACTCAAGAACAACACCGGGTTGGCGCCAGCCGGAGCCCAATGGGTCACATGCGCTCCCTGCAGATAGATCGTCGCCGTCGCACTCGGTGTAGTGATCTCAACCGAAACCAGCCCCGCCTGGTTCTCTTGAAAACCGAGAACCCCGGGAATCCCGAACTCGGCCGTCATCTGCTCGGCATCTGTGCGCATTCCGGTCTAAGCTCCGTCCGAGCTTCCATCATGAAACACCGTGGACACATCGCTCCGATGTACGCGGGCCTCAGCGCTCCCATAGCGAGCGCGCCGATATCGGTTCATTCCCCACAGCGCTCCCAGGGTAAGCGCGGCCTGGATGAAAATTCGGAACAGAATCATGGAAATTCCTCGCAGACCAACCAAACTCAGCATAGATGCGGCCGACGTTTCCTTCAACGGCGGCCTTCCATAGGAAGCACAGGAAGTTAGCCGAGATGACTCCGGAGAAAGCCGTCCTTTTCTACTTCCCGCGTTTCTATTTCGAACCTATGCAAAAGGGTGTAATATGGCGCCCCTCAAGAAGATCGTCTTCCGCGACTCATTCTGCGCGCGGCAGGGCAAGGCTGAAGCACAAAGAAACATCCAGAGGAGATCAGCATGGCAACGTTTGAAAGTTCGAACAAGGGCCGGGCGCGAACAGGTCTTGGCCTTGCAGCCACAGCACTGACGCTGCTCGCGGGATGCCGGCGAAGTGGTCCCAAGCAGCAGTACTACCTGCTTACCACCAGCACAAGCCTGCCCTATTGGCAAACTGCCGTCGCCGGATTTCAGAGGGCAGCCAAAACGTATAACGTCTCCGCGGAGATGCAAGGCCCCGAGCGCTTCGACCCCCAGGCGGAGGTCGATGCATTTCGAGCCGCAGTCGCCAAAAAGCCCGCAGGCATCCTGGTCTCGGTCGCGAACTCACGCATGATGACGCCAGAGATCGATGCAGCCATCTCCGCCGGTGTGCCCGTCATCACCATTGATTCCGACGCCCCCGAAAGCAAGCGCCTCTACTTCATCGGGACAAATAACCTTGCAGCCGGACGCCTCGGCGGCCAAAGAGCCGCAGCACAGCTGAACGGCAAAGGCAACGTCGTGCTCTTCACCATCGCCAACCAGCCAAATCTTGAGGAGCGCCTCAAAGGGTACAAGGACGTCCTCGGCTCCTACCCCGGCATCAAAATCGTCGATGTCTTCGACACCAAAGGCGACTCCGGAACGACAATGCAGAAGGCAGCCGAGTATCTACAACGATCCGGTGCCGGCAAGGTCGATGGATTCCTCTGCCTGACATCCGCTGCCGGCCGCGACGTAGGCGAAGCAATCCGCCGCACCGGCGCGCAGGGACGCCTTGTCGTCGCCATGGACGTGGACGGATCGACGCTGCAACTGGTCAAAGAAGGCCTCGTCGATTCAACCATCTCGCAGAAACCCTACACCATGGCCCTGCTTGGACTCGAGGCCTTGGAAGAACTCCACCACCACGCGCCAGGATCAAACTCGCTCAGCGGAGACTACGGGCTCGATCCATTCGCCCCGTTCCCGGCGTTCGTCGACACCGGTGTCTCGCTCGTAGACAAGTCCAACGTGCAGACAGTCATGGACCAAAGCGCCAAAGTCGGAGCGCAGTAGAAGAACCGCTCTAAAACGACATCCGCGCCCCAAACTGGAACTGCCTCGGATCCGAGCTGGCCGTCGGCCGGCCAGCGTCCGTATACAGCCGGTCAACATCGAACACATTGTTCTTGTTCAACAGGTTGAATCCATCCGCTGTAATCTGCAGTGCAAGCTCGTGCGGCAACGCGATCGCCCGAGCCAAGCGGAGATCCGTAAACGCCACAAACGGCCGCGTCCCCGTGTTCCGGCCGAGGCTGCCGTTGAAGTACGAACTGCCCACCGCCGCCCCCACCGGAGCATCGATGTAGCACGGCAGATTGAGAGCTCCCGTGGGTGAAAACCGCGAAAGCACCGGAGCCGTCCCGCAACTCGTCGTTGGGCTCCCAGGCGCAACCGCGTTGGGTCGATCCGTAAGCGGGTCAAAGTCAAAATTCGTGTCCGTCCCAGTCAAGATATTGAACGGTCGACCCGAAGAGATCTCAATAATCGGCGCGACCGTGAAACCGGAGAACACCCCCGAGAGAAAGCGCGAACCAAAGATCGATCCGGAAAGTTGGCCAGAGTTGTATACGCCCGAGAGCACCATCCGGTGACGCTGGTCAAAGGTCGAAACAGCGCGTTCGGCGTTCGGAGCAAAGTTGTTTTGCGGCGCATCGGACGTTGAAACAAGGTCGGTAGAGTCGTCGATCGCGTGCGACCACGTATACGAGAGCAGAAACTCATAATTCCGTAGAAGACGCTTGCGCAGATTCACCGACAGCCCGTTATAGGAAGAAGTTCCCGTCGTCAGATTGGGACTCATATCGCCGAACGGAACAGCGACTCCCACGCCCAGCGAGTCCGCCGCGGCAATCTGGCTCGCAAGCTCAACACACTGTGCAGCCCCCTGCGCCGCTAGAAACTGCCCGAGAGACGTATTCAGCCCCGACCGCCGGAAGAAGTTGAGCAACGGTGGAGCGACATACGGTCCGCCCGGCCCCTGACCGCACGGCGCCGTCCCCGTCGCTGTAGCCACCGTAAGCGGGTTCGACGTAGAACTCGCGACCGCGTGGATGTTGCCGCCTGGAAGGACGCCGGCGGTCCCGGCAGCAACCGCGGCGTTCGCAGCCTGCCAGTTGCGCACCAGGAGCGCCGGGTTGACAGGATTCACGTTGATCGGACGGTTCAACCGCCGGCCGCCGGTCGAGTTATACGCAATGTTGAGTGACAAATTGTGCCCAAGGTCCCGCTCCACACCAAACGAAATCTGCTGCACGTACGGCGTGTGATACTTCAAATCTGCAGGAAGTCCCGAAGGAAGAATCGCCAACGGAAATCCGGCGGCCAGAAAGTTCTGATCCACAAACAAAGAAGCCGCATTGTTTGGGTCAAAACGCTGCTGGCTCGCTTGGTAATTCAGGCCGGCCACCGGCAAACAGTTCGCGTTCGACAGCGAGCCCTGAAACGTGTTCGTCGCATTCAGATTCAATGGACTGATCGTGCTCGCTGCCATGCACGGAGATCCACCGGCCAGAATCACCAGGGGCGCATGCGTCGAGTTGAAGACCGACGACTGGGCCTGCAGATTGCCCGGCGCCCGGTCATAAAAAATGCCGTAATTCGCCCGAACCACCGTCTTCCCGTCGCTCGCAGGATCGTACGCCAGCCCTATCCGCGGCGCCACATTCCCATACTGCAGACGGATCCCCTCGCGAACCCCATAAGCTCGTTCTGCCGCCTGCGTATCGGCGTTCAAAGCATTCTGCGTCGGAAACGCCTCCACATCGTACCGAACCCCGTAATTCAGCGTCAGATGGTTGTTCACGCGCCAACTGTCCTCGAGGAAAGCCCCAAGCGTCTTCAGGTCGTACTTGTATCCCGTAGGCCCAATCCCCTGCACAAACGATTGCGGAAGTCCCAGACCATACGCTTGGATCGGCGAAAACCCAGGCAGGCCGGTCAGCTGCGAAGAAACATCGCTGGCGTCTAAGCCTGCAAACGTATAATCCCCCCCTCCATACAGTTGGCCCTGCTTCACATTGATCGGAGTATAGCGTAGGTCAACGCCAGTCTTGACCGTGTGCCCACCCCGGGTATAGGTGAAGTTGTCCTGCACCTGCGTCTGGTCCTCAACGCGATCCACTACCGAGAAAGGTGTCTTGCCAAAGTACGCGAACCCAGGAATGTTCACCGCCGTGTTGTTGCCGCCCGGCGAACTGGACGGTGCATACCGAATCGGGTGCCGGGCGAACTGAATGCGCAGCTCGTTCACTTTGTTGTTGCCAAGCAGATATGTGTGCTGGCCAAGAACGCCGAAGTCATGAAACGTCTGGATCGCCGTTCGTGAAAAGCTGTTCTCCCCAAGATTCTGGTTCGCGGCCGACTCCCCAATACCGGTAATATTGGACGGACTGACATTTCCGCGAAGCAGCAACTGCTGATTCGCCGTCAGCTTCTGGTCGAGCCGCAGTGAGTAAATTTCGGTTTTCTCGGAGATCGGATAATTGCCCACCAAAGCGTTTAGCGGCTGAAACGTCGCCGGCGTCGCCTGGCCCGACGTAATAAAGCGATTGGTCCCGATCGTGGGCGCCAGAAACGCCGGATTTTGGCCCGTGAGCGCGATCGACGAGGACGAGCCAACCAGAGCTACATACTGTGGAATCCCCGGAGTCGTGGCTGGAACCGCCGCCAAAAACGCACCCTGTGCAGCCGTCCCTTGAACGCTGAGCGCGCCCGCCGGTGCGCCAAAAAACTTGCTTACGTCGATCGGCACAAGTCCGAAGTTGTTCCGTCCGATGATTGAAAATCCGGTCTCCTGCCGTCGCGTGATCTCCGTCGAAAAGAAATAAAACGTCCTGTCCGGCACAATCGCGCCACCCACCGTAAAGCCCGCCTGCACGCGCGTATACGCAGGCTGGTATACCGTCGAAAATGGATTGGTCGCCTGAATATAACGGTTGCGCAGAAACCCGAACGCGCTCGCATGCGTCCGATTCGTGCCCGATTTCGTCACAATATTCACCACGCCGCCCGACGCCCGGCCGTACTCCGCCGCAAACCCATTCGTGATGATCTGGAACTCCTGCACAGCATCCTGAGACACCGTCGCTCGCGTTCCGCCGGAGATGTAATCGCCCGCATCCGCGCCGTCGATGTTGATCGAGTTCGACCGCGCCCGAACGCCGCCAAAATTCAATCCCGAGGTCGGGATCGCCCCCACTGAAGGAGCAGCATCCCGCGCAATCTGCGAGTTGGTCAGCGTAAAATTGATGTAGTTGCGCCCATTGATCGGAAGGTTGACAATGCGGGCCTGGTCCACCGTCGTCGATTGCGACGATCGCTCCGTCTCGATGATCTCCGCACCGGAGGTCACCGTCACCGTGTCCGAGTTCCCAATCGTGAGCGACAGCGGAAGATCGGCCTGTTCGCCTGTGGTCAGAACGATCTTATCCTCCACAAGCTTGTTAAACCCGGCCGAAGTGGCCGTCACCGTGTAGGTCCCGGGCAGCACCTCAAGCATCCGGTAGTGGCCTTCCCGGTCCGTCGTCTCCGTTCGAGAGTAGCCTCTTGACGGGTCACTGATGGTCACCGCAGCACCGGCAATCACGGCGCCCGACGGATCCCGAACCGTGCCATTCAGCTGCGCGGTCGAGACGTTCTGCCCAAATCCCGGCACTGCGATGGAACAAACAAAGAAAAGGCAGAAAGCCGCGACAAAACGGACCAAACGCCGCGAAAGGTGGTTAGACATCGTAAGTAACTCCTTGCATCGCGCATCCCCCGGCGCTTTGAAACGCCGAGAGAGAACCACAACGCGCCGCGAAATTCTTACATGAAGGAACGTTCAGTGTGCAAGAGAAAGTGTTTGCGGTCTCCCAGACCGTTACACTCTCGTTCCTTCCGCCGCATCTAAATATAAAACGTGACAAACAACCAAGGACAAAGGAATCAGATGATTCAGGCTTTGCTGTGCGATATTGACGGAACCCTAGTGCAAAGCAACTGGCTGCATGCATCCGCATGGAAGGACGCATTCGCGGGCGCAAGCATTCAAGTCGAACTTGAAGATGTGCGCCGGCAGATCGGCAAAGGCGGCGACACTCTGGTCCCCGTCTTCGTGCCGTGGTGGCGCCGCGAGGCCATCGAGGAGCCCCTCAAGGCCTATCGCAAATTCATCTTTCACCAAGACTACCTCCATCAGGTGGAACCGCTCCCCAAAGTCCGCGACTTCCTCCTCCGCCTCAAACAGGCCGGCATCCGTCTCTCCCTCGCCTCCTCGGCCGACCAGGAGGATCTCGCAATCTACAAAAAACTCACACAGATCGAAGACCTCATCGAGGAAGAATCCTCAGCCGACGATGCAGATAAATCCAAGCCGAGCCCCGACATCTTCATCGCCACGCTCAAAAAACTCCGCGTGGAATCAAAGCACGCCCTCGCTCTCGGCGATACGCCCTACGACGCCGAAGCCGCCGGCAAGGCAGGCGTCTGGACCATCGGCGTTACTACCGGCGGTTGGAGTGAGAAAGATTTGCTCGAAGCGGGCTGCATCGAGGTCTACAAAGACGTCGCTGATCTGCTGGAAAACTTTGACAGGAGCGCTCTCGTCCGCTTTTAGGCCGCCCTCACCCGCTTCTAACACCCGCTCCCGTCTGCCTCTTCCCGTGCGGACACAGCTTCAGCAACGGGCACTCCGTGCAGCGTGGGTCGGCAAACGTACACACCGTCTGCCCGTGGACTTTGATCAGCGAGTGATGCTCGTCCAGCATCTCCGCCGTCCATGTCTCAGGCACAAGCCGCATCAGCAGCTCTTCCGTCCGGCGAGCATCCCCGCGCGGCGTCAGTCCCAGACGATGCGTCACCCGCAAATGATGTCCATCCACGCAGATCGC
Source organism: uncultured Acidobacteriaceae bacterium (assembly GCA_964250945.1). Lineage (GTDB taxonomy): Bacteria > Acidobacteriota > Terriglobia > Terriglobales > Acidobacteriaceae > Edaphobacter. Next base: position 9,586 of record CAXUIB010000034.1, read on the forward strand.
CCGTCGCCGCAGAGTCGAAAAATTGACCACGGCCGCTGAAATCTGCGGTCCCACTCCCTCAAAACCCTCCAGCCAAGCGCGGATCTTCTCCGTGCGATACTTCGCCAAAAAATCCAGCGTCAGCGATCCATACCGCGCCGTGATGCCGAGCAGGGCAGCCTTTAGACGCAGCGCCTTCACCTCCGGAAACGTAACCACCGCAATCGTACGTTCGATCTCTTCCACGGAGGCGTCCCGCACCGCCCCCCAGTCACTCGCTACCGAATCAGGGACCCGCGGATGCGGTCCAAAGCGCGCTCGCAGATCCCTCATCACCTCCTGCGACTGCTGCTCCTTGGTGCGGGACGAAAGCAGCGAATAAACAAACTGCGTCAGCGGATCCCACGGAGCGCGCGGCAGAGGCTGGCCATAGTACCCCAGCAGCAACCGATGAAGATACGGAAGACGGTCAGGGCCGATCACCGGCGTAGCTGGCGGCGCTAGGCGGGCTTCGGGGAAGAGGCTCTCTGCCATGCATCCTTAGGATGCAACAGCGCGCTCGGGTCTGCTTTACCGGTTTCGCGTCACGCCGACCTCCGTGCCCTTCGCAGTCTGAAGTCCCCAGGCCATCCGCGGCGTGTTATGGGCAACACCAAACCGTCCATCTGGACCAAGCAGAATGATGCCCGCGTGTCCGCCCAGACGATCATAAACATACTCGATCGCCGCCGCCGCCGCAGCCTGCGGCGCGCTTCCGCCGGCAACCCGATCCACCGCCCACTTCCCGAGCACCAGCTTCATGATCGGCTCACCCCAGCCCGTCAGCGACGCCGCGGCCGACTGGTCGTCGGCATAGCACCCACATCCGATCAGCGACGAATCCCCAACCCGCCCCGGCGCCTTCGAAAGCGTCCCGCCCGTAGAGGTCGCGGCCGCCAGATGGCCCACCCCGTCGAGCGCTACCGCACCCACCGTGTCGTGCGAGTTGAGCGTCGGATCGTCGGCAGGAAGAAACTCGAGCGCCTCACGCACGGAAGCAGAAACCGCCTGACCCGCCTGCACATCCGCGTGTTGAACATTGAGCGGAGTCCGTTCAAGATCACCTTTCCGCAGCCGCAACTCGCTCTGGCCTACTCTCAAGCTGTTTCCTCGAACCCCGGAGAAAGTAGTGTCTTCTGCGCCGAGGAGCTCGGCTCGCTGAAACTGAATCAGACGCTCGCGCTCGCGCGGCAAGATCAGCTCGGTGTTGTCGCAAAGCACCATCCCATGCTGCCGCGCAAACCGCTCCGCACCCACACCCACGAAGTACACATGTGGGCTCTTCTCCAGCACAAGACGCGAGGCATGGATCGGGTTCCGAATCCGCTCCACACACGCCACCCCGCCCGTGCGCAGAGTCGCTCCGTCCATCAGCAACGCATCCATCTGCACACGTCCATCCCGCGTCAGAAACGACCCCCGACCTGCGTCAAACGTGTCGTCGTCCTCCATTGATGCAACCGCTGCTTCAGCCGCATCCACCGCACTTCCACCCTTGCTGAAAACGGCATACCCCGCCGCTAGCGCCGCCCGAATGCCACGTTCGTGCGCTTCCACCGCGTCGTCCGGCAATGCCCACGCGCCCCCATGCACCAGAAGTGTAGGACCAGTCGTCATGAGCTAAATTCTACTGGGGCGCCGACGTCTCAGGCTTCGCCGTCTCCGACCGCGTGGTGGTAAATCGCAACCTGCTCCCTCGCATTGCCGAAACGATCCGGGAGCGCGTCTTGGGGCGGCAGGTCGACCGTGTAGTCCCACCGCTTCGTAAACAATCCAGAGCGATCGAGATCACGGTCACACGCAGGATTAACGTACAAAAGCCACGCTTCGCGAGGCGTCCGTATAAGCGATCGCCTTAAATTGGCCAGCAGCCGCCGAAACACCGGCGCCAGAAAGGGATGGTACAGAAACAGCACCAGAGGCATCTCCGGAAGCTCACGCCGTGCCGCATCGCCTTGGCAGACCTCCATCGCCCGACACTGCTGCCACGGTGCTCTGAAATTGCGAATGTTCAGCTCCGCTATAGCGTGGAGCTCAGAGGAAAGCTCCACCCCAAAAATGCTCCGAAAAGATCTCCGAGAAGCTAGCAGCAGAGCTCGACCCTTCCCCGAGCCAAGATCGACAAACGTGAAGTCCTCCCAGGAAATTCCTTCGCTCTCTAATCTCTCGAGAGCTGATTCAAGCACCAACGGCGCAATAGCGTAATACGCCGTGCTCCACAGAGCTGCTGCACGCGTCCCTGGGGCCTGAGTCTCCCGCGAAAGATCCTCACCCCAGATCAGACCGCTCGTATCCGTCCCATGCTCCGCGTCAAACGGATGGATCGCTCCCGGAACAGGTGGCATCGCTCCCAGGAACGGTTCGGTCACCTCCGGTCGCACTCGTCGCAACAGGCGAGCGATCCCCTTGCGAGCCAACATCTCCGACGCTCGCATCGAGCCCCGTCCAACAAACATCTGAAGCGTTCGACGAGCGATCGTGCGCGGCGCCTGCATGCTCTCAAGAGTAAGCCAGACCGTCCCCCTTAGACTGAAACCCAGACCAAAACCCAGACCAAAACCAGACTGAACCCGGCGTTATCCTACCCGGGGCACGCCATCGGCTCCGTCCAGCACGTCTTATACGTCCGATCAATGTACTCCGAGCGACTCCCCACCTTCACCGCGAGATAGCCCTGATCGAAGTTCCCCATAGCTGCATACCTCGGCGCCAGAACAACCGCGCCGGAGCGATCGATCAGACCCCACACACCGCCCTTCTGCACCGGACACACACCGTCACTGAACTCCCCGGCCTGCTCCCACGCCGGCTCGATCACGACCACGCCCTTCCTGTTCAGAAACCCCCACAGATCCACAATCTTCACCGCAGCCAGGCCTTCGTTGAAGCTAGCCGCAGCAGGATATTGGAACGGGATCGCAACTGCCCCGGCCTTGTCGATAAAGCCCCACTTTCCCCCGAGCTTCACCGGCGCCAGATCATCGTTGTAGCCGTTCGCGCCGTCGTACTTCGGCGTAATCGCTACTTCTCCGGAAGGCGTGATGTACCCCCACTTGCCGGCCAGCATCACCCGCGCACGCTCGTTCTGAAAACTCCGCGCAAGCTCAAATCGAGCCGCAAATGCATCCGAGCCATCCGGTCGCACAAAGCCCCATGCAGAGCCCGTCCGCACTGGACTGCTCCCCGAGTGAAAATTGCGAGCTTCGTCATACCGCGCGGCCAGCACCATCTTGCCCGTCCGGTCAATATAGCCCCACTTGCTCTGCACACGCACTGCAGCGAGATCGCTCGCGAATCCAAAGGCCGCCTCAAACCTCGGTGCGACCTTTACCGTCCCGTTCCCATCGATAAAGCCCCATCGGCCGCACACGCTCGCCGGCAGCAACGCCCCTGCCTCCGCTGCTTCTGCTATCCGTGAAAAGGCCAGAGCCAGCGCACCCACTGAGCCAAGTTGAACAAAACCCCGACGAGAAATCTGCGACATACGTATGTTCTCCTAGCAAACTTCAGCGATTGATCCGGTACACCAGTAGCCCCGCTACGTCGACATCCGTCTTCGGGTGCACAACAAAAAACATCCCAACCTCCGGAACAAGGACGGACGTCTTTCCGCCATTGGTCGGAATCCGCGTGATCTCGGTGTACGTGTCCGGCGTGTCCTGGTGAAACACGCTTAGCCCCTGCGTCCCGCTCACGTACAGCAGCTTGCCTGCACCGTCCCAGTTCATGTCGTCGTTCGTCTCCACGCACGGCAGCTTCGCCAACAACTTGCCGTCCCGGTCAAAGACGTACAGCATCCCCGGCTTCCTTCCAGCCACAAAGATGCGCTCATCCTGCGCATCTACCAGGAGCGCCGTATTGCGATTCATGTCCGGCGTAGACCAGGTCGTCAAGAGCTGCTTGGTATTCAGGTCATAAACGCCGATCTGCTTCTTGTCGCGAATGTTGACGTACAAGCGACGATGAGGATCGTCCACACCGATACTCTCCACATTGTCGCCGGGCACTTCTAGGTCGCCGACCAGCTTCCCCTGCTCCACGGAAAAGATCGAGATCTTCGAGGTCGGCTGGTTTGCCGACGCGCCACCGTTGCCGATGTAATACAAGCGGTGCGCCGCGTCGTAAAACGCAGCATCGGGCGAGTCGCCCTTGGTCGTCGCCGAACCATCAATCAACTGCACGCGTCCCGTGCGCTGAAGCGTGCCCCCGCTTACGAGAATCAACGCCGAGTCGCCCCCGTCGCACACCATCAACTCGTCCTTCTCGGGCGCAAACGCCAACGAATGCGGCGTTTTGAAACCGCCAATGCTCTGCAAGTGCTCGCCCGTTCGAAGATCAAACATCTCCACCGAGTGGTGCGCCTCCGCCGAAACAAACAGGTGATTCCGCTTTAGGTCCACCGCGAAATGGTCAAAGTCGCCCGTGATCTCCGGCAGGTACACCTGCGACACCAGCGTCAGAGGTGGCTGCCTCGGCTCCAGGGCGCGACCGGAAACAGTAAGAGCAGCGATAAAGCTCAAAGAGCTCAGTGCGAGAGAAAACCTAGGAGCCATCACGAGTCCATCCATCCTGTCTTGATCGAACAAAATCTCATGCGTGACATGAGCGAACCAGGCACTTCGGTCAATACGTCAGCCGCAAAGCAAACTCCAGCACCCGCGGCGTCCCGGTCCCAACCAGCCCCTGCGAGTTGATCACACTCGTAATCTTGCCGAAGTTGGCCGGAGTCGATAACGCAGGCCGTCCGTCCGCCGTCACGCCCGAGCCCGTCGCCAGCGTCGCCCCAGGCTGACCATACTGCGCGCGATTGAAGATGTTGAACGCCTCCGCCCGAAAGATCAAATTGTTCCGCTCCGTCAACCGAAACGACTTCTCAGCCGCGGTATCGTCCTGCCACAACGTCGGCCCAGTCGCGATATCACGCCCCAGATTGCCCCACCTACCGGCACGCGGCACCGCAAATGCTGCGGGGTTCAGCCACGAATTGATCGCCCTCCCCAGATAGATCGGCTGCCCATACACGCGATCCGGTCGCTGATTCTGATTGTTCCCATCCGGCAAGGCCGAGCTCGATCGGCTGATCGTGACGTCCACCGGCAACCCAGCCCGCGCAATCAGCAGACTATCTACCGACCATCCCCCGACCGCCAGATCGAGCGACCGGCTCCCACTAAGAAATCTCCGGCCCACCCCGAACGGCAACTCATACACCACACTCGCATTGGCCGAATGGCGAACATCGTCCACGCTGCTCGCATATTCACAGCGAAAGCAGGAAACGTTTTCCGCCGAAGTGGCCTCGCCCGCCCCAACCGCGCCATCATCAAGCGCGTGCGAATACATGTAGTTTCCTGCAACAAAAAATCCATTGTGAAATCGACGATTCACGTTCAGCTCGAGCGCATGAAAGATGCTCATATTCTCGTTCTGCTTGGTGTCGATCTGGCTCGGAAATCCCGGCAGCGGACGTTTGCCGGTCACAGGATTAATCAAATTCGTGTAAGTGCGCCGAAACAGGTGCGTCCCCTTGATCCCGAGATATGTCGCCGTCAACGTCGTATCATGCCGCAAACTCTGCTGCACCGACCCGGTCCACTGCGTGGTGTAATTGTCCGGCCGCCGCAACGACATCGATCTCGGCGTCGTCGCCAGACCGGTGGTCGGAATTAAGGCGATCGACGAAGGATAGCTATACACCGTCGTAGACGAGGAGGTCAGCTGGGTCGAAGGCGCCGTGTTCACAACCGGGCTGTCCTGGTCGCCAAGCTGCGACTCCCCGTGATAAATGCCAAACCCTGCACGCAGAACCGTGTTCCCACCCATCCCCGGCGGGGAATACGCCACGGAAACTCGCGGGTCGAAGCTCAAGTAATTCGGATCGGAAAAGTTCGTTCCTAGACCGCAGTACCCTCCGCAAGCCACCACATCGAACGGGTCGTCGTTGCCGTGTGCCTCATGGAACGGCCCAAAAAAGTTGTACCGCAGACCGTAGTTGAACGTTAGCCCCGGCGTCGCCTTCCATTGGTCCTGCGCATACCCTGCGTACTGGTTCTTCCGCAGCCCGCGAGGAGTCAGCGCAGCCGTCACCAGGATAGAGTTCAAATGGTTCGCCAGGAAGTTCGCCTCAGACGTATAGCTCGCCGTCCCATCAACCGAGTTCGACTCGTTAATCATCACGTGCCGGATGTCAATCCCGGCCTTGATCGTGTGCTGCCCCAAAGTCTTGGTCAGGGTGTCATTCACCGAAAACGTCTGCGGAACCTGCAGCTTCGAGTAGTTCTCCGCAAGAGTGGTAAATCCCGTAATCGCGAAGTTGTAAGGAACCCCCGTCGTCTGAAACTGGTAATACGTATTGCGATTGAACCCAAACTCCGCCTCATTCAACAACGTCGGTCCAAAGATATGCAACTCCTCCAGGGCGAAGTTCTGCATCCGCGACGCAACCGTGCTGGCCTGGGCAAGCGCGTTCAGCGCAGAAGTTGCCGTCCCATCGTCTATCGAGTAGCGTCCATACATCGAGTCTCGATCGTTGAAACGATGATCGATGCGCAGCACACCGGAGTTCTCGTTGTCCGGACTCGGCACCACGCCAGTAAAGAAGGCCGCGTTCGGGTCGCTGGTCGAGGGCGCAGTCCCCGCCGGATACGCATTCAGAAGCGCCGCTAGCGCCGGTTGGGCCGCCGCCACTCGCGCGCGAAACGCCGCGCTTGGCACAACCCCAATCTGCGGAATGCCGCCCAGCGTCTGCCGAAAACCCTCGTAATTGGCAAAAAAGAAGGTACGTTCCCGCACGATCGGACCTCCAAGATTGCCGCCAAACTGATTCAAGTGAAAGTTGGGGTGCGCCGTACTCTGGATCGGCGATCGCGCGTCGAAGTAGCTGTTCCGCAAATAATCAAACACCGACCCGTGAAACGCATTCGTCCCGCGCTTCGAGATCAGACTCACCTGCGCCCCCGCCGTGCCGCCCGTGTCCGCCGTGTAGTCCGCAGAAGCCACCTTGAACTCCGCAACCGCCTCCGTCGAGAACTGCAGCCGCAGCCCACTCTTGAGTGACTGCCGCAGCACGCCGCTCGCATCCACCCCGTCAAAACGGAAGTTGTTGTCATCGATCCCCTGACCCGCAAAATGGACAGAACTCTGCTGGCCTGTTCCTGTATCGATCGCGCCCGGCGCCAGCAGCTCCAGCGTCGCAATGTTGCGCCCGTTCAGCGGCAGGCGAGCCACCTGCACAGACTGAATCGTGCCTCCAAAGCTCGCGTCGTCCTTGTCAAGATTGTTCTCCGGTTCGGCCTCCACCTGCACCGTCTCCGTTGCCGACGCGACCTGCAGATGCGCATCAATCGTGCGCGTCGTCCCGGAGTTCAGGTCGATCCCCGGTAAACGAACATCCTTAAAACCGTCCCTATGCACCCACAAAGTGAAACGCCCAACCGGCAGCGACGACAACACATAGCTGCCCCGCGCACCCGACATCACCGTTCTTTCGGCGCCACTGCCCTCCTCGATCGCGTGGACGTCCGCGCCGCGCACAGCCGCACCGCTCGCGTCCGTCACCGTACCGTTTATCTCCGCGCGATCAATCTGCGCAAGAACCATCGTCGATGCCGTAGAGATCAGAAACAAACTAACAAACTGGGTTACTCTCATGGCCGGCTGTCACCTTTCTCGTTGGGCCCGCTGCTTCGTGGGGTGGTTCCGTGTCGCGCAATGTGCGCTGTCAGAGAGATCGCGCGTACCTCAACCCCTACTCACCGAGATCCTTGTGGTCAGAACGGAAGCGCGCCGCCACCTGTCCGGTCGGAACTCCGGTAGGCGCCTCAAAGCATTCAGAATCAGCAAGTCGGCTGTTCGGACAAAAATCGAATCATCGGATATCTGTCAACCTACGCGCGGCCTGCAAACGCACGGCAAACAGGAGGTAACAAAGAGGTAAATGTCTCCTTCACGGTCGGGTCCCTCCGGCGAGATACAGCGACCTCAAGCCAGTTCAGACGCGCGCGTCATCGACAGTCCACTACAATTCTTCTACTAAAGCCGCCCTAGCCGGCAGGAACCGCTCTAAGCGCCCGAGTACAACTGAAACGGAGCCCAGTACAGCGGCTTCCGAAACACGCCTTCCGTGTGCAGCATCCTCAACTTGGCCGCGCGCAGGGCTGCGTCCGGACGCATCCCACCCACAATATCCCCATAAAGTTCGCTCATCAGCTCGGGCGTCGAAGCGTCGCTCACCTCCCACTGCGACGCAATCACAGTATGCGATCCCGCCCGCAAGAACGCCCACGCCAGACCCACCAGGCCCTCGCCCGAGTAGAAGCGCGATCCCGAACCGTAACACGCTGAAATCGTTACCAGGTCGGCGCCAATGCGCTCATCCAAGATGTCGCGAGCATACAGCTTGTAGAGATCCGGTCGACCTCCCGTCGGTGAAAGCGTCACCGACGAACTCAGCGGGTTCAACTCACTCGCCGCGCCATGCGCAACAAACGGAATCAGCGAAAATCGCCCCGGCCCACTCGCCGCATACGCCCCCGGAGACGCGTCCGCCCCAGTCAACACCAGACGATGTTCCGGCGAAAAATGCCCCGCAACCGCCGCGACCTCGTGCCTGGCTTCCGGCAGGCTGTCCTCGCTTCCAGGCCCGTGGATCGGATCGCCGATCAGAAGCAGATTCGCCGCCCCCTTCACACGCCCACTTGCTCCCACCCCGCCGGCCC
>CAXUIB010000035.1:0-18180 GCA_964250945.1 uncultured Acidobacteriaceae bacterium
GAACAAACCCGCGCCCTCCAGTCCATCAAACACTCCGGCATTTCCTTCTTCTCGATCCCCTTCGACCAGGTCCCTACCGTCTACTGGCGCCTCCTCTTTCCCTCGCCCTGGTGGACGGACATCGTCTCCAACTCCAACCGCAACGGCCTCGACCCCAACCTCGTCGCCTCGCTTATCCGGCAGGAGTCGGAGTTCAACCCATCCGTCGTCAGCCACGCCAACGCCTACGGCCTCATGCAGCTGCTTCCGTCGGTCGGCAAGTCTATGGCCAAGAAGCAGGGAATCAAAGGCTTCAACGCCAACCAGCTGCTCAATCCCACGCTCAACATCGAGCTCGGCACCGCCAACCTCCGCGAAGTCCTCGACCGGTTCAACGGCCGGCCCGAGTACGCCCTCGCCGCGTACAACGCCGGCGACGTCCCCGTCCGCCAATGGATGTCCAACGGCGATTACAAGGACGTCCCCGAGTTCGTCGAGTCCATCCCCTACACCGAGACCCGCGAGTACGTCCAGGCAATCCTTCGCAACCGAGAGCTCTACCGCGCTCTCAACAACACCCACTAGACCGGCCGGCAATCCAGACAGCCGCAAGGTCGCAGCGTACCAGCCACTGCGCCCACCCTCGCAATCGCCGGCTGCGATACTCTTCTCAAGAAGCCGCCCCACAGCCTCCCGCCCGGATGGTGAAATCGGCAGACACAGCGGACTTAAAATCCGCAGACCCTAAACGGTCGTGGGGGTTCAAGTCCCCCTCCGGGCACCAGAACACCTCTCGCGTAGAGCGAAGCCTGGCTCCTGTTTACTTGACCGACACCTCCCAGAAAGTGGTATACGCACACATCTCCGTTTCGCCGATGATCAAAACCGAAGGTACTGTGCCGTCGCGGAGTCCATTTTCCACTCAAAGCGGCACAATATGGGCCAACTATGCAGATCGGGCCTCTGCGGGAACCTGGCCTTCTCCCATCTGTATACACGCTCGAAAGACTTCCTTGACAAGGGTTGCTCGATTCCTGTTGAATCATGCCCGCAGTCAGAAAGCGAACTAGACAAACGTTTGTTTGACTAAGGCCCAGTTGCAGAGACGTAAATGACTGGGACCCAGGGCGAGCTGCGTAGGAACCGGCATTCATTTTGGAGGCGTTGTGAAGAAATACGTTCTACTTCTTGTACTAACGATTCTGGCGGCCACAGGCCCGGCCGGTATCGCGCAAAACTCAAACTCAGGCTTCATTACTGGCACAGTTACGGACGCACAGGGCGCTGTTATCCCAAATGCCGCGGTGACTGTGACCAACATGGATACAGGCGTCTCCCGGACCCTGAAGACAACCTCGAGTGGTGTCTACGACGCGCAATCGGTTTTGATCGGACGGTACCTGATCACCTTTGCGTCCCCGGGCTTCGACACGCTCGAGAAAAGCGGCGTGGATGTGACGTTGACGGGCATCAATATCGATGCGCAACTCACGGTGGGCGCAGAGAAGCAGATAGTGGAGGTTAGTTCGGACGCTCCTCTGCTGCAGACCGAATCTTCGGAGCAGTCCACCACGCTCGAAGCGCAGACCATCTCACAGCTCCCCGACGTGGGACAGGACTGGGCCAACTTTACCAAGATGATCCCGGGCGCGGTGGGCTCGGGCCAGGGCGTTGCAATCAACGGCACCTTGCCCTTTTACTCCAGCTTCCAGATGGATGGAGCGAACGTACAGGGAGCGCACAGCGCCAACGTAACGACGGTCGTGCTCGAAACCATTGCCGAAGTGCAGATCCAGACTTCGACTTTTTCGGCGCAGACCGGATCGGGCGGGGCGACCTTCAACCAGATCACAAAGGGCGGCACGAACGCGTTTCATGGGGCGCTCTACGAGTATGCCGAGAACACCTACTTCGACGCGAAGAATTATTTCAGCACGACGCAGCCGGTACTTCACTACAACAACTACGGAGGGGCGATCGGCGGGCCTATCCGGAAAGACAAGCTGTTCTTCTACTTCAACGTGGACAAAATCGATTCCAAGTCTCCGAGCACCTACAACAATACCTATCCGCTGGCGGACGCGCGCGCGGGCAACTTTTCGGACATGACGAAGTATCCCGCGATCTACGACCCTGCGACCTACAACCCTGCAACCGGTATGCGTCAGCAGATCTCATGCAACGGTGTGCTGAATGTCATCTGCCCCAACCGGATCGACCCGGTAGCGGCCAAGATCCAGGCGTTCTATCCGAAGACGAACACGAACGCCCTGCGAAACAACACCGCGGGATCGCTTACCCAGTCGAGTCCCTTCACACGGTATTTTGGGCGCATCGACTATAACTTCACGCCCAGCAACCGGCTGACTTACACGACGGCGCAAGGCCAAAACGACATCTATTTTCCTGCCATTGCGTGTCCATTGAACTGCATGCAGGGAGACGAAGGGTATTACAACTTCCAGGTCACGGATGCCTGGACCATCAACTCGAACCTCGTCAACGAGTTCCGTTTCGGATTTTCCCGCTATAACTCCACATTCGCACCCTTCACCATCGGCGCTGGGTACCCGGCGCAGCTCGGCATCCCGTACGCTCCGGCCAATTCCTTCCCAACCATCCACATTGGTAATAACGACAGCGTCGATGACGTCATCGGACCCGGTACGTATGCCAGCTACATCCAGAACAGCTTCGATCCTTCCGACGTGGTAACCCTCATTCGCGGCAAGAACGTGCTTCACTTCGGTGGTGAATTGCTGCGTAACCAGGACAACTCCACTCCCTGGGGTGCGGTGGACGCGGGCAATTACACTTTCACCGGCATCTACACGCAGCAGTACCCTAATGGAGCGCCGCCTGTCGGGCCCAATGCACCGACCCCGCCCCCTACAGGCTTCGCGTACGCGGACTTTCTGCTAGGCGACGTGCAATCCTACAGTGCTCAGAACAGCTCGCGGGTGGGCCTGCGGCAATGGCAGCCTCAGACGTTCGTCCAAGATGATATCAAGTTGAAGCCGAACCTGACCCTGAACGCGGGAGTCCGGTACCAGATTATGACGGGCTGGAACGAGATTCACAATCGTGTGGGTACGTTCGACCCGACGTTGGCCAATCCGCTGACCCACACCAATGGCGCCATGCGCTTTGGCGGCAATCTGGAAGCCAATGTGTACAGCATTGTTCTTCCCCGCGTCGGCTTCGCCTGGACCCCAACCAGGGACGGCAAGACGGTGTTCCGCGGCGGGTATGGACTGTTCGCGTACGGTTGGAGCCTTGATACCTACGTTGGCAGCGCGGAGGGCTTCGGCGCATTCAGCAAAGCCAGTGTGACGGCGACCAATAACCTCCTCCCTGCCTTTGTCATATCGAACCCCGATCCCACCACGAATTACGTGGCGGCCTCTACATCGCCCTCCGCGTACAACAACCAGTCTGTCCCGTATGTTCGGTACAACACGCCCGTGGCGCGCAACAACCAATGGAACTTCAGCATGGAGCAGCAGATCCCGGGTAGCACAGTGATTCAGTTGGCCTATGTCGGGAGCCACGCTTACAACATGTCGTTCCCGGCAGATGCCAACCAGGTGCCTGCCAGCCGGCAAGCTGCGGCAGCGGTCAGCTCTAATCAACAAGCATTACGCCCGTTCCCGCAGTTCACGTCCATTCAGGGGAATTCCTTCAACTCGTACTCCAACTACGACTCGCTGCAGGTTTCCGCGACCAAACGGTTGAGCCACGGCCTCAGCTTTGACATCAACTACACCTGGGCGAAGCTGCTGGACGAGCAGGATTCCTCGGGATGGGGTAGTCGTGATGGCGGACAGGTCGTCCAGGATGCCTATAACCCACGTGCGAACTACGCCCGTTCGAACTTCGACGTCCGGAACGCGTTCAAGGGCTATGCTCTGTACCAGTTGCCCTTCGGCAAGGGACGTATGTTCCTCAACAACAACACGCTGCTCGATCTAGTGCTGGGCGGATGGCAGGCGTCGACGGTGTTTGTTCTGGAAACCGGAACTCCGTTTACACCCCTGATCGGAGGACCGAATCACAGCGGCGCACTGGCCGGTAACTGGTTCGCTAACCTGGTTGGAAATCCGAATCTGGCTCACAAGACGATCGCAGCGTACTTCAACACGGCTGCGTTTGCGACTCCCGCGATCGGCACGTTTGGTGATGCAGGTCGCAACTCGCTGCAGGGTCCCGGTTTGATCGGGACGGACGTCTCGGCGGCAAAGGCGTTCGCGTTATCGCCGTTCGGGGAGCGCGTCAGCCTGCAGCTGAAGGTAGATGCGCAGAATGTGCTTAATCACCCCAACTTCTCCAACCCCGGTGCAAACATCGATGCCGGCCAGGGCGGCGGGATCATTAGTTCCACAACCAACAGCTATAACTCTACGAACAACCCCTTTGGGCCGCGTGTTATGCAACTCGGTGCAAGACTGTCGTTCTAAGAGGAAGCAGGTAAAGAAGCTCTCGGTCGCCTAGCTTTCTATCCCTAACCCCCACGGGATGGCAGTCCACCGCCATCCCGTTTTCGTTTAAAATAAGACACGTGCACCACCGCATCAGATTTCCGTCAGTTCGCTCGTCTAGCCTCTACCTCAGTGCTGCTGCCGCCGCTCTCCTCGCGCCTTCACGCACCCTCCTCGCCCAGGCTCCGATGACGACGCAGGCTCACGCCGCACAAGCCCACCAACTCCTCACCGAAAAGAAGCCCGACCTCGCAATTCCCGAGTTTCGTTCCGTGCTCGCCGCAGATCCAACAAACCTGGACGCCCTGGCCAACCTCGGCGTTCTCCTCTTCTTCCGAGGCGACTACGTCGGCGCCGAGCCTTACCTCCACCGGGCCGTCGCTCAGCAACCCAACCTCAGCAAGATCCGCGCCCTCCTCGGCCTCTCCGAAAAGTACCTCAGACGCCCGGCAGATGCCCGCGCCGACCTTGAGATCGCCGTCCCTCAACTCGCCGAGCCGCCCATTCGCATCCAGGCCGGCCTAGCCCTGGTCGAGCTCGACGTCGCCAGCCAGGACCTCGACAAAGCCTCCGCCGTGCTCACCCTTCTGCGCCAAGTCGCTCCGACCGACCCGCGCGTCCTCTACGCCGCGTATCGCATCGCCACCGACCAAGCCGGCGAAGCCCTCCTCTCCCTCTCGCTTGCCGCGCCTGACTCCCCGCAGATGCACCAGGCGATGGCCCACGAGCTCGAGCGCAACCGCGACCTTCCCGCAACCGTCGCGAATCTCAAAAAAGCCGCCGAACTCGATCCCGACCTACCCGGCATTCACTTTGAGTACGCCGAGGCTCTAGCCGAATCCGACGACCCGAAGCTCCGCATCGCCGCCGAAGCCGAGTACAAGCTTGCGCTCCAGCACAACCCGCAGGATGCTCGCTCCGCCACCGCCCTCGGGGACATCGCCACCGCCCGCGGCGACCTCGCCGGCGCCGCGGTCTTCTACCAGCAAGCACTCGCGCTCGATCCGCGCCTCGCCGAAGCGCAAATCGGCCTCGCCCACACCGACACCGAACGCGGAGACTTCGCCGCCGCCGTCCCGATTCTCGAACAGGTCATCGCCGCCGACCCAACCAACACCCTCGCGCACTTCCGTCTTAGCGCCGCCTACCGCAAGCTCGGCCGCACGGCCGATGCCAAACGCGAGCTCGACGCCTATCAGCACCTTAAACAAGTTAAAGATCGGATGCGCCTCCTCTACAAGGAAATGCGCCAGCAATCGCCCGACCACACCCAATCCAGCGCCGACGCGAGTCCAAAGTAGAGATGCACTCCCTCGCTCGCCGCCTCGCCGTCTTCGCCCTGCTCGCGCTGCCCCATCTGGTTCTCGCCCAGGCCACCTCCCCGCTCCCGAACCCTCTCCCGCAACTCGTCGACATCACCGCACAAACCGGCATTCACTTCGAGCACCTCTCCAGCCCCGAGCAGAAATACATCGTCGAGTCCATGAGCGGCGGCGTCGCTTTCCTCGACTACGACGGGGACGGCTGGATCGATATCTACTTCACCAACGCACCGTCGGTCTCCATGGCCCTGAGCGGAAAAGCCGCCCGGTCCGCCCTCTTTCACAACAATCACGACGGCACCTTCACCGATGTCTCGGACCGCGCCGGCGTCGCCACCCCGTGCTGGGCCATGGGCGTCGCCGTGGGTGACTACAACAACGACGGCCGCCCCGACCTCGCCGTCTCCTGCTTCGGCGGCGTCGTTCTCTACCGCAACAACGGCGACGGCACCTTCACCGATGTCACTAAATCGACCGGTCTCGACCACGACCACGGCTGGGCCACCGGCGTTGTCTTCGGCGACTACGACGCGGACAGCTTTGTCGATCTCTTCGTCCCGCACTACGTTGACTTCGACACCCACGACCTCCCCACCTTCGGCTCCAAACAAACCTGCCAGTACAAGCAGATCGCCGTCCAGTGCGGTCCGCGCGGTCTAAAAGGCTCGCCAGACGCGCTCTACCACAACAACGGCGACGGCACCTTTACCGACGTTTCCAAACAGGCCGGCGTCGACGATCCAAAGCACTTCTTCGGCCTGAGCGCTGTGTGGTCCGATTTTGACGGCGACGGCAAGCTCGACCTCTTCGTCGCAAACGACGGCGAACCGAACTTCCTTTATCACAACGAAGGCAACGGCCACTTCAAGGACGTCGCCTACGACGCCGGCGTCGCCGTCTCTGAAGACGGCACCGAGCAGGCCAATATGGGCGTCGCTCTCGGCGACCCGCGCAACGAAGGCCGCTTCTCGGTGTTTGTCTCTCACTTCTCCGACGAGTATGCCACCCTCTACCGCAACGACGGCAAACTCAGCTTCACGGACACCTCCCACACCGCCGGGGTCGCCCGCGCCTCCGTCCCTTACGTCGGCTGGGGAGACGCCTTTCTCGACCTCAACAACTCCGGCTGGCAAGACCTCCTCCTCGTCAACGGCCACGTCTACCCGCAGGTCGATCAGGTCGGCACGGGCGTCACCTACCGCGAGCCCAAACTCGTCTTCCGCAACCTCCACGACGGCACCTTCGAAGACGTCAGCCAGAGCTCCGGCGACGCCATCAAAACGCCCCAGGTGAGCCGCGGCCTCGCCGTCGGCGACCTCTTCAACACCGGCCGCTTGGACGTCGTGGTCGAAAACCTAGTCGGTGGCCCGATGATCCTCGAAGCCCGCCCCGACCCGGCAAACCACTGGATCAGCCTTGCTCTCACAGGCACGTCCGTCAACCGTCTCGCGCTGAATACCCGCGTGCGCGTCACCACCGGCGCTCAGACCCAACTCGGCGAGGTCCGCTCCGGCGGCAGCTATCTCTCCCAGAGCGACCTTCGCCTCCACTTCGGCGTCGCTCGCGCGCTCGCCATCGACCGCATCGAAATCCTCTGGCCCGACGGCACCACCCAACACTTCGAGCACGTTCCCGCGGACCGCTTCTACACGCTCAAACAGGGCGACACTCTTTCGCCTGTCACCTACACGCCAGGCCCGGGTCTCAGCCGCAAATAGCTCGTCCGAACCGCCTCTAAGCGCTGGACCGCGCCAGGCCTACCCGCGCCTGGCTCGTCGACTCTCGCACAATCAGCTCCGGTTCCACCTCTACCAGGGCCTCTGTCTCCTCGCCCGCGAGCTTGCGTAACAGGAGCTCGGCCGCGATGCACCCCATCTTCTGCAACGGCTGCCGGATCGTCGTCATACTCGGCACATGGTACGAGGCCGATTGAATATCGTCGTACCCGATCACCGACACATCGTCCGGCACGCGCAGGCCGCCGTCATGCAACGCCCGGATTACACCCATCGCCGAAACGTCGTTGAAGCACACCACTGCCGTAAATCGCCGTCCCTCGCCAAGAATCCGTTTGATCCCCGGGTACCCAATCTCCGGCGAGTGCGAATCCTGCTCCAGCCGGATCACCAGTTCCTCCCGCATCTCGAGGCCGAGACTGCGCGCCACCTGGATCGTCGCCGCCCAGCGCGCCACCGTGTCCGTCGAAAACGGCTGTCCGCGCATGTAGACGATCTCCCGATGACCCAGCCCATGGAGATGGCCCAGCGCCAGCTCCGCCCCGTGCCCGCTGTTAAGCACAATGTTCGATACCCCGGGCAGCTCCGTGTGGCCGCCCACCAGGACCGTCGGCAGGTGGCTCTCCGCATCGAGATGTGTGTCGATCGCCAGGATCCCTTCTACGCCTCGCGATTGCAAGAGCTCCGGATACGCCCGTAAGAGCTCGATCCGGTGCCGATGATGCACCGTAAAGTAGAAATAGCCCTCCCGCATCAGCAGCTCGCCCGCACCGCTGATCACCTGCGAGTGATACCCCTCACCGAGCTCCGGCAGCAAAATCCCGACCGTCTTGATCCTTTGCCCCTGCAGCTTCCGGGCAATCATGCTGGGGTGATAGTTGAACTTTCGCGCGGCCGCCCGCACACGCTCCCGAGTCGCAGACGGAATCGATCGATTCGGCACCTCATTCAGTACATACGAGATTGTCGACGGGCTCAGGTCCAGATACTCGGCCAGCAGCTTTAGACTTGGTCGCTGCATCCGTGCGTCCGTTTCGGCCGACGCCGGGTTCTCCCGCGCCAGACTCGCCTCTGTGCCGCTCTGCTTTCCACTCCCGCCCGCATTTCGAGGTTCCGTCGCCATAGCTTGTCCCGAACCCCTTCCGTGGCGCCGAGCTCCGCTCCACATTCCAGCCCCTTGACGATCATCATCACGGCAACTGCGCCGGAGAGCAAGGGCTGCCTTCGATGCCCGCCAATTTTAACCCTCATGCGTGCCTGGGTGAGTTGGGCGGATCCGCCTTTCTTTCACCTTGACTGCCGGACTTCCAGCGTAGATGCCCCAAGGTTCGAGCGATCGGGTGGCCACCGAACCCAACCCGAGCACGGCTCCCTCGCCCACGTTGATGCCCGGGGCGACGGAGGCGCGCGCGCAGACCCAGGCGTAGGCGCCAACCTCCATGCGGTAGGCGAGGAGCGGGAAGCCGGGGTCGTCGTAGTCGTGCGTGGCTCCGCAGATGTAGCCGTCCTGCGAGACGATAGCGTGGGAGCCGAAGCGGATGGGTGCCGGATTATAGATTTCTGCGCCGTCGGCGACGCCCACACTGTCGCCACAGACGAGGTTCCACGGCGCCCACACGCGGGATCGTGGATAGAAGTGGCAGTTGGGACCAAGGGTCGCGCCGAAGATGCGGAGAAGAGCGCTTCGCCAGATGTGCAGCGGGCGTGGCGAGGTACGATACAGGACGCCCCAGCACAGGTTCCAGAGAAGCCGGCGAGATCGTTCGCGGCGGGTGAAAGCTGGGCGCAGATACGGGTCGGCGGCGGTCTCGTCCGCTATGTGCTCCGCCGCGTTGTAGAAGACTTCTTTCGGCATCTTTGTCTCACGTGGAGGCCAGCGGGCAACGTCTCTAGTCTGCGCTCACGGTAGCTTCCATGACATGCTGACCTTTGCGAGTCGAAGCGTTCTCAAACAAGCGGATGATCGTCTTTGCATTTTCACGCATGTCGTAGCGGCTGCCGTAACAAGCGCGTGCGCGTTCGCGCATCCGGAGACGGTCGTCCGGGGAGAGCGCAATCCATCGTTCAAGGAGACGGAGCGTTCCGGAGCGCGTGTCAGGCTCCGTAAAGCCGGCACCATCCCCTGCGATCTCTTCCGCGATATTGACCTTGTCGGCAACCAGAACCGGAAGCGAACAGGCCAGAGCTTCGGCCACCGCGATGCCGAAGTTCTCCTGGTGCGAGGGTAGGATAAACGCCTCGGCCGCAAAGAAGGCGCCCCACTTGACATCGCCCTTCAGCATTCCAGGCCAGAGCACCCGATTGGCGATGCCGTGCTGCTGCGCGATGGCCTGGAGGTCCGCCGTCCAAGCTTGCTGGTCCGGCCCCGCCATCACCAGCAGGAGATCGGGGTCTGCCTGCGCGACTTCGGCAAAAGCGTCGATCAGCATATCGCAGCCCTTTTTGCGATGAATACGCCCGAGATAGAGCAAGAATCTCTCTCCTCGAGCTGCGGGCACATGCGCAAAAAATGCCTCCTTCAAAAACGCCGGCTCTCCGTGCGGTCCGCTTGCCCCGTACGGAACCACCAGGCCGTTCCATCGGTAGAGCCAGAAGCTCTGTCTCGCGAGCCGCTCCTCCGCTCTCGACGTAAACAGCACGCGGTACGCGCCCCGCAAAATCCAGAACTCGACCAGCAGCCAGTAAATCCATTTCTTCAGGTGTTTCAGGGGAAAACGGCGCTTGAAGTAAGGGTCGAGCATGCCGTGCGTGAAGACCACGTAGGGCAGTCTTCCGCGAAGCGCTCGCCAAGCGGCGTACCCGCAGTACTGCCACAGGCCGTTGACGACCACACCGTCAAATCGATGACGGTTTTCACGCAGCCAGCGAAGCAGCTTCGGGTTATAGCCGTACACCGTGCGGGTCGGCCCCAGCGCGTGGATGGGGAAGTCGAAATCTTTAAGAAACGGCGCGTCCGGGTCGTCCAGCGTAACCACCTCGCCGGTGTAGCCCATCGGCCCGTAACTCAGGAGCACACGCACAGATTCTGTGGGTCCACCCGCCTCGGGGCTGATTGTCCCGATGATGTGGAGGATGCGCATGAGCCGGTCGCTGCTGCTGTTCCCGAGCATAGCAGTCGGAGTCCCTTCGCACTCTGAAACCTTAGTACTCATGAATGGCTACTCTTGGTGATTGCGTCCAAGGCACGGCGTAGCGCCTGGACGTCTTCCTCGAAGCTCCAGCTTTGGATGCGTCGCAGCGCGCATCTGCCCATCTCGGTCCAGACTTCAGGTGATTGGAGCACATGGCTGAGCGCCCGGGTCAGAGCGTCGATGTCTCCGGCCGGGAAGACCGCGCCTTCGACGCCGTCGGTGATAAGGTCAGGCTGGCATCCGACCTCGTCCGAGACGATGACCGCTCGCCCGGCATTCATGACCTCGTTGACGATCAGACCCCAGGGTTCATGACGCGAAGGTAGGACAAAGACGCTGGCGAGGTCAAAGAAACGCGGCAGCTGCGATTGATTCTTGAAGCCGCAAAAGCGGATGCCGGGGAGCCCGCTCTCTCTCCCGAGCGCCTCCATCCGGGCACGCTCCTCGCCATCACCGACGATCAAGAGGTAGGGAGCCTTGTGGGAGGGCTGGGATCGGCCCTTGGAGACGAGTTGAGCGTAGGCCAGCACGAGGTCCTCGCAACGCTTGCGCGTCTGCAGCTTGGAGGCGAAAAGAATCACGGGGCGGCCGGCTTCCAAACCGAGCTCCTGCTGGAGGTCGGCACGTCGCGCACTGGCTTGCTCGGATCTCTGCTGAAAGAAAGCGTTGTCGACCGCGTAGGGCATCAGGAACTGCGGAACAGCATCGCCAAGATAGTGCTTCCAGTAAAGGGCGTTATGCGTTCCGATCGGCAGGACGGCATCGATCAGCTTCGCGAGCCCGGAGAAGAAGGCTCTCTTAGCCAGGAGCTTTGGACCGTTGCGCGGACGATCACCCAGCCAAGATTCGGCTCGGAGAAGTACCGCGATGCCTAGAGCTTTGGCCGCGATCATGGCATGCATGCTGTTGACCGTAGAGTAGCCGTGCACCCAGAGGGCATCGAAGGCCGGGCCGGGTGTGCCCGCGGGGCCGCGTAGCCGATGGGCAATGCCACTGTTGAGCGGGGCAGCCACGCCGGCGGTGCCATTGTCGCGGACCACTGGCAGGAACTTGTGCCGGTAGCCATCGAGCAGCGGAATGTCCCATTTCACGTCCACGCCGAAGCCTTCGTCCTGGTACCCGCGTACGGAAAAATCCGACCCAAAGAACACCGTAAGGTCGATCTCGGGGTCCTGGGCGATGCGTCGCAAGAGGGGCGCCTGATACTGGATAGGGTGGCTCACCAGATAGGCGAGCCGAACCTTGTTGTTCATGATTGTGCCCCTGGTGCGAGCGGTCCTGAGCTGGCGACCTGTCCACCGCAGCAACACCGCCAAATGAAAACAGAGTAGCTCACTGCCGGATGGTAAAGATCAACAGGGAGATAACACCGAGCAGAGTTCCGATGCCGCCCACCTTGATGGCGGCTTTGAGAGAGCTGGTCGGGAGGAAGACGATGTCGTCGGCCTGAAGCACAGGGTCGGGCGCCTGGCCTTTGATGACCTTATCGAGGTCGACGTGGACAACCCTGCGCTCGACGCCAACGGTCCGGATAAGGCGCAGGTCGCTCAGCTTGCCCTGAAAACCGGGGCCGCCACCCAGGGCAGCGACCTGCATCAGCGTCAAGGGAGCATTCTGCTGGATCGGGATAGCTCCCTGCGTCTGAAAGGCGCCGAGTACGTAAACCACACCCACTCGCGCGACGATAACCGTATCCCCGGCAAAGAGCGGAACGTCGGACCGCGCGCTTCGGGCCGGGTCCGCCCCAAGATCGACCACGATCGGCTGGTCGAGGCCAGGTCGGTTGATGGTGATGATGTGGCTGGCCGTGGCGGGCAGGCCGCCCGAGGCAGCTATGACGTCGTAGAGCCGCTTTGAGCCGAGAACCGGGACGACGCCGTGCACTTCACCGACAACGGTAATGATCTGGTTCGGTGAGTCCGTAAGCTGTATGTTGACCTGCGGATCGCGGTACATTCCGGCGGCGATCAGGTCATCGGCGATCAGGCGCTCGGCCTGATGCAGAGTGAGCCCCGCAACGGGAACAATGCCAAGCAGCGGGACCTGAACAGAGCCGTCGAGGCTGATGCGCGTCGCCGGGGCAAAGTCCACTGTGCCGAAGAGATGAACGACGATCTGATCGCCGCGGCCAAGGATGATCTCGCGGGCGGCAGGATAGAGGATCGCCGGATCTGTGGTGATCTTCTGTGGAAGGTTGACCGGCGAGTTGGCCCCAAGGGCCGGGCCGCTGAATTGTGCGTGAATCAGAACCGGGAAGACTAGAAACAAAAGCAGAAGGGCAAAGGGAAGGAATGAGCGAGTCCGAACCCTCCCCGTCGGCCGAAGACGGACGAGACCGTGTCCCACCGGTGGGAATGCGTGCTGGCGTGGGCGAGATCTCACTTCGTCCCTCCGGTTTCGCCCGCGTCGTCTTTGCCTTTGGCCTGTGGCGCCCAGCTGCCTGCATCCTCGCTCGAGTAGCCATAGCCCGAATAGCCGTAGTAACCGTAGTACTCGGGTGAGCTCAGATCGACCGCATTCAGAACCACACCGGTGATCGGTGCGCCCGACCGGACAAGAAGATCGCGCGCGCGCCGGACGACGTGGCGGCTCGATTTTCCATGCCGGACAACCAGAACGACCGTGTCGGCGTTTCGCGCTAGGATGACGCCGTCGGTGACAGAGAGAATCGGCGGCGAGTCGATCACGACGTAGTCGTACAGATCGCCGCAGCGTACGAGCAATTTCTGCATTGCGTCTGAACTCAGGATCTCGGTCGGGAACGGTGGCACGGGACCGCTGGGCAGGACGGAGAGATTAGGTACCTCAGGGACGACCTGCACAGTGTCTTCAAGCCTGGTCGCGCCGGTCAGGATCGTGGTGAGGCCGGTCTTTCCCGTAAGTCCGAAGCGATGGTGCACATTGGGACGGCGGAGGTCAGCGTCGATGATCAGCACCTTGGAATCACCCTGCGCGAGGACGCAGGCGAGATTGGTCGAGGCTGTTGTCTTGCCTTCAGACGGCGTCGCGCTGGTGAACAGGATGTACTTCGGCGGGTGATCCGTCGTTGAGAGCAGAAGAGAAGTGCGCAAGGAACGAAAGGACTCGGTGAACTGCGATTTGGGTTGGGTCAGGACGTTGATATTGCGCTGCGCTGTCGTGAGGTGCCCGGCCTGCTCGGCCGAGGTGCGGCGCGACCGTGGGATGATGGCCAGCGAGGGCAGTTCGGTGATGGACTCGATCTCGGCAACGGAGCGCAGGCCGGTGTCGAGGCTCTCGAGGAGAAAGGCGACGACGACGCCGCCAAGCAGGCTAAAAACCAGAGTGGAAAGAATAATGCTGGACTGCGATTTGAGCAGGGGACTCGCCGGAAGCAGCGCCTGGTCGACAATGTCGATCTCAAGCGACTCGAGGCCGGCTTGCACGCCCGCGGTTCGGAGCCTCTGCAGGAGACCCTCGTAGAGGGTTCGGTTCGACTCAAATTCGCGCTGCCGAAGGGTGTACTCGACGAGGTCGTCTCGTAGCTTGTACGCGTCGGTTTTCTGTGCTTCAAGCGCCGCTGTAGTCTGGTCTTCATTGGCGCGCGAGACCACATAATTCTGCTTGGCCTGAATCAGAAGCCGGTTTTGCTCCGCCGTGATCTCCCGGTCGAGTTCGTCGATCTGTGCCTTGGCGGCCTTCGACTGCGGATGGTTAGGACCGAGCGTCGACTCGAGCTGCGCAAAGCTCGCCTTGGCAACGGCGACCTGGGCTCGAAGCTGGTTCAGTTCGCTGGGCGCGGTTCCGGGCGTCGTCTCAATCGAGCCCTCCATCGTGTCCGGATCCATTCCCGACAGCACGCGATAGCGCGCCTCGGCGACAATTCTCGCCAGCTTGGCCTGCCCCTGCGCGCGGGAAAGGTCTTCAAGCGAGTTCGAGATCTGGTTGTGATTTGGATCAAAGCCCAAAACGCCCAGCCGCCGCTGGAGATCCATCACCTGTTCCTGCGAGCTTTCAACCTGCTGCTTTAGGTCATCAAGCTGCCCTTGAAGCCAGTTTGAGACGCGCCGGGTGGAGTCATAGCGCGTCTGAAAACTGCGCTGAATAAAGGCGGAAATGACAGTATTGACGATCTCGGTCGCAAGCTTTGGATAAAGTCCGCTGTAGCCGATGCGTATGATGTCGGTCTTCGGTACCAGCTGGACCGAAAGGCTGCCCTGAAGATGGCGAATGGTGCTCTGCCGGACGAGGGGATCGTCGATCTGGAGATGCGGCCGTTGGACCTTGTCCTCCCAAAAATCGGGGTTGTTCGCAAGATCCATCTGTTTCGCCACGGTTAACATCAGCGAATCGCTGGTGAGGATCGCGATCTCGGTAAGCATCTTGTTGATCGTATCGCTTTCAAGACCGGTCGCAGCGCTGACCCGGAACTCGTTTGACGAGCCGGCACGTACCTCGATACGGCCGTAAGCCTCGTACAACTTCGGCTGCGAGACGGCCTTGTAGATGCCGTACGCAAGACCAAGAATGGCGGCGATGATCAGCACCCACCGGCGCTTTCTGAGCGTGATCAGAGCCTCGGACAGGGTCGCGTCGGAGGCGGCCGCATTCAGCCCGGTGGCCCCCAAATCCGAAGCGCCCGCGCGAGGCCTGAGCGGGACTTTCTCTGCAGCCATTCCCCTTAGTCTAAACGACACGGGCCGGCGAAGCGAGCAACTGACGCGCCTAACCCGCGATCTCCGTTACACTTTGGTGTTGTTCCAATTTGCCAAAAGTCGTCTATGCTCGATGGAGGAGATCGCCAACTACGCCATGAGCAAGAACATTCAAATCGCCGTCGTCGGGTCTGGGTACGTCGGTCTGGTTGCCGCCGTCTGCTTCGCCGAGATGGGCCACGACGTCATCTGCGTCGATAATGACGAACGCAAAGTCTCTGCCCTGCAAGGCGGAGACACGCTGATTCACGAGAACTACCTTCCCGAACTTCTGGAACGCTACCGCAACACCAAGGTCCGGTTCATGACCGATCTCGCCGAAGCCACGCGCGAGTGCGAGGCGATCTTTATCGCCGTCGGAACGCCGCAGTCCGAGACCGGCGACGCTGACCTGTCGTATGTGGAGGCCGTGGCGCACGAGATTGCTCGATCCATCACCTCCTATAAGGTGATCGTCGAAAAAAGCACGGTTCCGGTCTACACAAATGAGTGGATCCGTCGTGCAATCGAGCGCAACGGTGTGGCCCGCGACCTCTTCGATGTAGTCTCAAACCCCGAGTTCTTGCGAGAAGGAACGGCTGTGGCCGACTTTCTCCACCCCGACCGCATCGTCGTTGGCGCAAACAGCGAGCGCGCAGCCAAGGTGTTGGCCGAAATCTACGCTCCCATCACCTCCGGCGACTACTACAAGCGGCCGAACTTCATCCCCGGGATGTGCTCGGACGATGCTCCGCCGCCACTGCTGAACACCTCCACCAAGAGCGCGGAGATCATCAAGCACGCCTCAAACGCCTTCCTTGCGCTCAAGATTTCATTCATCAACGCGGTCTCAAATCTCTGCGAGGCGACCGACGCCAACGTCGAGCAGGTGGCGCGCGGCATCGGCCTTGACAGCCGTATCGGGCCCAAGTTCCTGCGACCGGGAATCGGCTACGGTGGATCCTGTTTCCCGAAAGACGTTGCAGCGTTTCGATCCGTCGCCGATGGCCTCGGCATCGACTTCAACCTCCTCTGCGAGGTGGAGCGAATCAATATCCAGCAGAAAAAGCGCTTTCTCTCAAAGGTCCGATCGGCGCTCTGGACGTTGCGAGGCAAGCGTCTGGCTGTGCTCGGTCTTGCCTTCAAGGGCGAGACAGACGACATTCGCGAGTCGCCCGCGATCGAACTGATCCGGATGTTTCTCGCTGAGGGCTGCTCGGTTGTGGCTTATGATCCGGCCGCGATGGATCGCACACAGGAGGTGCTGCCTGCGAGTCGCAACCTCACCTATGCCACGGACGCCTACGCGGCGGCAGATGACGCCGATGCTCTGCTGATCTTGACCGACTGGGCCGAGTTCGCGGCCTTGGACCTCCATCGCATGAACCAGACCTTGCGGTACCCGATCGTGATCGACGGCCGCAATCTCTATGATCCGCAGATGATGGCAGACAACGGATTCACCTATCTAAGCGTCGGTCGGCCAACGTCGCACCCAGTGCGGGACGCGACCGCGGCTGTCTCTGTGCACGCCTAACGCGGCGGGCACAGCTTTCTAGGGCGTGCGCGGACCTCAACATCGGGCAAAGTCCAGTCTTTCAAGAGCAGAACGCCAAAGAGCAGCACAAGCACTAAGCGCAGCACGGGCACGCCCGGAGGCTGCGCGCACAGGAGCGCACATGCCGTCGTCTGATCCTATCCTTGTCACCGGCGCGGCCGGATTTCTCGGCTCGCACCTGTGCGATCGTCTGCTTGCGGAAGGTCACTCGGTCGTTGGTGTCGACGATCTCTCGACCGGAAGTACCAGGAATCTCGATCACCTCAGCGATGAGAGGCGCTTTCGTTTCGTCGAGCAGGACATCATCAAGCCCTTCGACCTTGGAGCGGTTAGCTATGTCTTCAACTTCGCTTCGCCGGCGAGCCCCGTGGACTACAGCCGCCTGGGCGTAGAGACGCTTCTTGTCGGCTCGGCTGGCACGATCAACACGCTTGAACTCGCCCGTAGGTACAACGCCGGATATCTCCATGCTTCGACGTCCGAGTGCTACGGCGATCCGGAGGTTCATCCCCAGGTCGAGACGTACTGGGGAAACGTCAACCCGATCGGTCCGCGGTCGGTCTACGACGAGGCAAAGCGCTTCTCAGAGGCGGCTGTCACGGCCTATCACCGGTACTACAACGTCAACACGCATCTGGTGCGGATCTTTAACACGTACGGTCCACGTCTGCAGCCAAACGATGGCAGGGTCATCTCGAACCTGGTGCTTCAAGCCCTGCGTGGCGAACCTCTGACCATCTACGGCGATGGCTCGCAAACGCGATCGTTCTGCTACGTTTCGGACCTGATCGACGGCATCGTGCGGCTATCGAGATCGGCGGAACACACGCCGGTGAACATCGGCAACCCGGACGAGTTCACCATCCTCGAGTGCGCCCGCGAGGTCGTCGCAGTCACTGGATCGAAGTCGGAGATCACCTTTCGACCGCTGCCGCAGGACGATCCGACGCGCCGCCGGCCGGATATCACCAAAGCCCGCACGCTGCTTGGGTGGGAGCCGAAGATCAAACTGCGCGAAGGCTTGGAAAAATCTCTGAGCTACTTCCAGACTTGCATAGCCAAAGGCCTTTAGCCGAAAAGAACCGAACCGCCACCGGCGACAGAACTGTCATAATGCGCAGACGTCCCGTTATTAGTTACGGTGTATCGACATGATTCACTTCTGCTAGTTGGCTACTCGCCTTGGCCTTTGTAGCTGCCCTTCCCGAAGGGAATCTGCTTCAATCACGCGACCAAGGACCTGGGCGGCTCGGTTATGGTCCGATCTTATTAGAGCGGATTTCCTGTTGCTGTGAGTCGGACAGAGTATGGGAGTGCCGTTTTC
>CAXUIB010000036.1:0-17414 GCA_964250945.1 uncultured Acidobacteriaceae bacterium
GGGCAGAATGCGACGACCTCGCTGCGCGGCACGGTGGTCGACCCTTCCGGGCTTGCCGTCTCCGGGGCCGTGGTGCGGGTGGAGGATAGCAGCCGTGGCGTCCGGGTCGAGCAGACCGTCTCGGCCGACGGTGAGTTCAGCTTTCAGCAGCTTGTGCCAGCGCGATACGTGGTCACAGTCGAGGCTCTGGGCTTCCATGCGGCGCCGGTCGAGAAGGAGCTGTTTGTAAACCAGCCGGTGACCTTGGAGCTCCGGCTGGCCCCCGAGGGGCAGGCTGTGGCCATCGACGTCGAGGCGAGTGCCCCTACCCTGAACACGACCGACGCCACCATCGGCGATGCTGTGAGCGGGGCGATGATCGAGGCCCTTCCGATCGAGGGCCGCAACGTCCCGGATCTGTTGAGTCTGCAGCCAGGTGTGCTGTACCTGGGGCGGCGCGTCGATCCGAACTTCGACAGCCGGAGCGGGGCGGTTGCAGGCGCGCGGTCCGACCAGGGAAACGTGACGCTCGACGGGACGGACAACAACAATCAGGTGCAGGCGTACGCGTTTACCGGCGTCCTTCGGTCGACGCTCGATTCGGTGTCGGAGTTTCGCGTGGTGACGACCGGCTCCAACGCCGACACCGGTCGGTCTTCCGGGGCGCAGATCGATATTGTGACCCGCAGTGGAACAAATGCCCTGCATGGGACCGTTTATGAGTACAACCGGAATACGCTGACGGCGGCAAACGACTGGTTCAACAAGCAGGGCCAGATCGCGGACCGTCTGCCGAACCGTCCGGGAAAGCTGATCAGAAACACGTTCGGCGCCTCCCTCGGCGGTCCGGTCAAGCGGGATCGCCTGTTCTTTTTCGGGAACTATGAGGGCCAAAGGACGGCCGAAAATGTGCAGCAGACGTCCGTGGTGCCGACGGCAAGCTTTCGCGCAGGAGAGCTCAGCTACCTCGGCGCCGCCTCTGGTGGGTCTCCTGGACCGACTGTGACGCTGACGCCGGGACAGTTTGCGTCCATGGATCCGCGGTGCAGCGGGCTGGGGACGTGCCCTTCGGGGCCGGGGTTGAACCCCGGCGTCCTGGCGCTCTTTCAGCAGTACCCCCTGCCCAACGGTCTGGTCGCGGGCGATGGCTTGAACACGGCGTCCTATACGTGGTCGGCGCCGAATCCGGTGTCGCTGAACACCGGGATTGTGCGTCTGGACGCGCGTTTGAGCGACCGGCAGCAGATGTTTGCGCGCGGTGTGTTGGAGGATGACAGCGCAGCCCAGCCTCCGCAGTTTCCGGGGCAGCCGGCCAGCAGCCGACGGCGCGACAACACCAAGGGTGTGACGTTGGGCGAGGTTTGGACCGTGACGCCGAACCTGGTCAACAACGCGCGCTACGGGTACACGCGCCAGGGATTTGCGGACCGCGGTCTGGGGCAGGGATCGTATGTGAATTGGGGTACGGGGACCCTGAGCAATCTCACCTCCGAGATGCGCAGCACGGCGGTGCGCGTGCCCGTCCAGCAGGTGCTCGATGACGTCTCGTGGACGCGAGACCGGCATACCGTGCAGGCAGGCGTGAACTTCCGTCTGATCCACAACGCGCGGACTTCGGATGCGTTGTCGTACGATTCCGCGGGGATGATCGGCTTCGATGTGACGGGGTCGGGCTTTGCGGGGACGGGACAGAGCTTCGATCCCGGCGCGTTTGGCCTGCCGACGGTGGATGCGGGGTTTGTGAACTCCTACAACTTTGCCGTGGCGAACTTGGCCGGGATCATCTCGCAGGTGACCAACCAGTACAACTACGTGATCTCCCGCGATGGGACAACGGGGACGCTTCAGCCGCAAGGGGCCTTTATCGGGCACGATTTCAAGGCAAACGAGGTGGAGTATTACGTGCAGGACAGCTGGCGCGTGAGCCCGCGGCTCACCTTGACGGCCGGTGTTAGCCACAGCCTCCAGCAGACCCCGTACGAGGTGAATGGACAGCAGGCGCAGGTCACGACGGATCTGCACCAGTGGTTTCAGAATCGTGTTGCAGGGGCGGCCGCGGGTGTGGCGAACCAGCCGGCGTTGAGCTTCGGTCCGTCCGGGCAGGCGCGCGGTCTCAAGGGGTACTGGCCGATGGCGAGGGCGGACTTCGCCCCGCGTGTGGCGGTGGCGTTCGCGCCGGATGCGAGGACCTCGCTCCGGGCCGGGTTCGGCGTCTTTTTCGACCACTTCGGACAGGGGATCGTCAACTCGTTTTCGCAGTACGGATCCTATGGTCTGGAGGGGCAGAAACAGACGCCGAACGACGCGTTGTCGCCCGACAATGCTCCGCGATTCTCCGGGCTCCATACGATTCCGGCGATCAATGGACCGACGCCGGCAACGATTCGATATCCCTATACGCCGTCGGCGGATCCGTTTACGACCGGATTTGCGACCGCGATCGGTCTGGACGACAAGCTCCGAACGCCGTACGCGTACGCCATGAACGTGTCGGTCGAAAGGCAGTTGCCGGGCGGTTTCATGCTGGAGATGGCGTACGTGGGTCGGCTGGGGCGGCATCTTCTGCAGCAGACGGACCTCGCGGCGCCGCTCGATTTTGTCGATGCGAAGAGTGGCCAGGACTTTTACCAAGCTGCGACCGTGCTGACGCAAGAGGTGAACGCCGGTGCGAAGAGCGTGGCGCCGGTAGCGTATTTCGAGGATCTGTACCCGCAGGCGGCGGGGCTGGGCGCCGATGGGATGGGGACGGCCGGAGCGAGCGCCACGCAAAATATCTATACCAATCTGTTTGAGGTGTACCCGGTCAATGCTTCCTATATCCAGTACTGCCTGGACGTCTTGACATTGCCCGGCTGCAGCGCTGGGCAGCAGCCGGCACAGCGCGGACGGTTCTACAACACGCAGTTCAACTCGCTGTTTTCGTGGACTTCCAACGGTACAAGCAGCTACAACGCCGCGCAGGTAGTTCTGCGGCACCCCATGTCGCACGGCTTGCAGACCGACTTCAGCTACACCTACTCGAAGTCGCTCGATTTCGGTTCGGATACGGAGCGGACGTGCGTGCAATGCGGGACAAATACCAATTCTACGTTCAGTTACATCGTCAATGCGTTTCGGCCCGCCGAGAACTATGGCGTGTCGGACTTCGACACGACGCACCTGATCACGGCGGACTGGGTTGCGGATCTACCGGTAGGGCGGGGAGCGCGGTTTCTGGGCAGCGCGGGGGGATTTCTGAACCAGGTGATCGGTGGTTGGCAGGCTTCAGGCCTGGCGCGGTGGACCAGCGGCCTGCCGTTTAGCGTCATGGCCGGCAATGGTTGGGAGGTCGACTGGACGCAGGAGAGCGCCGTGGTGAAGACCGGCCCGGTCAAGATGCGCAAGCACCTCGTGGCAAACGGAACGTCTCTGTCGCCGGAGGTCTTTGCCGACCCAAACGCGCTGCTAAGCGGCATCGGCGCAGGCGGACCTTTGCGCAATCCGCTGCCGGGCGAAGCCGGCTCCCGCAATGTGTTTCGTGGCGACGGCTACTTCGGTGTGGATGGTGGACTGGCAAAAACCTGGGCGCTCGCGCGATTGGGTGGCGACCGGCACCTGCTGCGATTCTCGTGGGAGGTCTTCAACGTAACCAACTCAGTCCGGTTCGACGTGAACCCCCTGAACTCCCTGCAGAACCAAACCACAAGCGGACAGTTCGGCGTTTACGGAGCAACGCTGACGCAGCCGCGAGTGCAGCAGTTCGCGCTGCGGTACTGGTTCTAGAGCTGGGACGGGAGAGCCTTCACCCCGGAAAGACCCAACACGTCGCCAGAGATGTCATGATTGCAAGGCTCTTTGCACAATAGGCCATGCACCCTGTGAGAGGTAGAAATGCTCCGTCTTTGGCGAGTGTCGCTCAGTCTTGTGTTCGTCGCTTCTCTGTCATCTGCTCAGGAAGCGCACGTCCACGGCATCCCTGAAAAACTCGGAAACGTCTCCTTTCCTATCTCCTGCGCCCCGGCGGTGCAGGGACAGTTCAACCGCGGTGTGGCCTTGCTGCACTCCTTCGCCTATGCGTCCGCCGAAGAAGCCTTTCAAGCAGTGGCCAAGGCAGACCCGCAATGTGGAATGGCGCACTGGGGAGTAGCGATGACCTATTTTCATCAAGTATGGTCGCCGTCTCTACCGCCCGAGACGTTTCCGATCGCGCAGAAAGAGATGCTCGAAGCGACGCGCCTCGGCGCCGGTTCCAACCGCGAACGGCAGTTCCTCCATGCATTGGGCTTGCTCTATCAGGACAGCCCCCGTCTCAAGCTCGGTCAGCGTACCTTGGCGTATCAGCAGGGTATGGCAGAAGTCGCCCGGCAAAACGGAACGGATGTCGAATCGCAGGTGTTCTATGCCGTCTCGCTTCTTTCCAATACATCTCCAGTCGACAAAACGCACGCAAAGCAAAAGGAGGCCATCGGTGTTCTGGAGCCGCTCTTTCGCGACTACCCGAACCACCCGGGAATCGCGCACTATCTCATCCATGCCTGCGACAGTCAGGAACTCGCGCAGCGAGGCCTCTCCGCCGCCAGAGCCTATGCTCAGATCGCTCCTTCGGCCCCGCACGCACTGCACATGCCCTCGCACATCTTCACCAGGCTTGGTCTATGGAATGACTCCATTCAGTCCAATCTCGCCTCAAAACAAGCCGCGCATCAGCATGGCGACACCATGGGAGAGCTTCACGCGATGGACTACCTGGTCTATGCCTACCTGCAGACCGGACGCGACGCGGATGTCGGCCGGATCATCGATGAATTGAAGTCCATGCCGGAGGTGGATATGAGCAACTTCGGCATCGCCTACGCGGCAACCGCCATTCCCATCCGAGACGCCGTCGAGCGGGGGAGGTGGGCCGACGCTGCACGCATCGCGCCACCGGCAGGCGCTACACCGTCTGTCGTCGCTCTCGCCGTATGGTCAAAAGGTCTTGGACTCGCGCGGACCGGACACGCAACCGAGGCGCGCGTCCAGGCCGATCAGCTCCGAAATATCGAAGCGCAACTTCGCACGTCAGGGGACACTTACTGGTCCACCCAGACCGGTGTCCTGCTGAGCGAGGTCATGGCATGGTCGGCACTAGCAAACAACGATCCAGACCAGGCCCTAACGTTGCTGCGAGCCGCTGCCGACCGCGAAGATGCCCTCGAAAAGCTGCCGGTAACCCCAGGACCTATCTTGCCCGCCCGTGAACAACTCGGTGACTTGCTGTTGCAGCAAAAACAACCTCATCTCGCGCTCACTGAGTTCCAGACGGCACTCGTTGAGGCGCCCGGACGACGTGGAGCCAGAGAAGGCTCCGCCCATGCGTCACAAATCAGTCAATGAGCAGAACTTCCTGAAAATCTTTCAGACTCAAGCGATCGCTCGTACAACAAACGCGCCCCTGTAGCCCTTCACCACGCACT
The DNA here is from genome assembly GCA_964250945.1 of uncultured Acidobacteriaceae bacterium. Classification (GTDB taxonomy): domain Bacteria; phylum Acidobacteriota; class Terriglobia; order Terriglobales; family Acidobacteriaceae; genus Edaphobacter. The sequence goes on from CAXUIB010000036.1 coordinate 5,415, forward strand.
CGCCTCCGTCAACCGCCCCACCTGCTCCGCCGTCAACTCCAACTCCACCGCCGCCAACAGATCCCGGACCTGCTCGGCACTCGTCGCACTCGCGATCGGCGCCGTGATCGTCGGCTGCGCCATGATCCACGCCAGACCCACACTCGCCTCCGCCGCGCCCGTCTCCTGCGCAACCTCCGCCAGAGCTCCCAGAATCCGCATCCCACGCGCGTCAAAATACTTCTCCAATCGCTTCTCCCGCTTTGTCCCCTTCGTCTCTTCCTTGCTCTTAAACTTCCCGGTCAAAAATCCGTTCGCCAGCGAAGCGTACGTTACCACACCCAGCCCAAACTGCTCGGCCACCGGCCGCAGCTCCGTCTCAAATCCCACGCGCGCATACAGGTTGTACTCCGGCTGCACCGTCGCATACGCCGGCAAACCGTTCTTCTTCGCCACCTCCATCGCCTCCCGCAGCCGCGGCCACAGGTAGTTCGAAGCCCCGATCAGCCGCACCTTGCCCTGCTCGATCAGCGTTTGATACGCCCCCAGCGTTTCCTCGAGCGGAGTCGTCTGATCGTCCGTGTGCGATTGGTACAGATCGATGTGGTCCGTCCCGAGCCGCCCGAGCGACGCCTCCGCCTCCTCCAGGATGTATCGCCTCGACAACCCCTGCCTGCCGGCGCCCATGTCGAATCCGACCTTGGTCGCCAGCACCACCTTGTCGCGCTTGCCCGAGCGCTTCAGCCACTCGCCGATGATCGTCTCGGACTCGCCGCCCACATGCCCCGGTGCCCACACCGAGTACACATCGGCCGTATCGATAAAATTCCCGCCGCCATCCACAAACGCATCCAGCACCGCAAAGCTCTGCTTCCGGTCTGCCGTCCACCCAAACACATTGCCGCCCAGCATCAGCGGCACAATTTTCACATCGGTCTTTCCCAAAGCTCTCGTCCGCATCCGTCTCTCCTGCCGACTTTAGAGTGAGCCAAACCGCATCGCGATGCAGAACCCAGCAAAACAGCACCGCCAGGCGCCCTCAACTCTCACGCTGAGACCGCCCGGCGGTGCGTTATTCCCTGCTCAAACCAACCCGCTTACTGCACGTTCACCGTCACCGTCTTCGTCGTCTGGCCAAAGTGGTTCGTCGCAAACAACGTGTAGGTCGTCGTCGACCTCGGATGCACCACCGCCGAGCTGCCCCGCACCGCCCCGATCTCCGGCGAGACAACAAAGTAGCTCGATCCCGTGCTCGCCCAGCTCAGCGTCACCGCGCTCCCGGCGCTCGCAGACCGCACCGACGACCCAAAGCTCGCGATCACCGGAGCCGCGCCCGTCGGCAGATTCGCCGAGGTATACACCGTCCCCGGCGCCACCACCTCAAACGCCGACGGCGGCACGTTCCCGAGAGCATGGAGATCGTCATTGTTCCAGCGATCGTCCGGAGCGCCGCTCAGATACAGATTGCTCCCGTTATCGGCCAGAATCATCCCGTACGTTTTCAGCGCCTGCAGGATCACCTTGGACTGCGGCCCAAACCCGGAAAGATCGAAGCTCGCCTTCAAACGCAGACGAGTTCCCATCGGCGGCAGCGTCGATGCGCTCGAATTCGAAGCCCAGTGCGTCGCCGGCAAGACAAACGCCGCACGCGTGTGCTGCACCGTAAACCGCAGAGCATGGTTGATCTGCCCCGCCGCCACCTCGTCATACCGAGCCAGCCCAGGAAAGATCGGCAGTCCCGCGGCATCGGCCGAAGTCCATCCATACGGCCGCTGGTTGTCGTTCAACAGATCCCACACCGCACCCGAGTCCGCATTCCAACTCCCATCGCCCTGCAAAGCCGAGCTGTAAAGCTCATACAAAAAACAGTTGTCGCGATCGAGCACCAGAACGTGCCGGTCGTCGTCCGGATTCGGCGTCGGATACCCTTCCACCCACGCATTCGCCGGGATCGGCATCGGCCCTGGATCGCTCTCGCTTCCATACGCCTGGTAGTTGACCGGCACCGTCGGCTGCCCGCTCACAACGTCATACGGAATCCCGATCGTGTTTCCGGCATACGTTCCGGCCCCAAAATCAGGATGGAGTCCACGCGTGCCCATCGAACCGACAATCGCACCTGAGTTCGGGTCCACCGGCGCCGCCGAAACGTTCGTCCGCCACGCGTCGGTAGGCAAAAACGGCAGAAATCCATTCAAGCCGGCGTTCTGACCGACCGCCATCTGCGAACATGTCCCCACCGCTTTCCCTTTGATCTCGGGAAACGCAGCAAAGGTTGAAGAAGGAATAACTTGCGCAAACCCCACAACGGACAGGGAAAGCAAACTTGGGGCGAATACCAAACGAAAACGTGAAACGATCAAGGACCAGACCCTCTGGCTTTCTTAGGAATGGTCTCAGCATACGACAGCTAAATATAACAAAATAAAGAATTTATATGGAACTTTCTACCCATCCAGAGTACATTTTTTCGTACCCCCTCCGTGCTATTGCCACAAATCAACCCACCTCACAAAAGCAACGAGCCCCCTCTCGCAGCCCTGCCTTTCTAGCCGGTACCGCCCCTGGCACACCCACCCGGAACGCTCCCATACAAGTCCCAGCCATGAAGTGGTGACAAAGTCAGGCGTATCCACGCGCCCAAATTCGACAGCTCTTACTCACGGTTCCAACACCAGCTCACAGAGCCCTGAGTGGCAGTTTAGATAGCCTTTGCGCACCAGCGCCGCGCTTGACCCGGCCGGGAAGAAGGCCGTCAGCGAAGCCTTTCGGACCAGAGCCTCGCCTCCCGCAACCTCCTTTTCTCCGACCCGCTCCAGCTTGGCGATCCCATCTCGCTTCAACAACAACCGGTACTCCGCCGTGCCGGTCGCAGCACCCGCGGCCCCCAGGGGAATCTTGCGCAGATCCTGCAGCTTCGTCTCCGAATTCCCTGCCTTCGACCGCGCCCCAGCCTTTTGCAGCGTACTGATCTGTTTCTGCAGCTTTTTCTGCCGCGCATTCGGCGCCGTCTGTACGCCCATCCTGTCGTAGCCCGGTATGGTTGCCAGCGCCAGCTCATCCGCGTTCAACGCCGTCCCTATGTCGCCCCGTGAAATCGCAACGGCGGCAAGATGCTCGCCCACATCGACGTTCTGCAGGTTGTGCCAAGCCGCGTTCAGATACGCTTGCGCCTCTTCCGTCTTGCCCTCGCGAAACAGCACCCAACCCAGCGTGTCCCATGTGGCTACGATCAGCCGCGACGTTCCGGCCAGCGTCTGCGCGTTCTCATCCATCGTCCAGCTGCCGCTCTCTTCGGTCAGTTTGTCCAGAGCAGATCGCGTCTTCGTCTCCGCCAGGGCCAGGCTTTGCCCAGCCTCTGCCAGCTCATATGCCGCGTCGTTCATTGTCCCGGGGCGCTCCGTCGTCGAAAGCACCGCCTCCAGGGTCGCCGTGCCCGCTCGCGTGTCTCCCGCCAGTATTTGCGCGCGCCCGATCTCCATCTGCAGCGCCTCGTCCTTCTTCGCTGCGACCGGCAGCCGCGCCAAAGCGTCATTGCCTTCTTTCACCGCCCCCCGGCCGTCTCCATCCTCCCGCAGCATCGAGATCAGCTGCGTCACCGGCGCCGGGTTCGAGCCGTCCGCCCTTTCCCACGCCCGCAGCGAATCCATCGCCTCCTTCTTCTTTCCCGTCGCCTGCTCGATCTGGACCAGCATCCCGTACACCGGCGTCTCGTCCGGGTGCAGCTTCAGCTCCTTGCTCAGGTCCTCCATCGCTCCCGTAGTCTGGCCTCGTTGCAGCTCAAGACCTCCGTACGCCGCCCACAGACCCTTTTGCTCCGGGTTCCCGTCCTGCAACCTGTCCAGCACCTTTTGCGCCGCGGGCAGATCGTGCTCTTGCATCGACGCAAACGCAGACTGCAGCAGCTTCACCGCCTCCTCGTCAGGCAGTTTGGATCCATGCACTTGCAGCCCGGGCACTTTCAATTCCGTCCCCGTCGTCGACCCGGAGGTCGACCTGTCTCTCTTCGTCCTCCCCGGATCCCCAGCCACCTCCCCCTCCTTCTTCGCCGCCTTCGGACTTGCCCGATTCGCCACCGCTCGCGCAAGCGAAATGTAATTCTCATTCCCCAGCCCACCCATATCGCCCCACTTTTTGTAAGCCTTCCAATCCGCCACCGGAACCTTGTCCTTCAACACCTCGCTCCGCCGCTCCGCATACCCCGTCGCGTGATCCCATCGGTACGTCAGGTCGTAGGTCGCGTACGCAGACTTTGCATGCACCGCCTCCGGCAACTCCGCTGTCCAGCCCGCCGGCAGCTTTATTGCAGACGTCGAGCTTTCCACCCTCGGCACCCCCAGCTGAATCGCCCGCACCGGCGGGTCAGACTCGTCCACTACCGGCAGCGTCACCGGAGTCAGCTGCGGGACGATCTTCAGATGATCCCAGTCCCCGCTCTTCTCTCGCTTGTAGTCGTAGCTGATCTTCACTGGCTCCGCCGTGTCCTCCGGCCGGCTCACCTCCGCGTTGCTCGTCGTCCCGGCATAGCCCATACCGCGCGACATATTCTGCACCAGCTCCTCATACTGCGCCGGAGCGATCTGCCGCACCACACTCCGAATCGCCAGCTCATCGTCGCCTCGCGCAGTCAATACCAGCCGCGACTTCGATGTCCCCTCCTCATCCAGCGTCCCCACCGCCTCCATCTTCTGAAACGGCGCAAACGGCAACCCCACCGGCGTGCGCTCCAGACGCGCCGTCCCCGCCTCCGGAACCAGCAGCGCCTCTCGGTCCCGAATCACATAGGACAGCATCCCGTACGGTGCAACCTCCGCCGTCGCGTCCAGCCACACCGGTGCTCCCGCCACCTCCACCCGCGTAATCAAATGATTGAACGCCGCCGGTGAAGGCACAGCTTCGTTGAACCGGATCCCCGCACCGATCAGCACCGCGTCGGCTCGCACCCCAGCCGCCGCCAGCATCGCCGCCAACAGCGTGTGCTTGTCCTTGCAGTCCCCGTACTGGTTGTGCAACACCTCAGCTGCCGCATGCGGCTGGTACCGTCCCACCCCAAACGCCACGCCGACATACCGAATCTGCGTCGCCACGTACGCGTAGATCGCCTGGACCTTGGCCTCTTCCATCGCCTTCCCCGCGATCACCTCGGCGGTCTTCGCCTTCACCTCTGGGTCCGGCACTATGCGCTCGCCCTCCAGCCCGCGATACCAGGCGCCCACCTCATCCCAGCTCCGAAACGTCGTCCACGCCACGGAAGGCAGCTTGCCCTGCATGGCGTCGGTCTCCTCGGCCTCCGTCCACACATGCCTCTTTTTCAGCTCCTTCGCTGCTTCGGCTTCTTTTCCTGCCGTCGGTTCCAGATGCGCCGTACTCCAGCGGTAAACGCGCTCCTTGCCCTCCACCGTATCGGTGGGCTTCAGGGTCGGACTCCAAACCTTCACCGCCGTTTCCTCCGGAACCCGCAGCTCCAGGGTCTGCGACAGCACCACACCCGCGTCTGAAAAGCTCTCCTGACCCCAGAACTGGCCCGGCGCCTCTGCCTTGTTGCGCGCTACCCGGGCCTTCCACTCCAGCGTATCCCCCGGCCGCAAGCCCTTGATCGGCAGCTGCTTCTGCTTTAGATCGCTGTAAAACGGCGCCGCCCGCGTCACGGGGTCGGGCAGCTCCAACGCATCCCCGACCGGCGTCTCAACCACCGTTCCATCCGGCCGCCGTACCCTCGCATAGACGATCTCAACTCGCTCGGACGCACTCGCAAACGGAATCGTCAACACCCCCAGATCCCGCACCGCGGCCTCACTCTGCACCCGAACCGCGACCTTGACCTCCTTGGATCCCGTTCCGTCCGCCGCAAACGTGTACACCGCGTCCAGGTGCTCAAACACAAACGACTCCGCCGCATAACTCGCCTCCCTCGGCGCAGGGACCGATGTCGAGGCAGAAGATCCAGCCGGCAAACCAGAAGATCGAGACGCTGGCGCTTGCGCCAACGTCCGAAGACTCGGGATTGAGAGAACCAGCAGCAAAAGGACAAGCAAAGGTTTCAATCGCATCGGTGACCTACCTGAAAAGACACACAGATCCTAGCAGGCATGAGTTCGACGACGGTCGGAGGTTTGGCCAGGGCGCGGCGTTATCGACCACAGCTGAAGGGCAAATCAGCGTGAGAAGTCGCTCGCCGCACCTTTAGGGTCTATGCAGCTACTCGCTCTCGCATCGGTCTCGCCTAAACCGTAATGGCCCGCAACCCGTGAGCATGGATGCTCGTGCTCGTGCCGCAATTGCTTGGGTGGCGACGGTCAAATAGGACCAGAGTTGTCGTATATTGAAATCGAAGGCGGAAACCCACTTCCTCTTGGCCGAGATCAATGGGTTCCCGCGCGAACACACAACCGAACGGCTGGGGTCCTTGTCGCCATGATAGGGCTGTATGCCGTGCTTGTCACGGGAAGCCCATGCGATCCAGAGCCGATCTATTGTTGTGCCTTTCTCTTCTCTGCCTGCTTGTAGCCGGTATATGCCGGGCGCAGCGGATGCCGGGTTTGTCGTCTTCGTCGTCGCAGAGGCAGCCTGCGGGTTCTTGGAGCGGAGCGGTGACCGATCTCTCCGGTGCAGTCGTCGCCCATGCCCACGTACGTCTTGCGAGACCTGGATATCCGGCACTCCAGACCCAAACCGACGATAGAGGAACCTTTTGGCTGCCGACTCCGATTAAGCCGGAGACGGCGGTTCTCACGGTAGAGGCGGCAGGGTTTCAGATCCATTCAGAGACAATTGTGCTCTCAGGAGAGGAGCACGAGGCGATCTCGATACGCTTAGACGTGGCGCCGGCATCTTCCTCGGTTGAAGTCAAAGGCGACGATGGCTTTTTCGTAGAGCCGACGAACACGCAGATGGGCGGCATTCTAAGTCAGAATCAGCTGGCTCTTCTTCCTCTCAACGGCCGCAGCTTTACCGATCTGCTCGCTATCAGCCCCGGCGTTGTGCCGGCCAGCTCCGCACAGCCAAATGCCGTTGTCATGAGCGGGGTTGCAAGCACGCCACCTTCGGGCGACCTCGATATCGGCGCGGTCTCTGTAAGCGGGCAGCGGGAGACCTCGAACGCCTTTCGCGTCAATGGATCCGATGTGCAGGAGGATGTGAACATGGCTATCGCGATTGTCCCGACACTGGATTCGATCGCCAACCTAGAGGTCTTGACGAGCAGCTTCGACGCCAAGCTGGGCAACCAGAGTGGCGGTCAGATCTCCGTTGAGACACGGAGCGGCGGAGCACGGATGCGTGGCAGCGTTTACGACTACTTCCGCAACACCGCTCTGGATGCGCGCAATTACTTTTCTCTGACCCGTGCCTCCTTCCATCAGAATCAGTTTGGCGGAACGATCGGCGGCCCGGTTTCCCATGCGGCCAAGCTCTTCTTCTTTGCCGACTACCAGGGCACACGGCGGACGCAGGGCATCGACACAGGTCTGATTGCCGTTCCCACACTTCTGGACCGGACCGGAAATTTACTTGACCAAGCAGCCGCGCTGACCGGAAAAGCGAGCGGCCGATATTTCGCGCAGCAGCTCAGCTCCCGACTTGGCTACGCGGTTCAACAAGGAGAGCCGTACTACGTGCCGGGCTGCACGACGGCCACCTGCGTCTTTCCTGAGGGAACTATTCCAAAGAGCGCGTTTTCGACACCGGCACAGCATTTGCTCAACTACATTCCGCTGCCGAACCAGGGTGCCTCCACATTTTCTACGTCGATCTATGCGCAGAGCGTCCGCGACGACAAAGGCTCGGCTCGTCTGGATCGAGCGACGCCGTTTGGTGCTCTGACGGGATACTACTTTCTGGACGATTACACGGTGCTGAATCCCTATCCCACTGGCCAGGGTGGGGCGACGGTGCCGGGTTTCAACGCGCAAAACGATGGCCACGCCCAGCTTTATGCCCTGAACCTGGTTTCCACCTTTGGAGCAAACGCCATGAATGGGGGCCATGTCAGCTACATGCGAAATGCCGCTTCTGTCGGGCAGCCGCGGGATGGCGTAGGAACCACGCTCGCCTCGCAGGGCTTTGTCACCGGTGAGAACACCTCCGGCATCGTTCCCCTGCTGCCGCCGATGGAAGGCGTCGAGAACGTTGTTTTCAACGGCTTTACTCTTGGAATCGATGTCACCAGTCTGTTTCAAGCAGAGAACATCTTCGAGGTTGCCGACGACTACAGCCGCACGATCGGCGCCCACACACTTTCGCTCGGGGCTAGCTTTCACGCCGACCAAATCAACACCCATCCGACCGTCTACGACAATGGGAGCTTTTCGTTCACCGGCAGCGAAACCGGCTCCGATTTTGCCGACTTCCTCATCGGCATCGACTCCACGTACACCCAGGGGCAAGGGCAGAAGTTCTATAACCGAAATCACTATGTCGGCCTGTACGCGCAGGACAGTTGGCGGGTCCGTCCTCAGCTTACTCTCAACTACGGCCTGCGCTGGGATGTGTTGCCGCCGTGGTCGGAAAAGTTCAACCAGCTTCTCACGCTCGATCCCAACGAGCAGTCTGTCGTGTTTCCAAATGCACCGAAAGGAATCCTTTTCCCGGGGGATCCTGGCGTCCCAAAGACACTTTCGCCCACGCGATACAGCAACTTCGCTCCTCGCCTGGCCGCCTCGTGGGAGTTGCCTGAGTCACACTCGGCATTTGCTCATCGTTTCCTCGGCGCGCCGGGAGCAACGGTCTTCCGGGGAGGCTTGGGCATTTACTATACCGCCTTTGAGGGGCTCTCGGCCGGCATCATGAGCGGCAACCCGCCCTACGGTTTTACCGACACCAGCTCCGCGCCCACACTGTTCGATCAGCCGTTTATCACGGCCGCAACCGGCGTGAGCGTAGGGCAGCGATTTCCTTTGCAGCAGGTGGCCTTTGGAGCTTCGTCCCAACATCCGAATACGTCCGTCGATTGGAGCAACTTCGAGCCTTTGACGGGGATTCCCGCTTTTGCCAAGGAAAATGTGACGCCCTATGCTGAGAACTACAGTTTGTCCGTCGAGCGACAGATGGGGCTGCACACCGTTTTGACTGCCGGCTACGTCGGCACCCAAGCGCATCATCTGCTTGTGATCCAGGAGGTAAATCCCGGCGATCCTTCCGCTTGTCTCGCCCTTAGCGCTCCGGCGAAGGTCGCGCCGGGTTCAGCGACGTGCGGCCCCTTCGGTGAAAGCAGCACATATCAGACGGCGACCGGTCAGACGATTCACGGCACCCGCACCGCCTTCAATGGAGCGTTCGGCAGCGTCAACTTGCAACAGACCATCGCGAACTCGCACGACAACGCTCTCGAAATAAGCGCGCGCCACTCGACTCGCTCACTCTTTCTTCAGTTCGGCTATACCTGGAGCAAGTCGATCGACCAATCGTCCAGTCTTGCGGAGGCTGTTTCTCCCGGCGACGCAGGCCGAAGCCGTGCGATCTCCGCCTTCGATCTCACGCAGAGCTTCGTTGCCGCATACCGCTATGAGCTGCCCGTCGGCAGCTTTCTGCCGCATCATCCCCGGCTAACGGATGGTTGGCAGGTCTCCGGTCTCACGCGCTTCAGCACCGGGTTTCCTGTCACGCTGGTCAACAACAACGACACATCTCTGCTCGGCACCCAGCCTAACGGCATCAACAACAACGGCGTCGACGAGCCTGACTTTGCAGCAGGCAATCTCAAGCTCCATTACCGGCCTCGAGGGAACGTCCCGGCATTCGACACGAGCCTTTTTTCCATGCCGGCCCTGGGTACCCTCGGCAGCGCTCGCAGGCGGTTCTTCTACGGACCCGGTGCAGACAATACAGACCTCGCTCTCGCCAAATCCACCCAACTGCAAGATCGAACCACGCTGGAGCTGCGTCTTGAAGCGTTCAATGCTTTCAATCACGGTCAGTTTTTCGGCTCCGCATCGGTCAGCGGCAATCTTTCCAGCACCAACTTCGGCCAGATTCAAAGCTCGTCTCCACCGCGCTTGCTGCAACTCGCGGCGCGGATCAATTTTTAAAAGGTCCGCCGTCTTCTCGCAGCTTCGAGAGTGATGTGAAGAGGTCCTCTGCAGCCGCGGGTGGAGGCTAACTTCGAGGCTAACTTCGAGGCTAACAAGGGTGGCGCGCCGGTCTAGAGCGGATGGAGCTGCTTACGTGGTGTGGTCGACGACGATCTTCCAGCCTTTGTCCGTTTTTTCGAAGATGAGGGAGAAGAGGCCGTCGGCGTTGCCGCCCTGTTTCTTGTTGCGATCGAGGTGGTATTTGCCGAGGACGACGGCGAAGTTTTCGTCGAGCGGGTGGACTTCGAGCTCGGAGAAGCTGAGCGTGCCCATGCTGGCGCGGTTGGGATACTCGCGGTGGTAGTTGCTGAGCATGCCGGCGAAGCCGCGATTGATGGAGCCGGAGATGAAGAGGGTGTCGGGGGAGTCTTTGTAGGCCTGGGCGAAGGTGTCGAGGTCGCCTTTGTTCCAGGCGGCTTCCTGGGCGAGGAGGACTTTGACGCAGGCGAGCTCGGTTGGGCTGGCGGTGTGGAGCTGCGGGTCCTGGGCGCGGAGCACGGGGGCAAGCAGGAGAAGCGAGAGGAGGACGAGGAGGCGGACGGAGCCGAGCTTCATGGGACACCTTTTTGTCGCAGGCTGAGGGGCTTTGTCGCAGGTTGAGGCTGCTGCCGACCTCCACCTTGCGCGAGGGTTGTAGAGCGGGCGGCTTCCCTCTCGAGATCGAGGATACATCCCGGTTTTCGGGGCGAGGGGGAGCTCCAATAGAATCTACCGGTATGGCTGCGATCGGCGCGAGGACGCGAACGGTGCACGCCGTCTGTTCGCTGGACTGTCCGGACAGCTGTGGGGTCTTGGTGACGGTGGACCAGGGGAGCGGGCGGGCGGTGTCGCTGCGCGGCGACCCGGCGCACCCGGTGACGCGCGGGTTTTTGTGCGGCAAGGTGGCGAAGTTTTTGGATCGGGTGTACTCGCCGGAGCGGCTGTTGTACCCGATGCGGCGTCGGGCGGGGGTGAGGAAGGGACCGGTGGGGCGTGGGCGGGAGATGGAGGTGTTTGAGCGGATCTCGTGGGACGAGGCGATGGAGGAGGTGGCGGCGAAGCTCCGTTCGGTTGCGGCGGAGCATGGGCCGGAGAGCGTGTTGCCGTACAGCTATGCCGGGACGATCGGGCAGCTGGGGTATGGGTCGATGGACCGGCGTTTTTTCCACCGGATGGGGGCGTCGCGGCTGGACCGGACGATCTGTTCGACGGCAGGCGGCGAGGCTTTTGCGAGTGTGTACGGTGTGAAGCTGGGGACGCGGCCGGAGGACTTTGCCGAAGCGGGGATGGTGATTGCGTGGGGCGCGAACGTGCATGGCAACAACATTCATCTGTGGCCGTTTATCGAGGCGGCGCGACGGGGCGGGGCGCCCTTGGTGGTGATCGATCCGTACCGGACGCGGACGGCGGCTCTGGCGGACGAGCACATCGCGATCCATCCGGGGACGGATGCTTTGCTGGCGCTGGGGATGATGCATGTGATCTTTCGCGAGGGTCTGGAGGACGGGGAGTATCTCCTTGCTTGTGCGAGCGGCGTGGACGAGCTGCGGGCGCATGCGCTCGGGGACGAGCATCGGCCGGAGGTGGTTGAGCGTGGGACGGGGGTGCGGGCGGAGCAGGTGGCGAGGCTGGCTCGGGCGTATGCAACGTGTCTCGACCGGACGGGGAGGCCGCCGGTGATCCGGCTGAACTATGGCGTGCAGCGGAGTGAGAACGGCGGTGCGTCGGCGCGGGCGATCGCGATGTTGCCGCTCGTGGTGGGGGCTTGGAAGCGGCGTGGCGGAGGTGTGCAGCTCTCGACGAGCGGGGCGTTTGCGTTCAACAAGGCTGGCCTGGAAATGCCGGAGCTGATGCTCAGGAGTCCGCTCGGCCGGCCGTCGCGGGTGGTGAATATGAGTCTTCTGGGGCGGGGGTTGACGGAGCCGGATGCGGGTGTGGGCGGGCCTCCGGGGAAGGCGATGTTTGTATTTAACTG
>CAXUIB010000037.1:0-16766 GCA_964250945.1 uncultured Acidobacteriaceae bacterium
CCGAGACGCCGGTCGACAACCCCGGAGACGAGATGCGCAACGTCGGCGTCCTTCGAGCGCTCGCCGCGGATTAAAAGCGGTTCTCCTGCAGGTGTAGAGCGAAACCACAGGTCTTATGGTCGTTTTCCCCAATGAAAACGGCACTCCCATACTGTCTCCGACTCACAGGGACAGGAGAACCGCTCTAGTCTAGCCGTGAGCAATACACCCGAAGTCAGCGCAATACCAGCTCCGTCAGCACCCCCGCCTCGCCGTCCACTAGGCCAAGATCGGTCAGGTACGGAAACGGATTGCAGGCCAGCGACATGCCTTCGAGCGTCTTGAAGATCCAGTAAGGGAGCTTCCACTCGGCCACGTGTCCGGCAGCCGTACGCACGTCCGCAAAGGCCCGTGCCACCTCGGCCGGGGGCGCGGGCGAGAGCATGCCGGCGATGGGGAACTCGGCGAGGGCAAGGACCACACCGTCCTGCACCGCCACAATGCCGCCGCCACAGCCGATCAGGGTGTTGGCAGCCAGTTGCATGTCGCGCGAGTTGCTGCCGATCGCGAACAGGTTGTGAGAGTCGTGAAGATACGTGGTGGCAAGCGCTCCGCGAAGCTGGGGTAGGCCGGCCTGGATCGCGATCTGCGGGCGGGCGGCGTGCCGGCCGTGGCGGTGCTGGACGTAGAGGAGGTTAAGGTAGCCGCCGGTGGGCAGAACGACGCGGCCGTCCTGGACGTCGACGGTGGTTTCGCCCCATCGCGAGAAGCGCACGCCTTCGATGGTGCGTACGCGCGTCTGGCCGTCGGCGATGCCGGGAATGCAGAGCTCAAAGGACTCCAAGGGCTGGGGCGAGAGGTGCATAGTGCCTGCGGGAGCAGGCACATCTGGAGGCAGGACGGCTTGGAGCATCTGGCCGTCCCGAGCAGCCATCCGGCCGGAAACATAGACAGAATCCACCGCGAGCGTCTGGAGATCGTTGAGGACGAGAACGTCCGCGACGCGGCCAGAACAAAGCGCACCAAGATCGCGCCGGCCCAGGTGAAGCGCCGCGTTGATCGTCGAAAAGCGCAGAGCATCGAGCGGCGGCATTCCGTACTCGATAAACCGGCGGAGAACGTCGATGACGCCGCCTCTTTCGACGAGGTGGTCCGGCGGGACGTCGTCGGTGCAGATCATGATCTGCGACGAGAGGTGTGGGAGCTTCGCGAGCGCCTGGACAATCAGCGGCATCACGTAGTCGTGCGATCCGCGGATCTCGACGGCAAGGCCGGCGCGAAGCTTTTCAAGCAGGTCGTCGCCCGAGGTGATCTCGTGATCGGAGCCGATGCCCGCCGCGCAGTAAGCCTGAAGACGCGCTCCGGTGAGGCCGCGGGCATGGCCTTCGACCAGCTTTCCGGCGGCCCGGCCGGCTTCGGCAATGGCGACCGTCCGTTCGGAGCCGGCCAGAACGCCGTTCATGTCCATCATCTCCGCCACGCCGAGGACCTCGGGCCAGCAGAGCATCTCTTCCATCTCCGGGCCTCCAAAGCTGGCGCCCGCAACCTCAAGCCCAGGCGCGGACGGCACCGAGGACGGCGCCTGGCACAGGCATCGCAGGGGCAAGCCGCGCGTGCTGTCCACCGCATACCGGACGCCCGGCACGCCCAGCACATTCGCAATCTCGTGCGGGTCGTAAAAGATGGTCGTGGTGCCTTGCGGGACGACGACCGACGCGTAGTGATACGGGAGCATGTGCGAGCTCTCAAAGTGCACATGCGTGTCGATCAGGCCAGGCGCGAGCAGGCGGCCGGAAAGGTCGTGGATTTCAGCCGCATCCGTGCGGGTGCCGCGCGGGTGAACGCTCGCGATCATAGGGCCGACGAGCCCAAGGTCCGCTCCCCGGAGCTCGCCGGTGAGAACGTCGACGATCTCGCCGCCCGTGAGCAGGAAGTCGAACGGAGCTTTGCCCTGCGCCGCTTGCACCGCGCGGGCGCGAACATCGGCGTCGATCGTGTCTGGATGCATGTGCGCTGGCATGGCTGGCCTATCTCACCGGTGCGGCAGGCAGCGGACGCGGATCGTGCGCCCCAGGCGTCGGAGCCGTGAACCACTCAATCAAATCCCGTTCCAGCCGCCGCGCGTCGACGTCCACCTGCGCATGCACCGTCCGGTGAGGCAGCGCCGGCTTGTCGAACTCAGACCAGGTAAGAGTTTCGCCGTAGAGAGCTCCGTGGTCGAGGTCGACATCCATCAGCAGGTCGCGCGCATGGACGGTAATCGCAGGGTCGAGCCAGGTGGCGGCGGCAAGCTCGTCCCACGCAATATCGGACGCGCCGGTCTGTTTGCTGTACTGGATCAGGTAGCGGGCGGGGATGGCGGGCGAGCCCTGCATCGCCGCGAGGACGCCCGAAAGTTTCGTCTGCACCGAGGCGTCGACAGTCGTCACCGAGATGCGCGGCCAGGCGGCGTTCAGGGTGATCGAGGCCGCCTCAGGGTCGAACCAGAAGTTGAACTCGTGGCGAGGCCGGTTGTACCACTCGTGCGCTTCGGTGCGCGGAGCCAGACTGCCGCCCATCACGACGAGCTCTTGTGCGAGCTCGGCGAAGTGAGCGTCCAGGCGAACGGCAAGGGCGACGTTCGTAAGCGGTCCGGCTGCGTAAATCGTGACCTGATGCGGATACTGATGCACCATACGGACCATGAAGTGCGCGGCGTCTTCGTCGGCCGGTTGGGTCGTCGGCGCGCCCTCTTGAAGCGTCGAGACAACGTTCGAGGTTGTGCCGTGCGAATCGCGCCATGCGCCCATCCACGTCACCTTGCCGTACATCTGCTGGTTCAGGCGGGTCCAGGCCTCCGTGCGCACAAGCGGAACGGCCGCCCCGGGGTACACCTTCAAATCCCTGCGGCCCACCGTTTCAAGCAGACGGAGCGCGTGCGCCACCTCCTCGTCGCGACCTGCGTCCCCGCACACCACCGTGATGCCAAGCAGGTGGGCTCGGGGCGATTGAAGCAGCACAAGGAGAGCGGCCATGTCCGAGCCGCCAGGTCCAGAGGCGTCCTGGTCGGCGATAACCAGCCGGACGGGTGGCGTCGGCGTCGGCGCAGTTTGTGCGAAGCTACCGGCCGGACCTGACGTCAAGACAGCCAGCGCTGCAAGCAATGGAAGCGTCGGCCAGGCAGAGCGCATAGGGTGTACGTTGATCGGTCTGCCTCCAAGGGAAATCAACTTCAGCATAACCCCGCCGCGTGCGCAGGTCCGGCCGCGCGACCGGGTGCCACCGGTTGCCGTTTAGAAGATGTACTTGAGCGCGAACTGGACCTGCCGATTCTCGTGAACCGTGGTGGAGATGGCGCCAAACGCAGCGTCGCCCAGGCCCTGGTCGGGCAGGCCGAACTGCGAGTGGTTCAAAATGTTGAAAAACTCGGCGCGAAACTCAAGCGTCTGCGCCTCAAACGTCGGAAACTTCTTGTAAAGCGAAAAATCGACGTTGGTCCGGCCCGGGCCGTAGCCGACCGTCCGCGGAGCGTTGCCCAGCTGCGTCGCGCGCGGAGTCGTGAAGCAACTCGTGTCGATCCATCGACTCACCGTGCGGGCGCCGATGTACAGGCCGCAGCTAGGGGCAAGGTCCGGTCGATTGGTAACGCCCGATCCCGAGGTATTCGTGGCCTGCGTAAAGGCCAGCGGAAAGCCGCTGTGCGACGTGATAATGCTGTTCACCTGCCATCCCCCGACGACTTGGTTGACCATCGGGCTGCTGTCTGACAGAAACCGTTGTCCCTTGCCCACCGGCAGTGAGTAGATGACGCTCGCCGTAAAGTTGTTGCGGAGCTGCAACGACGACATCCCGCGATCCGCGTACGGCGAAATAGGGTCGCCCGCAGGGTTGTTCGGGTCGGACACAAGCACCGGCGCGCCGTGGTAAAAGCTGGGCCCAAGCGTAAGCGGAAAGTACGTGGACCCAGGAAGTGTGGTGACCGCCTCGGAGAATCCATTCGTGAGCGCCTGCGAGTAGGTGTAAGCGCCCAGAAGATACAGGGTGTGGAGGCGCTCCTCCACCTTTGCCTGGAGCGAGTTGTAGACCAGCCAGCCGTTGGACGTGATGTCGGCGATCGAGTTCAGCATGGGAAAGGGCCGGCGGCTGGCGGTGTTGTTGCCCGGTCCAGGAGCCGCGCCGTTGAACGAGCCGACGTTGTTGAACAGGCGCGTGGCGTGCGTCCCGGCATACGCAACGGTGACAACCGCGCCTCGAGCGCCCTGCTGAAGATTGACGTTGTACTGCTGCACCAGACCCTGCTTGAAGTTGCGATCCTGAGCGACCAGCGATCCCGTGTAGGTGGTCGGATCCCGCGGCTGGCTGTTGTCCGGGAAGCCGTTGACAGGCGATCCGGGGAGCAGAACGCGGGCCGGGTTGATGTCGTTCGTGGTAAACGTGTAGGTGTTCGTGTACGGAGGATTCTGGTGGATGCCGGCCGACTGGCCCAGGTGCGATGTGTCGTGGAAAATAGCATATCCACCGCGCAAAAGCGTGCTACGTTCGGGGCCGAGCGGAGATGCGGAAAACCCGAACCGCGGCTCAGCATCCGAAAAGTCGGTGTGGATGCCGGCGTACTCGTTTGCCGGCACCGTGCCGGGGTAGGTGTGGGCCTGAGAGCCCGCTACAAAGAAGGTTCCGGTGTTGATGTCGAAGTTCGCAATCCGTCCCTGAGCCTCCGACATCGGTGTGGTCACGCCGTAGGCCAGGCCGAGGTTTAACGTCAGCGTCGGTGTGATCGTCCAGTTGTCCTGCGCGTATCCCCGATACTCCTTCCATCGCCGGCCGATCACGCCGCTGTTCACCTGGTTCTGGCGGTTGCCCCCGTCCGGGTAGCCCAGAAGCAGGCTGGCGATCGGGTTGCCGTTCGCGCCGGTCTGCCCGCTCGCATGGTCGGTGATGGTCGGCGCAAAGGTCGTGCCCGTACTGTACGCCGTAAAGTTCTTCGTAAACGCCATCTGCCCGTGCAGGTACGTCTCCCCAAGACCGTTGTTCTGCATCGGCCGGAAGTCAAAGCCGAGGACAAGGTTGTGCTTGCCCTTGACCACGTTCAGCGAATCGTAAAATTGAAACACGTTCGTCCCGCCCTGATAGGGCGAGTACAGGCGATCGCCGATCGGGTTGAACCCGGTAACGTTGATCAGCGTCATGCCGGAGGTCGCGGGGTCGCCGAGGTTCGCGCCTACAATGCCGAGACTGGCAGCCTCCTCCGTACCGTAACCCACGCCGCGAATCGTGTTGAAGTCGCGGTTGTAGCCCGCGGCCGCCTGGTTGACGACGCGCGGCGAAAAAATGTGGGTCTCCGAAAGAGCAAAGTTGCGGACGCGCGCGCGAAAATATGTCGTGCTCGTATACGACGTGCGCGCTCCGAACCCAGGCAGACCGGACGGGTTGAACTGCTGTCCGTTGTCCCAGCTGAAGCGAGCGAACATGCGGTCCTTCTCGGCAATCTGATGGTCAAGACGAACGTCGAACTCGTCGTCATTCAGCGTGCGCGTCGGGCTCGCAGTGTAGTTGAACGCCCCCGACAGGCCAGACGATCCGGCCGGCAAAGGGCTCGGGTAGAGATTCAAGATCGCCTGCCCGATCGGGCTGATCAGCTCATCCGGAATGTGGTACGCCTGCCGAGTGGGATCGTAGAAGCTGGTCCGCGCGGCCGCGTTCGGGGCCCCAAGGGTCGGCAATGGATTGTAGATCGGGTTGGTGAAGATGTGCTGCGTGCGCTGGGCGTCGGTCGGCACAATGCTCAGGACCGGCGCGGCCTGGCGCACGCGATTGCCCTGATAATCGACGAAGAAAAAGGTGCGGTCGCGCACAAGGGGGCCGCCCAGCGAACCTCCAAACTCGTTCTGCCGGTACTTGCCCTTCTTGATCGGGTCGAAGTAGTTCCGTGCGTCCAGCACATCGTTGCGGAAGAACTCGAAGATCGATCCGTGGACATGGTTGGTGCCGGACTTGGTCGAGACAAGCACCGTGCTTCCGCCGCGCGAACCGTACTGCGCGGAGTAGTTGAAGGTCAGAACGTTGAACTCCTGGATCGCATCGATCTCGGGAAGAAAACTGACGCCGCCCCCCGTCAGTTCGTTGTCGTCGATGCCGTCGAGCCGCCAGTCATTGGTGTTTTCGGCCATGCCCTGCACCGAAAGCGAGACGGAGCCGCGAAACGAGACCTCGCTGCTCGTGCCCTGGTTCAGGAAGTCGGACGTCTGTTCGCCGCGCGTCGTGCCCGGCGTCAACAGGGCGAGTTGGGCGAAGTCGCGGCCGTTGAGCGGCAGGTCGGCCACCTGTTCGGCGTGGATCGTCTGCCCGAGCGTGGGGTCCGTGCGCTGGACCGACGCCTCGTTGCCTTCAGCCTCCACTTCTACCGAGCTGGTCGCAGCAAGCGTGCGCAACTTCAGTTCAAGATCCAGCGTCTGCTGATTCTCAAGCGACGTGTTCTCAACTTCGATCGGCTGAAAACCGGCGGCCTCGGCCCGCACCCTATAAACGCCGATCGGCAGCACAACAAACGAAAACGTGCCGTCGGGGCCGGTTTCGAGGTGGCGCTCGCGGTTCGTATTCTGGTTCGTAACCGCCACAGCGGCCCCCGGGATGGCAGCGCCCGTCGGATCGACAACCCGACCGGAGATCGAGCCCGTGGACTGCGCATGCGCCGGATAGGACAGAACAAAAAATGACGACATCAACGTCGACAGAACGGCGGCAAAACGCTTCATGGCGCCTCAAAGGAGGGAATTGGAGAATCTGTGTTTCGCTGCAAGGGTTAGCGTGACCTTACTGCGATCCAGACGCGGCGTCAACCAAACTTTCGTGCCTCCCCCGGTAAGATCTGTGCGGTAAAGCCCGGTAAGATCTGTGCGGTAAAGCCCGGTAAGATCTGTGCGGTAAAGTCAGTGCAACAGAAACAAAAGTTCCGCGTTCGCGCTCGGCGGCCGGCCATGTCGCCGGGCTTCGGTCTACTCATGCTTACGGGAGGTCTGGTCGACCTTGGCGCCATCGCTCTCCAACACGCAATCAGGTCCACATCGATCCACGCCGCCAGGCTCCGCGCCCCAGAGCCTGGCGCGCGCGCTCGATCGCTGGTTTCACTTCTCCGAACGCGGATCGACGGCAGCCCGCGAAATCCTGGCCGGGCTCACAACCTTCAGCACCATGAGCTATGTGCTGGTCGTGCATCCTCTGGTGCTCTCGGCGAGCGGCATGGACCGCGGCGCGCTCATCACCGCAACCGCGGTAATCGCCGCCATCTTCACCGTCCTGATGGGCCTGCGCACAAACTATCCGCTCGCCATGGCGCCCGGCATGGGCGTCAATGCGTATGTCGCGGTGCAGGTCTGCCAGGGCATGCACATCCCTTGGCAGGCCGCGCTCGGAATGGTCTTCTACACCGGCGTCTTGTTCATGATCATCTCGCTCACAGGCATACGCCGCGTCATCATCGAGGCCTTTCCTATCGCCTTCAAGCGCATCGTCGGCGCAGGCATAGGTCTCTTTATCGCCTTTCTCGGCCTGCGCAACGCGGGCGTGGTCGCGGCCAATCCGCGATCCATCGTCGGCCTCGGCAACATAGGTTCGCCCACCGTGCTCCTGGCCCTCGTCGGTACAGTACTCACCATCGTACTTATCGTTCGGCGAGTTCCCGGAGCGCTTGTGCTGTCGATCATCCTGGCAACGTTGGCAGGCCTACTCCTGCCCGGACCGCCCGGCCATCGACACCTGACGGACTTGCCGGCGCACGTGTTTTCCTGGCCGAACTCCATGGCCCCGGTCGCGTTCAAGCTCGATCTCCTCTACCCCCTACAGCATCCCGCGCAATGTCTCCCAATCATCCTTGCGCTCCTGTTTACTGACCTGTTTTCGGCAATGGCGGTGTTGTTCGGCATCGGCACGCGCGCCCGCCTCACCGACGCCGACGGCAACTTGCCCAAGCTGCGCGAAGCGCTCTCGGCCGACGCAGTGGCAGCCTCAGGCGGAGCTCTCCTCGGCAGCACAACAGCCATCATCTATCTCGAGTCGGCTGCGGGCGTGGAGCAGGGCGGCCGCACAGGGTTGGTCAGTGTGTCGGTCGCAGCGTGCTTCCTCCTGGCGCTCTTCGTGACGCCGCTGATTGCCGTGGTGCCGGCCGCCGCGACCACATCGGCTCTGGTCATGGTGGGTGTCTTCATGATGCAAGGTCTGGCGGAACTCGACCTGCGCGACGTGACCGTCGCCGCGACGGCCCTGGTGACGCTCCTGCTCATGGCCCTCACCTCGGCCAGCGACGGCCTGGCAATCGGATTTGTAATCTACACGGCGGTGCTTCTGGCAACCGGCCGAAGCCGAGAGGTGCGCCCCGTAGCCTGGGGTCTGGTGGTCCTGTTCCTGGTGCACTACCTGTTTCGCGCGCGCTAAAGCGGTTTTCCTGTAGGTGTGTAGCGAAAGAACAGGTCTCATGGCCGTTTTCCCCAATGAAAACGGCACTCCCATACTCTGTCCGACTCACAGCAACAGGAAATCCGCGCTAAAGCGGTTCTCCTGTAGGTGTAAAGCGAGAGCACCGGTCTCATGGCCGTTTTCCTCAATGAAAACGGCACTCCCACACTCTATCCGGCTCACAGGGACAGGAAAACCGCTCTAAAGCGGTCCTCCTGTACGCCTCCTTCTCGTTCTCGCTCTGGATGACTTTGGCTCTTCTCAGTCGTTCGCCGCTCCGGCTGTACTCGTCCATCTCCGTTCTCCCTGGCTAGTTCATACTTCGCTCTGCGTCGAATGAGCAACTCCAGGCGTCTCTCCCGACCTGCATTGGCGCGTGCTAGGTGGCTCCATCACAGCCGTTTGAGGTAGGCCTTCGCCTCCTCCAGCTCCGGAAACAGCCGCTCCTCAGCCTGGAACTCCCGCGAGTGCACGCAGCGGCGGCCCGCCTTGACCCGCACCGGGTGCTTCAGGTGCAGCATCTCGTGGTAGAGCAGGTATTCGATCGCGCAGCGCGGTGTGTCGGGCCGGTCAAAGACCTGGCTCACGACGATCGTGTTGTGCGCGGCGTCGTAGTGGCCGAGCGCGCGGCGCGCCTGGTGTGCGGACCAGGTGAGCGTCGGACGGCCCAGAAGACCGTGAAAGAAGCGGGTGTTCAGCGACTCAAAGACCTCGTCGAGATCCCAGCGGTGGCCTTGCGGAGAGAGGATGCGTTTCCGACCACGGGTCTGGCGGATGTGCGCCGCTTCTCGCACGACCGCCTCGGAGGAGACGTGGCGGCGGTAGCGATCGGCGTACGTCGGCGCGATGGGCTTGCGGTAGAGCTTGGCGAGCAAGATGTGCGCGATCGCGTGGTGGACGCTCGCCGGTGCGTGTTCCAGCAGGTCCGACAGACGGACGTGGAGCTTGCCCTCGCGCAGCCGAATCGTCGTGTTCAGCGAGGTAAAACGGCGAAATCGGATGTCGAGCGGAGGGATCGGAGCTCGCGGCCGGAGCTCGCGATACTGCACTTCAAAGATATCGGTCAGCGGGGAAGGCACACTGATTTGAGGTTAACACGCACCTCACGGACGCACATATCGGCAGGCAATTTGCTCTATCGCGGATTTCCTGTCCCTGTGAGTCGGACAGAGTATGGGAGTGCCGTTTTCACTGGGGGAAAACGGCCATGAGACCTGTTCCTTCGCTATACGCCTACAGGAAAACTGCCCTATCGCGGCGTCTCGGCCGGCCGGTTCGCGCCCGGATTTTCGCGGTCGTGTTCGGCCTTCGCCGCCTCCGGGTGCGCCGCGAAAAACGTCTTCTGATCCTCCACGAGACGCGTCGCCTCCTCGCGCACATCCCGGACCGACTCGAGCGCCAACTTGCGCGCAACCGCATACACGTCGTTGTCCGGCGGTGTCTTGAGCGCGGTGTTCCAGCGGTCGACCGCCTCGAGCAGCTTGGGAAGCTGCTTGCGGAGGTCGCGATGCCGCGGCCCATAGTCGTCCAGGTTGTCGTTCAGCTCGTCCGCGATGGCGGTGAACTGCTCCAGGAGATCGTGCAGGTCCTGCTCGCGGCCCGGTCGCCGCGGCTTGGCCACCAGATCGGTGATCCGCTTGGTCCGCGTGTCCAAAAGCTTGATAAACACCAGGATCCGGTCGGACGGGGTGTACGCCGACTCGCGCAGCTGCTCCACCTCGGCGTCCGACAGGCTCTCCTCCCCGCGCGCCTGCGCATACGCTCGGGGCGGAGAGCAGAGCAGGGGAGCCGGAAGGAGAGAGAGCAGGAGCAGGGCGGGGAAGAGCAGGCGCATGGATCGCGATCCCGGCTGCCTAGTGGGCAAAGACGTGCATCAGGATCTCTTCATGGACCTGGTTCAGCTGCTTCAGCGTCGACTGCAGCACGGCGCGATCCTCGCTCGATGCCTGATGGAGGTACTCGCTCAGCCGGAAGGTCGTGTGGTGCATCAGCAGCTCGGCGTTTTTCAGGCGCTTTGAATCGTTCGCCAGGCCGATGTGGATCAGCTGCGCGTAGTGCTCGGTGCGCTTCAGCATGGCGCCGGCGCGCTCCACTTCGCCGTCGCGCATCTGCTTGCCGGCGATCTCGGTCATGGTGTGGACAAGCTCGGTGTACAGAAAGCACTGCTCGCGCGGCTGGGCCTGCTGGGCGCGCAACTCAAGCTGCGCCAGCGTCTGCTCGTCCGGCAAGACCTCATCCTTGTTCGCTGCGCGGAGCGAGGTTGTAAAGAGAAGGAGAAAGATCGGAAGCGAGGCGAGAAAGGTCTTGCGGAAGCCGGAGCAGCGGAGCCGAGAAGCCATATTGCACCTCGAGATTCTTCTATCTCGTGTGAGCGAGGGCGAGGAGGCGGTGGCGCGCCTCAGACTCCTCGTCGGGAAACTTTCCGTTCGCCACCAGGAGGAACTGCCGGTACAGGTCTGCCGCTTCTTTCCTATGGTGAAGCCGGTCGTGCGCGGTCGCCGCCAGAAACAGCGAAGAAGGCGACTGTGGCAGGACTGTAGCACGCACCGACAGCGCTTGCAATACCACCTCGGGGTGGAAATTTTGTGACGCCGCAAAGGCTAGATGGCCGGCGGCATCGGCGCGACTCGCCGGCGTCGGGAACATCTGCGGATGGGCCAAGGCGCGGAAGAGGATCGCCTCGGCTTCCGCGAAGCGGCGAAGATGAATCAGAGCGTCCGCGACCTCATCCAAGAGCTCGGGATCGTCCGGCGACCGCGCGCTCAGATCAGCCAGAACGGGTTCGGCGGCGCCATAGTCGCCAGTCGCGGAGAGCAGGTGCGCGTACAGCCGACGGAGATCCCGGTCCTCCGGGTGCGCCGCCTGAACCGGCCGAAGCCGATCGAGCGCCTCGCCTGGCTTGTTCTCCTGGAGCGCAACCGAGGCGAACTGGGCCAGGAGCACAGGGTTGTCGGGATGGCTGGTCAGAGCGGTCTTCAGGAGACTCTCGGCGTCGGCCGGCTTGCCCTGCCGGAGCAGAAGACGTGCAAGCGCAGACGTCGCGGACGGGTCATCCGGTGTCGCTGCCAGGATCCGGCGATACGCTGCTTCGGCCGCGGGGAGGTCGTCCGACTGCTCGGCCAGAGCGGCCGCGAGCAAGGTGTCGTCCGGGGTCTCGGGGGAGAGCTTCAGGGCTCCGAGCAGGGCGTCGCGCGCCTCGGCCGGGTTCAGCGAGAGGTCGACGCGAGCCAGCGCCCGAAACGCCCGCGCCTTCAACTCAGGGTCAGGCGCCCGCAGCGTCGTTGCCGCGACCAGCTCCATGCGCGCAGCCGCCGGGTGGAGGTTGCGCGCCAGGAGCAAGCCCAGGGCAAGGTGCGGCTCGAAGTAAGCCGGATCGGCCGCGATCGAACGGCGGTAGCTCTGCTCGGCCGCGGCAATCTGTGCCGGATCGGAGCCGCTGAGCGCATCCTCAGCGCTCGCCAGATCAAACAAGACCCGAGCGTCGGCCGGATTGTCAGCCGCCAGCGGGACGAGGAGCTTGAGCGCGAGAGGGAAGTCCCCGCGGCCGAGCGCCCTGGCTGCCTCGGCGCGGCGCGGGTCCTCCGCCGGACGCACGGTCTGAGACGCGGCCGGTTGCGAGCTGGACGACGATCCCGGCACGGAACTCTGCGTCCAGAAACTCTGGGCCCAGGAACTCTGCGTCCAGGAACTCTGGGCCCAGGGACTCTGCGACCAGAGCACGGCGCCCGGCAGCGACAGCATCATCGTCGCCACCAGCCCTGTCGCGCGCCGTCGCAGGATCACGCCAAGATCGCCGCTTCGCCGGCCGGCGCCTCCGTCCGCGCCGCAGCCGACGAGATCCCCAACACCGGGCCGAGCCAGTGGCCGGTGTGCGACCGAGGGTTGGCCGCGATCTCCTCCGGCGTGCCCACCGCGACGATCTCGCCGCCGCCCGATCCCCCCTCCGGCCCCATGTCGATCACCCAGTCGGCCGACTTGATCACGTCCAAGTTGTGCTCGATCACAAGCAGCGAACCACCGCCTTCGATCAGCTTGCGAAACGCGGCCAGCAGCTTCGCGACATCGTCGAAGTGCAGCCCCGTCGTCGGCTCGTCCAGAATGTAAAGCGTACGCGATCGCGCCTTGGCCGCAGCCTCGTTGCCGCTCGTCCGGTTCAGGATCGACCGCGCCGTCGCCAGATGCGACGCCAGCTTGACGCGCTGCGCTTCGCCGCCCGAAAGCGTGGTCGCAGACTGGCCGAGACGCACATACGAGAGCCCGACCTCGTCGAGCACATACAGCTTGTCGACGATCTTTGGATGGCCGGCGAAGTAGACCAGAGCCTCCTTCACCGTCATATTCAAGACGTCGTAGATGTTTTTGCCCTTGTACTTCACGTCCAGGATCGTCGATTTGTAACGGGTGGCGTTACATTCTTCGCAGGGCAGCTCGATGTCGGCCAGAAACTGCATCTCGACCGTGACCGTGCCGTCGCCCTCGCACGCATCGCAACGTCCGCCGGGGACGTTGAACGAAAACATCCCGGAGGTGTAGCCCTTGCGCTTGGCGTCGGGCTGCGCCGCAAACAGCGCGCGGATGTCGTCAAACGCCTTGATATAGGTGACCGGGTTCGATCGCGGCGTGCGACCGATCGGCGACTGATCGACCAGGATCACCTCATTCAGGTGCTGCGTTCCCGACAGCTCGCGAAACGTGTGCGCGGGCAGCGTGGCGGTCGAGGCACCCTCTTCCGCGCCCAGCGCCCGCGTCAACGCGGGGTAGAGCACCTGATGCACCAGCGTCGATTTGCCCGAGCCCGAGACGCCCGAGACGCAGCACAGCAGATTCAACGGCAGGTCCAGATCGACCCCGCGGAGATTGTGGATGCGCGCTCCGGTCAGCTTCAGGTGCTCTCGCCCAGGCTCCCGCCGCACCGCCGGCACAGGGATGTAGTTGCGCCCCGAAAGGTATCTGCCGGTGATCGAGTTGGGGTTGGCCGTGACCTCGGCCACCGTCCCTGAGGCCAGCAGATGTCCGCCAAGTTCGCCCGCTCCAGGACCGAGATCGAGCAGGTGATCGGCCGATCGGATCACGTCCGGATCGTGCTCCACCACAAGGATCGTGTTGCCCAGATCGCGCAACTCGTGCATGATGCGGATGAGCTTGGCCGTGTCGCGCGTGTGCAGGCCGATCGAGGGCTCATCGAGCACATACAACGCCCCGACCAGGCGGCTGCCGAGCGACGTGGCGAGCTGAATCCGCTGCGATTCGCCGCCGGAAAGCGTCGACGACAGACGGTCCAGCGTCAGGTAGTCGAGGCCAACCTCATGCAGGAACCGGATGCGCTGCCGAACCTCCTCGAGGATCTTTCCCGCGATCTCGGTCTGCGCCGGCGAAAGCTGGAGATGATCGAAAAAGTCAGACGCCGCAGTGATCGTGAGCGACGAAGCCTCGCAGATGTTTTTGCCGTTCAAGAGCACCGCCCGAGCCTCCGCGCGCAGGCGCTGTCCGCGGCAGTCCGGGCACGTGGCGTAGCCGCGATACTTGGACAAAAACACCCGAACATGCAGCTTGTACTTCTTTCCGTCCAGCTCGGCAAAGAAGCCGCGAATCCCTGGAAACGCCCCCGATCCCTCCTCGATCAGGCGCTGCTGCGCTTCGGAGAGATCAAACCACGGCACGTTCGTCGGAATGCCCGACAGCTTGGCAAACCGCTTCAACTCGCCGTGCATCGGCCGATACTTGCCCCCAGCCCACGGACTGATCGCGTCCCCGTCGATCGACTTCGACTTGTCGGGAAGGATCAGGTCCGGGTCGAAATCGATCGTGTTGCCGAAACCCTGGCAACGCGGGCATGCGCCAAAGGGATTGTTGAACGAGAACAGCCGCGGCTCAGGTTCGCGATACGCGCGATGGCACGTGGAGCACTCAAACGCCGACGAGAACCGCAGACGCTCGGGCGATGCGCCCTCCTCGCGCGGCAGGGTGTGAAACTGCACCTCGCCGGCCTCGCGGTATCCCGTCTCGATCGCGTCTACCAGGCGTGAGCGGACATCGGGCGAGAGCAGGAGGCGATCGACCAGGATGTAGATCGGCCGTGCAAAGTCGAGCTCCAGCAACGACTCGGGCGTAGAAAACTCGACGATCTGCCCGGGAGCCCCGTCCGGGGCCGGCTGGTACAGGCGGTTGTACCCGCGCCTCCGCAACTCCGTCAGACGCTCCTTCAGCGCGTCCGTAACGTTGAAGACCGGAGCGGCGGTCACGGTTGTCTTTCCACCTTTTTTCAGGCTTCTTTTTGCACTTTTGGGCACAACCGCAGGCGCTTCCGCGCTCTCGGTCGACGCCGTCTGCAGCGGCTCAAAGCGAACCTCGCGGCGCTCGATCGGAAACAGCGCATACACGCGCGTCCCCTCCGCGAGCGCGAGGAGAGCGTCCACAATCTCATCCACCGTGTCCCGCCGAACCACGCCACCGCAGTGCAGGCACGTCACCGTTCCACAGCGCGCATACAGCAGCCGCAGATAGTCGTAGATCTCGGTCGCCGTCGCCACCGTCGAGCGCGGGTTGCGCGTCTGGTTCTTCTGCTTGATCGCAATCGCCGGCGCGAGACCATCCATGTGGTCGACGTCCGGCTTCTCGATGCGCTCCAGGAACTGCCGAGCATACGCCGACAAGCTCTCGACGTACCTCCTCTGCCCCTCTGCATACACGGTGTCAAAGGCAAGCGAGCTCTTGCCCGAACCCGAAACCCCCGACACCACCGTCAGCGCATTGTGCGGGATGTCGACGTCGATCGACTTGAGATTGTGCGTGCGCGCACCGCGAATGGTGATCTGGTCGATGGTGGGCGGAACTGGAACAGTGCTCTGCGTCGGCGGTTCCACTTCAGA
Organism: uncultured Acidobacteriaceae bacterium; assembly: GCA_964250945.1. Classification (GTDB taxonomy): domain Bacteria; phylum Acidobacteriota; class Terriglobia; order Terriglobales; family Acidobacteriaceae; genus Edaphobacter. The sequence continues at coordinate 15,276 of CAXUIB010000037.1, forward strand.
GATTTCGTCGATCATAGCCAATCTCTATTGTCGGATAGATGAGGCCAAGTTGGCGAATGAGAGGTTGTTTATGGGACGTTCAGCTTCTATGTTGTGAGCCGTGCAGGACGCGCAGCACGACGACGCGATCTGCTCGCAGGGTGTAGAGCACCGTCCATCTCTCAAAAGGCGACTTGACCGGAAACTGTCTAAGATGGACGGGACGAGGCGACGAGCCGCTGCATACGGTACCAGCGTGGGGGAACTGGTGGAGCATGGTGGCCGTCTCTTGAACGGCACGGAGAAACTGGTCGGCCACACGCGGACTCGAATCGACGCTCAGGCGCTTCCATCTTCTGTCAATCTCGCGCAGTGCAGCAGGTGAGAAGAGACCGGCTGGGTTCAAGAAGCGATCTTCGCCTCCCGATGAAGTTGCAGACGAAACTCTTCCCACGCTTCGGGAGTCATCTCGATGGCCTCCCCGGAATCCATACCTTCAAGCGCGAGACGTTCCAATTCTGCTCGCGCGCCTTCGATGTCGCCGGCTGCGAGTAGAGCATCGACGGCGTAGCCCGGATCGTTTGGGTCGGGAGGCAGCTGGATCTGGCCGTCCTCAGAGTAGGTGATGCGCGAGGGTGTCGCGGCCATGGGCGTGATCTCCTGGGTTTAGGATGCTCCTGGCGGATGTTCATTTGCAAGCTGTAAATCGCTCGATTGACTTACGGCTCCGAACGAAACTTCCCCCCAAATCACGCCGGCTCAGGGCCAGGCTGGACCGGACGTGGGCGGCCACGCCGACCGGATCGCCGAGGTGCGTGCGGGCGCCGGGTTGGTGATCCGGTCGGGCGGCGCTGGAATTGCACTCAGGGTCGCCGGTTCCGCTGCACTTATTCTTCGAGCATGGCCAATCCCTATTGTCGGATAGATGGGGCCGGGTTGGCGAATCAGAGGTCCTCTATGAGAGCCGAGAGATCCCGTACGCCGTTGAGGACACGTTCGACGCGCAGATCGGTCTCCGTATAGGTGTAAAACACAAGCCACCCACCGAACGAACCGGAGACCGCAATCCAGCGCAGCCGGCTCGCCCCGCCTCCCCTTGAGGGCAACCTCCGTCCTAAGCCGGGCGACCACTCAAGAAGTGAGACAGTGTGTGCCACCGAATCAACAAAGCGTTCCGAAGCAGACGGACTGCCATTGTCAACCATGTAGTCGGCTTGTCGGTTCAGGTCTTCTTCGGCCTGGAGAGAGTAGCTTGCGCGAAGTGGCAGCCTGCTCATCTACGGGCGTTTGCCCTCTGTCGGAGGCGTGCACGGATGTTCTCGTAGAACTCAGGAGTTGCAGGGACGCCCGGGCCGGAGTCCATACCTTCCAGCAAGAGCCGCTCCAGCTCCGCACGTGCCTCTTCCATCTTGCCTTGCCGGATGAGAGCATCGACGGCGTAGCCCGGATCGTTTGGATCGGGAGGCAGCTGGATCTGGCCGTCCTCAGAGTAGGTGATGCGCGAGGGTGTCG
>CAXUIB010000038.1:0-16746 GCA_964250945.1 uncultured Acidobacteriaceae bacterium
CCTTCCGCGCCCGGCTCCAAGCCGCCCATCTATCTGCTTGACTCGATGGCCTTCATCTTTCGCGCCTACCACGCCATGCAGCGGCAGCGCCCCATGTCGACCCGCACCGGCATCCCCACGGCCGCCACCTATGTCTTCGTCAACATGATCAACAAGCTCCGCGCCGACTTCTCGCCCGAGTACCTGGCTGCGATCTACGATGTCGGCGCCCCCGTCCACCGCAACGCCCAGGCCTCGCAGCTCAAGGACGTCCAGAAGTTCAACATCAAAACCCAGGCCTTCGAAACCGTCGAGTACGGCGGCTACAAGGCCAACCGCACCGCCACACCGCCCGACCTCATCCAGCAGCAGCCCTACATCCGCCGCGCCCTCGAAGCCTTCCGCATCCCCATCCTCTTCTACGAGGGCTTCGAAGCCGACGACGTCATCGGCACCCTCTCCTGCCAACTCTCTTCTCTGGGCCACAAAGTCTTCGTGGTGTCCTCCGACAAGGACATGATGCAGCTCGTCAACGAGCACGTCTCCATCCTCAACCCGACCAAGGACAACCTCATCCTCGATCCCGCCGGCGTCGAGAAGGCTCTCGGCGTCCCGCCCGAACGCGTCGTCGACGTGATGGCGCTGCGCGGCGATTCGATCGACAACATCCCCGGCGCCCCCGGCATCGGCGACAAAGGCTCGGTCGAACTCATCCAGCAGTTCGGCACCGTCGAGGCTGCGCTCGACCGTGCCGAAGAGGTCAAAAAGAAAACGTATCGCGAATCGTTACAAAATAATCGCGACAACATCCTTCTCTCAAAGGAGCTCGTCACCATCCACACCGGCGTGCCGATCGAGTTCTCGCTCGAAGACATGCGCACGCAACCGGTCGACAATGCCGCCTGCCGCGCGCTCTTTTCGGAACTTGAGTTTACGACGCTGCTCAAGGAACTCGCGCCCGCGACCGACAACACCGTCATCACCTTCAACACCAAACCCACCCCGGCCGAGGTTGAGGCACTGCTGGTCGAGGCCCGCACTCCGCTCAACCCTGACGACTCAACACTGAAATCTGACAACTGGACGGAAACACCGGCCTCTCCCGGCCTGCCCCGCGGCCTCGCGCTCGCCATCGCCGAAACCGCGCAGGCCATCGCCGAAGAGACCTCGGCCGACCCCGCCGAAGATCCCGAGGACGCCGACGCCAATCCCAGACCGCCCCGGCCCGAGACTATGTCTCTCTTCGGCGCGCCGCCGCCTGCAGACACGCCGGAAGGAGCCGCAAAACAGGTCGCCTCCTCCGCCTGCTCCCTCGGTATTTCCACATCTCCGACCTCCGGTCTCCAGGTTGACCTTGACGACGCTACCTATGGCCCCGCTTTGCGCGCCGCTCTCGAAGACCCCGCTCTGCCCAAGCAGGTCCATGACCTGAAAGCGGTCACTCGCGCCCTCAGACCGCATGGCATCACGCTCGCGGGCCCGGTCGTCGATGTCATGCTCCTCTCCTACCTGGCCAACCCGACCCACGGCTCGCACACCCTGGCCGACGTCAGCGCTCGCGCCTCCTCGCGCGCCCTCACCCATGCGCCCGAAACCCTTCTCCCCGAGGCCGCCACCGCCATCCGCCGTCTGGTTCCTATTCTCCAGCAACAGGTCGCCGAAGCCGCCCCTGTAGAGCATCACATCCCCGCCGACGACCCAGCGCTCGGCGGCGCGGTGACTCGCGAGATGCTCTTCGCCGATAAGGCAGGGAGCAGGGAACAGGAAACAGGGAACAGGGAGCAGCACCCTCTGCTTCACGTCTACTCGACCATCGACCTACCCCTGGTCCCGGTCCTCCTCCGCATGGAAGAGGCCGGCGTTCGCGTCGACCCCGGCATTCTTCGCGAGATGTCGTCCCGCCTCACCGTCTCGATGGACACCCTCGCCGAGCAGATCTACGAGGGCTCCGGCCACCGCTTCAACATCAACTCCCCCAAGCAGCTCGGCGATGTTCTCTTCAACAGGATGAACCTCGCCAAACCGATCAAGTACGGCAAGGGCAAGGTCATCTCGACCGCCCAGGACGTGCTTGAAGACCTGGCCCTGCTCCACCCTGTTCCCGCCCAGGTGCTCGAGTACCGCCAGCTTGCCAAACTCAAATCGAATTACCTCGATCAGCTTCCGCAACTTGCCGATCAAGACGGCCGCGTCCACACCACCTTCAACCAGGTCGGCACCGCCACCGGCCGGCTGTCCTCCACCAACCCCAATCTCCAGAACATTCCCACCCGCACCGCGCTCGGGCGCGAGATCCGCGCTGCCTTCATCGCGGCTCCCGGAAATGTCCTGATGTCGGCCGACTACTCGCAGATCGAGCTCCGCCTGATGGCGCACTTCTCCTCCGACCCCCTGCTCGTCGACGCCTACCAGACCGGCAAGGACATCCACACCCTCACCGCCGCCGAGGTCTTCGGTCTGGACCCCAACACGCTCGACAAAGAGACCCGCGCCCGCGCCAAAGCCGTCAACTTCGGCATCGTCTACGGCATCAGCCCCTTCGGCCTCGCCACCCAGCTCTCCATCGATCAAAAGACCGCGCGCGAGTACATTGAGCGGTACTTTGAGCGCTACGCCGGGGTTCGCGCTTTTATCGAGCAGACCCTCGACACGGTTCGCCGCACCGGCTCCGTCCAGACCCACTTCGGCCGCATTCGGCCCATCCCCGATATCCAGTCGCGCAACCCCAACATGCGCGGCTTCGCCGAACGCACCGCCGTCAACACACCCTTGCAAGGCACCGCCGCCGACCTCATCAAGCTCGCCATGATCGCGCTCGATAAGGAAATTTCGCGGCGAAATCTCCGCTCACGAATGACCCTCCAGGTCCACGACGAACTGCTCTTCGACGTTTTCCCCGAAGAAGTCGAAGAGATGCAGCAGATCGTCAAGCACGAGATGGAACATGTCGCCCACTTCCGAGTTCCCATCGTCGCCGACGTAGGCACAGGGCAAAACTGGCGCGACATTTAGAGCGAAATTGGGATCGCAAAGAGGCTGCATTCAGCCACTCACAGATAAAGACTCCAGCAACGATGCGATCTGCTTTCGCTCTGCAACCGTCAATTTCGAAACGAAACATCTCCTTACCGCTTCCGCGTGGACCGGATCGGCAGATCTTCGGGCGCGATCTCCTCCGGCTGTAATCTTCACCAAAGTGCCGCCATCCTCCAACTTCGAGCGCTTCACCAATCCACGCCGCTCCATCCGTGTCAGGTGATGGGATAGACGGGTCCGGTCCCACCGCATCGCATCACAAAGCTCCTTCTGCCGCATAGCCTTGGCTGCGCTCTCGGCGAGCCTGGATAGGATGCCGTGGTCGGACCCAGACAGCTTTGCCGTTGCGATCAGGTCACGCTCGATGGCGGCGCTAATCTCCTCCACGCTTCTCCGAAAACTTCGCCAAAGGTCACGATCCACAGTGGATAAATCCTTCATAGCGAAACTTTACCCACAGGAGAGTTGACATGTCAACCGCATTCCGGGTAAAGTGATTCTGTTGATAGATCAACAGTAGCCAAGGAGAAGATGCATCATGTCAGCAACCATCACGAACCACGAACAACAGAATTCGCCCGACAAGCCCGGTTCGGCAAAACAGGTCGAGGTCACGCCCGGCAACGTCCATAACCTCGGACTTCCCTTTGTTCTCCAGAACCAATCCGGCTTCAACTTCTGGGACATCAAGACCGGCGACCACTTCATCGAAATGGAAGGTCAATACTACGGCTGGGACAGCTCCACCGTGCAGGTCACGGCGATGGGGCCCGGCCAGGGGCCGCCCATGCACACGCACCCGGTCGAGGAGATCTTTGTCCTGGTGGCAGGCGAATGCGCCTTCGCGATCGGCAGCGAGACCTTCCATATGAAAGCGCCGGCCGTCGTGCGCGTCCCTCCGCATACGCCGCATAGCCCCACTTCGCTCGGTTCGGAACGCAATATCATGGTCGATTTCTTTCCGTCGAGCGAGCCGGGCGCCGCTCCCATCGACGTCCCGGATCCATTTGCGCACCTCAAAGCAGGCGGCGGCAACGAGCGCAAGGTCATGATCGAAAACTTCAAAAAGATCCTCGCCGACTTCGACGCTGACGGGGATGGAAAACTTTCAAAAGACGAAGCTCCCATCATGCTTCGCGACTCCTTCGGACGCTACGACACCGATCACGACGGGTTTATCACCCTCGAGGACGCACAGGCCTGGGACTAGAGCGGTTCTCGCTGTTGGGCAACATTTGCCCAAGCTCCGGCATCTCAGGTGTTGCAGCAACGCGGCACACAAACCGCGCAACCTAACTCACTCTAGACGAACTCAGGAGCTCCTTCTATGCGCTCTCTCTCCAGGTTCTTCGCAGTTGTTTTCCTTTCCTCTGCCTGCGGCACCCTCTTGTACGCTTCCCCGTTGACAGACAACTTCGTCTTTCAGGGCGGCGGCGTCACAGCCACGTTTTCGCTTCCGGCGTCGCCCACACCGAGCGCCTTTGATCTCGATAACTACTTCGAAATCCCAAACATAACCACCTCCGCAGGAGGCGTAACCGTATCCGGCGCGGTCGACTTCTTTGTCGACGCAGACGGTGGCGGCGCCTCCTGGACCAACGCAGACCTCTCCGGTCCACAGTTGTTCAGCGGCACCACGGATGCGCCAACCTTTTCGCTTGGCTCCTTCCTTCTGACCGGAACCTATGATCTCGGCGACGGTCCAACCCCGATCAGCGGAACCTTGACCATCTCTCCGGGAATGCCCGTCAGCACAGCCATCCCTGAGCCCGGCTCATGGCTTCTGCTGGGCACCGGCGCGGTGGCTTCGTTGGGATCGGTTCGGAGACGGATCTTTAGCTTTCCCCGCCTCCGTACGTAGATCCGGGTGGTTGGGTGAAGCCCCGCGGCTGCGACTCCGGAACACGGGTCGCAGCCGTGACATTTCAGCGACCGTGCGCTTCCAGATACTTCTCCGCTTCAAGCGCCGCCATGCAGCCTGAACCCGCCGCTGTGATCGCCTGCCTGTACCGTCGATCCTGGATGTCTCCGCAGGCAAACACGCCCGGAATAATCTGACCCTTGCGTGTCGTGTAGACATCGTCCCGCGTCAGAATATAACCATCCTCATCCAGATCCAGCAGACCCGTAAACGCGCGCGCGTTGGGAATGTGGCCGATGCCCAAAAACATAAACGACACGGGCAGCGTGCTGCGCTCGCCGGTAACGACGTTCTTGAGCCGCAGCCCCTTGACGTCCTTTTCTTCGACCCCCAGCACCTCCTCAACGGTTGTGCTGGGAAGAAATCGGATCTTCTCGTTTTCCTGAGCGCGCCGCAGCATAATCGGTGACGCGCGAAAGCGCTCTGTGCGATTGATCAGTGTCACCTTCGACGCAAAGCGCGTCAGAAAGAGCGCCTCTTCCATCGCGCTGTCGCCGCCGCCGATGACAGCGATCTCCTTGCCGGAAGCGAAAAATCCATCGCAGGTCGCGCAAGACGAGACACCGTGGCCGATCAGGGCCTGTTCCGAAGGCAGATTCAGCCAGCGAGCGCTCGCTCCCGAAGCGATAATCAATGTGCGGGTGTGGACGATCTCCGACCCAAACTGGAGCTCGATCGGGCGCTCCGAAAGATCGATCCGGTCCAGATGCCCCATGCGGAGCTCGGCGCCAAAACGAGTCGCCTGCTTCTTCATGTTCTCGATCAACTCCGGGCCCTGAATGCCGTCAGGCCAGCCCGGAAAATTCTCGACCAGCGTCGTAATCGAGAGCTGGCCGCCCGGCTCGTGTCCCTCGAGCACGAGCGGCCTCAGGTTGGAGCGTGCAGCGTAGATGGCCGCGGTCAGGCCGGAGCAGCCGGAACCTAGAATAACGGTATCGCGCGTCGTAATTTCAGGCATTCTTGGGGATCTCTAAAGGGGAATAGTGGTGCGTGGGGTGTTTCTTGAAACGGCCTGAAGGGCAGGGTTTTGCCCCAGCCCTGCCGTCTGGCTAGGTCCAAGGCGCGTCTAGATCTCCGGGTAAAAGTCGAAAAACGCGTCGAGGCTTAGCTTCAGCTGCGCTTCAATCTGCTCGCGGCTGCCCTCAAGAACATGCATCGTCACGCGCGCTTCATTGCCGTTCTTGAGCGTCAGCGGCGCGTCCCTCACCTCGGCAACCTCGTCGGCTGGAAGCAGCCGCATTCCGTAGACCAATGTCAGATTTGCCATAGACCTATTCTTTCACCTATTTCGCGCAACCGACCTCCCCGACCGTATGCAGGGGAAGCAAAATCCTGCTTGGGTGAAGCATTGTGGTCCGAACTGTCTCAAAACCGGACACCGGTGAAGATTTAGCGAAATCTGACGAAAAAGGAGGTAGAGGCGGAGGTCGGGCAATGACTTGGCGTGTGATCTTGCTTGGGGCACTACGAGCGTGGCTGCTTTGTGCATCCTGGATGGGCTTTGCTCAGGGAACCGCCCCAGGCCAGCCAGCCCTTTCGGTTGAAGATTCTCTGCACACCATGTCCGCGCGGGCCGGCATCGTCTTCATCGGCACAGTGCTGCGGGTCACCCACAAAGGGGGCGCCGATGGTGCTTCGGCCGGTGTGGTCGAGGTCGACTTCGAGGTCATCCAGGCCGTGCGCGGGTGCACCTCTGGCTCCGTCTACACGCTGCACGAATGGGGCGGCCTCTGGGCGCCAAACCAGTTCCGCTACCAGGTCGGTGAGACAAAACTGATGCTGCTCCATGCTCCCGGAGCATCCGGAATGAGCTCCCCGGTAGACGGTACGGATGGAGCCATTCCGGTACGCGGAAACTCTGCTTCACAGCCTGCGGACGCAAGCACATCCGCCGGCGAGCCGATCGTCGATCTCCGCTGGGTCGCCGCAAAGGTTGCTCGTCCGGTCGTCTCCGCGACAGCACAGCCGAGCCCCCATCCGCCAACACCCATCGTCGACGGCGGGCGAGAACAAGTTCAGGGCAGCCAATCCACCAACTCCAGAACCCCAAGAAGCATGGCACTTCACAGCACAGCAGACGCCGGCGCCGGAATCGCTTCCGTCTCGGTCGACACACAGCAAGCTTCCGTCTCAACCGTTCTTCATCTGATCGCATCCTGGCAGGAGGGAACCAATGCATCGCGATAACCGTTCTCCGGCGGCAACTTCAGCCATCACTCGGCGCGCGTTCGTGGCAGCCGTGATCGTCCTCGTCCTCCTGTGTGGTTCAAAGGCCCAGGCCGGCGGCCCGCGTTGGGTAAGCGGCCCTCCCTTCTTCAACCCAACCGGCCTTTCCATCGTCTGGTATACCAACCAGCTCCAATACTTCACCGATCCCGGCGATCTCAGCCCCAGCGTGAACCACCAGGCCGCCGATGCTCTGGTCGCCCGCGCCGCAGGGGTCTGGAACGTCCCCCAGAGCTCGCTCGTCCTCAACCAGGGCGGCTCGCTCAACGAGCACGTCAGCGCACGCAACTCCACCATGGGCCCCAACGGCCCGGTTCTACCCTCCGATGTGCAGCCGGCAAACTACCAGTCGATCCCGCTCGCCGTCATCTACGACACCGACGGCTCCGTCATCGATCTCCTGCTCGGGCAGGGCGGCAGCGACCCCTCCGGCTGCCTGCAGAACGGCGTCGTCGAGAGCGTCGACTCCTTCTCGCCCGGGTCGAAGATCCTCCACGCGCTGCTGATCCTGAACGGTCGCTGCACCGGTCCCGCTCCAGAGCTGCAACTCCAGATGCAGTATCAATTGATGCGCGCCTTCGGTCGCGTCCTTGGACTCAGCTGGTCGCAGGTGAACGACAACGTCTTCACAGGCACGCCGACTCCCACTCACGATCAGCAAATGAACTGGCCCATCATGCACCCGATGGACATCCTCTGCGGTCCATACACCTACCAATGCCTCCCTCAGCCGTTCACCCTCCGCCCGGACGACATCTCGGCGCTCAGCCAGCTCTACAACAACGCAACCGGAGCTCCCGTCGGCCCTGGCAAACAGAGCACATTGGCCCAGGCAGGAGCGATCTGGGGCGTCGTCAACTTCCCTGACGGCACCGGCATGGAAGGCGTCAACGTGACGGTGCGCCGGATGGAAAAGTTCTACAACGTCCCCGAGGCCTGGCAGACCGCATCCTCGGTCACCGGCTTCGCCTGGCGCAGCAAAGGTTGGACCCCCATCGCCGGCCAGGACAGCTCGCCACTCGGCAGCGTCGGCGCCTTTGAGTGGCGCGAAGGCTACTTCCGCATCCAGGCCATCCCCCTCCCAACCTTTGAGGACTGGCAAAGCCTCATCATCACCACCGAACCCGTCAATCCGCTGTATACCGGGACGTACTCGGTGGCGGCGTACTCTGGCACAACCATCGCGCCCGCCGGCTCTCCCGTCACACAGGAGGTCTACATCGCTCCCGCGTACAGCGACACCTACGTGCCTTTTACAGCAACAGATGCTCCAGGCACCTGCCCCAGCGGATCAGACGGAACAGAAGGCGCGCCGCAAACTGTCGCTCAGAGCGGCCTCTGGACAGGGACCCTGTGCGAATTCGGCCACACCGCCTGGTCGAGCGTCACCGTCAAAGCCAACCGCACCTTCACCCTCGAAGTCACCGCGCAGGACGCGCAGGGCGCTCCGACGATGGCGAAGATGATGCCGATCCTCGGCGTCTGGCAGGCAACTGACGCACCGGGGCAGCTTCCCACGGTCGCATCGCAGGTCACAGCTTTCAATACCGTCGTCGGTACGACCGCTCTTCGCGTCGCAAGCACCGCCTATAAGACCTTCCGATTCGCAGTCTCAGATCAGCGCGGAGGCGGTCGAAAGGATTACGCCTACGCCGGTCGCCTCCTGTACGCGGACGCGGTCGCCCCCATCAACGTCCCAGCTTCCGGAGGTGTGGTCACAATTACCGGGATGGGCTTCCTGCCGGGAAGCACCGTAACCGTCGCCGGCCAGCCCGCAACCGTGAACAGCACAACCGCCACCAAGCTCGTCGTCTCCGTCCCCACGCTCCAATCCATCGGCCGCGGTCAAGGCTTCTGGGCAGATGTCGCCGTGCGTGATCCACTGACAGGCGCGACCACCACAATGACCCAGGCGATCAGCTACGGGTCGGCAACCGACTCGCTCGCGCTGGTAAGCGCGCCGGCAGCAAAGGTCCAAACCGGTCTGCCCACCTCCTTCGTAGTTCGCGCAGTGGCGCCCGACGCCGTGACTTCCCTGGTGGGAGAGCAGGTCGTCTTTTCGGCCGTCACTGGCGCAGTCACCTTGCCGTGCGGATCCTCCTCATGCCCGATAATCACAGACGCAGCCGGCATCGCAAAGATCAACGTGACTCCGACCACGGACGGGTTGATTACGCTCTCCGCAATCGGCCGAAGCGGCACCGTAAGGTCCACGTTCCTCGCCGCAACGCTGCCCGACCAGATCCAGGCAACCAGCGCGCCGGCGGGCCTCCTTACGGTCGGTGTCGCAGCCCCACAAGCGTTTGCCGTGACGATCACCGCAGGCGATGGCGTCACCCCTCGACCGGGCAGGATCGTAACCTTCTCCTCCGCACAAGGAACGGCAAACTTCGGCCCATGCGGCAGAACCTCCTGCACCGTAACAACCAATGCGTCAGGAGTTGCAAGCACAACCGTAACTCCTCTGGCCCCAGGGTCCCTGACCCTGATTGCATCTTCGAGCGCCGGTACCGTCGACGTGTCGGCCACCTCCGCGGCCCAGACCATCCGGCTTCTGAGTGCCCCCGCAACGGCAGCCCCGGTCGGCGTTCCCACATCGGCAAGCTTCGCCGTAAAGGTCCTCGGTCCGGACGGAACCACCCCAGTTGCCGGTGAGTCCGTCGTCTTTGCTGCCTCCGGAGCAGCTGTGCAGTTCGGCGCTTGTGGGCAGGCCACCTGCACCGTAATCACGGACGCAACCGGGACTGCCTCAACGCCCGTGCTGCCGACTGCCAGTGGAACGATCACCTTAACCGCGGCAAGCATCGCAGGCTCCGTCACCGCCAGTTTTGCGGCAGAGACCCACGTCCGAACAGTCACCGCCACAACACCGGTGATGTATGTCGCTGCAGGAGCAAATGTCAGCTGGATCTCCCAAGTCAATCTCTCGGACAACGCCGGAGCCGTAGCAAATCTTCCGGTGCAATGGCTCGCGCAAGGCAATGTCCAGCTTTCGGCGACCCAGTCCGTGACCAACACGCAAGGTCTGGCGCAGATCTCCATCACCGCTCAGGCGCTCTCCGCCGGAGCTCAGGCGACGGTGACGGCCTGCGCCTGGAGTCTTGTGTGCGCGAAGATCGCCGCTCAAGGCGTAAGCGCAACGGACTGGCAGATCCTTCCAGTGAATGGAGCGACCCAGTCACTCAGTGCAGGGCAGGCCTTCGGTGCTGTCGTCCTTCAGGTGACTGACACCGCCGGACATCCAGTGGCGGGCGCGACCGTCAGGGTCTACCAGACGGATGAGGGATGGGCAGCACCCTGCGTCAGTCTCGGGTCATGCCCCTCGGTGCCCGTGTACGGAACCAGCGAGATCGAGGCAACCTCCGATGCAAACGGGCTTCTCTCGGTCGCTCCACTGGACGCCCCCGTCGGGGCAGAGATCACCAAAATCGCCATCACCGGCGGCACCCGCAGTCTCTCGGAAATCACTCTGGAAAAACATCCATAAGGAGGAAAGCTCAGTTGGGACGTTGCAGGGGTATCGGGAAATAACCATCAGAAGCGGTCAGCCCGGCATCTATAGTATTCAGACAGAAAAGAGGGAGTTTTGATAGCAGCGGCCAAGCCGGTTCTCGGGGCATCCCGGAAACGCGTCGTCATTCTAGGCGGTGGATTCGCAGGGTTGAATGCAGCCTTGGGGCTCGCTGACCTGCCAGTCGCCGTTACCCTGGTGGACCGCAAAAACCATCACACGTTCCAACCCCTGCTGTATCAGGTGGCTCTCGCTGTCCTCTCTCCTGCAGAGATCGCGCAGCCGATTCGTTCCATACTCCGAAACAAGAAAAACGTCGAAGTTGTCATGGACGAGGCAGCCAGCTTCGACATCGGTGAGAGACACGTTCATCTCAAGTCCGGTGCCTTGCTCGAGTACGACTACCTCATCGTTGCTACCGGCTCGACTCACTCCTACTTCGGCAAGGATGAATGGACAAAGCTGGCCCCAGGTCTGAAAACTGTCGAGGATGCTATCGAGATCCGCCGCAGAGTTTTACTGGCCTTTGAACTCGCCGAACGACAGATGCTCGAGGCCGGGACACATCCCGCACTAAACTTCGTCATCATCGGCGGAGGTCCCACCGGAATCGAACTTGCAGGTGCTATCTCCGACATCGCGAAACTCTACATGGCCAAAGACTTCAGGCATATCAAACCTTCAAACGCGGAGGTTTTGGTACTCGAGGGCTCGCCGAAGATACTCGGGGTGTATCCAGAAGACCTGCAGAGAAGGGCAGTGGAGCAGCTTGCGCACCTGGGTGTGAAAGTCAGGACCGGCGCCCACGTCACCGATATCCAACCGGGTTACGTGATGGTCGGCAAGGAACGTATCGACTCCCTGGTCACCTTGTGGGCAGCAGGCGTACAAGCTTCGCCCTTGGGCAAACTCCTGGGCTTTGACACGGACAAGAAAGGTTGCGTCCTGGTCGATGAGCATCTAAACCCGAAAGGGCATCCGGAAATCTACATCTGCGGCGATCTAGCCCATGTTGAACAAGATGGAAAACAGGTACCGGGTGTAGCCCAACCCGCAATGCAAATGGGCGCCTACGCAGCAAAGCGCATCCGGATGCTGATCGACGCCGAACAAGGCGTCGCGTCCAAAGTCAAACACACCGAACGTTTCCACTACTTCGACAAGGGCGACATGGCAACGATCGGCCGAAAGGCAGCAGTCGCCAATATCGTCTGGCCGTTCAAGGCCCACTGGAGCGGCCTCCCCGCGTGGGTCACCTGGTTGGTCGTTCACATCTTTTTCCTGATCGGATTCCGAAACCGATTCTCCGTGTTTCGGCAATGGGCATACACGTACATCTTTTTCAACGACGGAGCTCGTCTGATTACCGGCTCCCAAGAACTTCCGGGATGGAATGTCACCGACGGCCAGTATGGCGAGTTGACGACCCGCCCACTCGATCTAGCTTCACCGGTTAGCAACTGAATCTTAGCAACTGAATCTTAGCAACTGAATCCTAGCAACTGAATCATGGACAGGCACATCCTCTCCAATCAGAGGAAACGGTCGGTCACCGAGCGGACCCTGATCGCAGTGGATTTTCGTCTCTCGAACCCTTCTGGCCAGACGTCTGATAACAAGCAAAGAGCTCCAGATAGAACGACATCGCGTAGTTCTAGCCGTTTCCGGAACCTCAAAGGAGAAAAAAGATGCAGATCGGCATGGTAGGTCTAGGCAGGATGGGCGCCAACATGGTGCGGCGCCTGATGAAAGATGGTCATGACTGCGTCGTTTACGATCACAGTCAGGATGCGGTCGCCGCCCTGGCCAAGGAAGGCGCCACCCCGAGCAGCTCCCTTGCCGATATGACAAGCAAGCTGAAATCCCCACGGGCTGTCTGGCTTATGGTGCCGGCCGGAGCAGTCGATGGAACCGTCAAGGACCTCGAAGGCTCGCTTCAAGCCGGGGACATCTTGATCGACGGCGGTAACTCGTACTACGTGGACGACATCCGACGATCCAAAGAGGTCGCGCAAGCCGGGTTGAAGTGGGTTGATGTCGGTACCAGCGGAGGCGTCTTCGGCTTGGAACGCGGATACTGCCTCATGATCGGCGCTGAAACAGAGACATTTCAGCATCTCGACCCGATATTCAAGACCCTGGCGCCCGGCCGTGGCACCATCGACCGGACTCCAGGCCGTGACAAAGCTCCCGCTTCTACCGCAGAAGATGGCTATCTCCACTGCGGTCCGGCGGGCTCAGGCCACTTCGTCAAGATGGTCCACAACGGCATCGAGTACGGCATCATGGCCGCTTACGCCGAAGGTTTGAACATCCTGAAACACGCCAACGTAGGCAACACAAAGGAAACCTTCGACGCCGAAACCGCGCCCATGCGGGAACCGGATCACTATAAGTACGACCTCCCGATCCCGGATGTGGCCGAAGTCTGGCGACGCGGCAGCGTCATCGCCTCCTGGCTTCTCGACCTCACTGCGGCAGCCTTGACCGAATCTCCCGACCTGGCAGACTACAGCGGTCGCGTGTCGGATTCAGGCGAAGGGCGTTGGACAACCATCGCAGCCATCGACGAGGGCGTGCCGGCCGATGTGCTCAGCGCCGCCCTCTTCGCCCGCTTTACCTCGCAGAACAACGCCGTCTTCTCCAACAAGCTGCTCTCGGCCATGCGCTTCCAGTTCGGCGGCCACAAGGAGAAAAAAGAAAGCTGACGCCCCGGTCTGAGACCATCGAAGATGATGACCCGCTCATCCGGGGGTCACTCTTCGGTCCTCAGGCCGACTCCAGTACGCGTCCGGCTGCTCCAGAAGCACCAGGTACCGCGGTGCCTCAACGCATCCGGCTAAAACACATGTAACAACAAGAGCAAGATCACAATCAGCAGGATCAAGCTGATCCCGCCGCCGCCATAGTACCCAACGCCCGGTCCCATCCGGTACCCACCAAATCCAAACACCAGCACCAACACCAGCAAAATCAGCAGCAACATAGCGTTCTCCGTCTCAGTAGATTCGCCCGCGCCAAAGATCGTCGCATAACGTCTCCAGACGGTATACACGAAAGCAGATGCTTTCCGCACAGAATTCACCCTGCACCTGCAACTTCAACTCACCCATCCTTGCCCCACACCGTATCTCCGTCTAAGCTGTTCTCCTATGTATGAAGACTTCACCGTAACCGACCGCTGGACGGGCGATCCGCTCCACTGCACCTGGCGCGCCACCATGGTCGCCATCGCCACTCGCCACGCGGACGCCACCGACATCCGCTTCGCCGTCAACGGTCGCCCCCTCTGGATCAGCCTCCCGAACCTCGCCTGGGTCGAGCAAAAAAGGACATCGGGCCACGTCATCACCGACTACCTTGCCGCCCAAATCGCCGGCCGTTACCTCAAACATGCCATCGAGTCCGGCTACGACAATGGCCGCGAGATGTACACCATGACCGTCGCCGAAGTTCTCCATCACGCCGACGCCATCGTCCGGGAAGCCGGATCCACCGACAAACTCCCCACGCTTCCGGTCATCAACGACAACATCAAGCCTGAAACCTACCTCGGCGCCCTCCCCGCGGACCCCGGCAGCGGCGTCTACGCCGGCGCTCCCACCGCCACCCGGAACGAAGCGGAAAAACTTCCCAGCGGCAACAACGACTCCAGGTAGCAAACACTTTAGGCCGGCAAGCAGACCCAAACCACCAAGGTTTGAAGACCACGCTCCCAAGCGCATCCAACTCACGGAGATATGACCCCAAACCGTCGAACTCTCCTGCTCACCCTCCCCGCCGCCTGCGCCACCGCCGCTCATGCCTTCGCCAACCCCTTTCGCCGACCGCGCCCGTCTGCCACTCCCATGCCCCTGACCGTCTACATCGGCACCAACACCGGAAAGAACTCGTCCTCGAAGGGCATCTACTTCGCACGCTTCGACAGCAAATCCGGCCAGCTCACCCAGCCCGAGCTCGCCGCCGCCACCATCAGCCCGTCGTTCCTCGCCATGTCCCCTCATGCCGCCGCAGGCCGCATCCTCTACGCCGTCAACGAAGGCCCCGACGCCTCCACCTCCGGTGTCGTCACCTTCACCATCGACGCGAAATCCGGCGCCCTCCATGATCTCGGCCGCGTCCCCTCCGGAGCCGCCGGCCCCACCTACGTCGCGGTCGACAGCACCGGCCACTCCGTCTTCACCGCCAACTACGCCGGCGGCAGCGTCAGCTCCTATCTGGTCCAGCCCAACGGCACCCTCTCCGGCCCCGTCGAACAGATCGACTTCAAGCAGGACCGCTTCGGCAAACTCGGCCCCAACTCCGGCCGCCAGGACGCCGCACACCCGCACTGCGCAAACCTCTCCCCCGATAACCGCTTCCTCCTGGTCTGCGACCTGGGCAAGGACACGATCACCGTCTTCTCCGTCGATCCAGCCACCGCTCAACTCACGCTCGGCCCTACTCCACAGTTCTCCAACGGCATCCCCGGTTCCGGCCCCAGACACCTCGCCTTCCACCCCAACGGTCGCTGGCTCTACGCCGTCAACGAGCTCGCGTCCACCATCGATCACTTCCTCTGGAGTACAACCCACACCCAGCCGCCCCAGGCTATGCTCGTCAAAACACAGAACTCCGTCTCCACACTCGACCCCAAATTCTCCGGCAAGAGCACCGCCGCCGAGATCGCCGTCGAGCCTAACGGACACTTCCTCTACGCCAGCAACCGAGGCGAGGACTCCTTCGTCGTCTTTCGCATCGATCAGACAAACGGCAACTTACAGCTTGTCCAACGCATCAGCTCCGGCGGCAAGACGCCCCGACAGTTCAGCCTCGATCCCACAGGCAACTGGCTCGTCGTCAGCAATCAAAACTCCGCCAACGTCGCAGCCTTCCGCCGCGATGGAGCCACCGGCCAACTCTCCGGCCCCGTCTCGTCCATCTCGGTCGACACACCCGTCTTCACCCTGTTCAGCTAGCCCCAAGGGGTTCTCCTGTGGGTTCAGGGAGATCCGCTCGGATCGAGCTTTTCCGTCAGACCGTGGCGCATCGATCCTTCTCCAGTCCGTAAAATAGACTCAGAGTGGTTCTGGCGGCACGCACGGTGCCACACCCTCTCACGCGAGGAGGCTATCTCGTCTCGATTGAAGATTTTGCGAGGTGCAACATGCCGAATTTGGGACTTTTCAGACCATTGGGTACCCCAGGCGCCATCCTGGTCCAGACCTAAGTGCAATCTTTTGAAGATTATGCATCAAATAAAGGGGAGGTGGGGAGGGTTCGCCAAAGCCCTGACTCCGCGCCTCAGCTCACTTCCCCAACGTCGCCATATCGATCACAAACCGATACTTCACGTCGCCTTGGATGACGCGCTCGTACGCCTCCGACAGTTTGTCGACCGAAGTCAGCTCGATATCCGAAACAATGCCCTTCTCGGCACAGAAGTCCAGCATCTCCTGCGTCTCCTGCGTTCCCCCGATCATCGACCCGGACAACGAGCGCCGGTTCGTGACCAGCGAAAACGCCGAGATCGACTCAGGCTTGTCCGGTAAACCGACCTGGCAAAGCGTTCCATCCAGCCGCAGCAAACCCATGTACTGATTCAGGTCGTGCGGCGCGGAAACGCAATCCAGGACGAAGTCAAAGCTCTTCTCCGACTTCTTCATCGCGCCCGCATCCTTCGAGATCACCACATGGTCCGCGCCCAAACGCCGCGCGTCCTCGGCCTTGCTCTCGCTTGTCGTAAATAGGGTCGTCTCCGCCCCAAAGGCATGCGCAAACTTCAGCCCCAGGTGCCCAAGTCCGCCCAGACCAACGATCCCGACCTTTTTTCCCTCCCCTGCACCCCAGTGCCGCAAGGGCGACCACGTCGTGATTCCCGCGCACAACAACGGCGCCACCGCGGGGAGCTCCAGCTTGGGCGAGATCGTGTAGACGTACCGCTCCGGAGCGACGATGTTGTTGGCATAACCGCCATAGGTCACGTCGCCCGCGTACGTCTTCGCGTTATACGTGCCCACCATCCCGCGCTCGCAGTACGGCTCCGCCCCGGCCCGGCAGTTGTCGCACACCTGGCACGTCTCGACCGTCACCC
>CAXUIB010000039.1:0-14985 GCA_964250945.1 uncultured Acidobacteriaceae bacterium
CCCTCCACTAAGCCAGTTTCACCGACGTCATCCTGAGCGAAGCGAAGGTCCCCTGTAGTTGCCCTTGCTTTCGCCTCTTGGTTGTCATTCCCAAAGGAAATCTGCTGTTTCTTCTCGGGCGGCAAACGCTCGCGTCGCTCAGTCACACCTTTCCTGAAGCAAATTACCTGCCACGTGTACTTGCGCCATCTACTCTGTTTCACATCTGCATCCTAGCTCCCATGCCCGTTCTCGATCTCCTCCTGGGAAAGCCCCTTGCCTCGGACGAAGATGCGGAACAACGAGTCGGCGTCGCCGCCGGTGTTCCGACCTTTGGGCTGGACGCGCTCGGCTCCGCCGCCTACGGCCCCGAAGCAGCCCTCACGGTACTCATCCCCGCCGCCGCCACCGGCCTCGCGTACGTTCTCCCGCTCAGCTTTACCATCATCGCGCTCTTGGCTGTCGTCTACTTCTCCTACCTCCAAACCATCGACGCCTACCCTAACGGTGGCGGCTCCTACACCGTCGCCGGGGAAAACCTCGGTCGCGGCGTCGGTCTGCTCGCCGCAGCCGCGCTTATGCTCGACTACCTCCTCGATGTCTGCGTCGGCATCTCAACCGGCGTCGGCGCTCTCGTCTCCGCCGTCCCAAAGCTCGTCCCTCACACCCTCGCCATCTGTCTCGTCATCCTTGTCCTCCTCGCCATCGTCAATCTGCGCGGCGTACGGGAAAGCGGTGTCCTCTTTATGGCGCCCACCTACCTCTTCGTCGTCTGTCTCCTGGGCGTCCTCGGTTGGGGTGTCGCTAAAACCATCCTCAGCGGAGGTCATCCAAGTCCGGTCATCCCGCCTCCACCCGGACCCTCCAGTCACACCGTCGCCGCCGTCGGCCTATGGCTCATCATCCGCGCCTTCGCAAGCGGTTGTACCGCCCTCACCGGCGTCGAGGCCGTCAGCAACGGCGTCCGAGCCTTCAAAGATCCCACCACCCAGACTGCCCGCCGAACCCTCACCGTCATCGTCGCTCTCCTGGCCATCTTCCTCGCCGGCATCGCCTACCTCGTTCGCGCCTACGGCATCCTCGCCACCGACCCAGGTCAGCCCGGCTACCAGAGCCTCCTCTCCATGCTCACCGCCGCCGTCGCCGGCCGAGGCATCGTCTACTACACCACCATCGCCTCCATCCTCGTCGTCCTGTCCCTATCCGCAAACACCGCCTATGCCGACTTTCCCCGCCTCTGCCACGTCATCGCCGAAGACGGCTACCTCCCCAAATTCTTCGCCATCCGGGGCCGCCGTCTCGTCTACACCGAAGGCATCCTCATCCTAACCCTCTTCTCCGCCATCATTCTGGCCATCTTCGGCGGCGTCACCGATCGCCTGATTCCGCTCTTCGCGATCGGCGCCTTCCTCGCCTTCACCCTCTCGCAAGCGGGAATGGTCCGCCACTGGAAGCGCACCGGCGGCGGCAAACATGCCCACTTCAGCATGTACCTCAACGGCCTCGGCGCAGTCGCAACCGGCTGCACCGTCGTCGTCGTCCTGGTCGCAAAGTTCATCGAAGGCGCCTGGATCACCGTCCTCATGGTCCCGTCTCTCATCCTCTTCATGCGCTCCGTCCATAAGCACTATCAGCGCGTCGCCGACCTCACAAAACTCGACACGCTCGACCTCCACCCAGCCCCCGCGACCATCGCCATCGTGCCCATTTCGCGCTGGAATCGGGCCTCCCAGGCCGCCCTCCAATACGCCTGCAGTCTTACTGCCGAGGTGGAGGTCGTCCACGTCGAGTGCGCCGACGAAGCAGGAAAAGACACCTCCGCAAAATGGCAGTCCAAACTCGACGAAGCCTCCAGACAGTCAGGCGTAAAGGCTCCAAAGGTAGTGTCGGTCCCGTCGCCCTTCCGCTTCATCAACGGACCGATCCTCAAACACGTCCTCGCAACTGAACAAAGCAGCCCAGGTCGCTCCATCTCCGTCGTCATTCCCGAACTCGTCGGCGGCAAGTGGTATCACTACCTCCTCCACAACCACCGCTCCACGGCCCTTAAAGCGCTTCTGCTCTTTCGCGGAGACGGCCGGATCATCGTAGTCAACGTCCCCTGGTACCTCGACCGATAGAGATCCACCCCATCCGGGTCCCGTGTTGCCGTTGCCCTTGCCGCTTTTTGTTTGTCAATCCCGAAGAGAATCTGCTTTTGTGGCTGTCGTTTGGCTTGCCGCGCGCCAGCCACTCCGGTCAGCAACTCATCTTCTGTCAAGCTAAAAAAAAGGCGAAGAAAAAACTAAAGTTCTCCCCCGTTCTGCCGATAAGGGAAGTAACCGACCTCCTCAGCAGAGCTGAAAAGGGGACGGGACGCAGCACCGGATCGCAAAAAAAGCGCCGGTAGCTCAGGGGAGAGAACAGATGTTTTCGATCGTTGGAATCTTGGTAGTTCTCGGGGCAGTCATTGGCGGCTTCCTCATGGAAAAAGGAAAACTCGCCGTCCTAATTCAACCGGCGGAGTTCGTCACCATCGCCGGCGCTGCTGTCGGCACCGTTCTGGCCGCCAACCCTATCCACATCCTCAAAGGCGTTCTGGCAGGTCTGATCGGCGTCCTCGGTGGCTCCAAATTCCCCAGAAAACGTTACCTCGACTCGTTGAAGATGATGTTCGACATCTTCAACAAAGCCCGCAAGGAAGGTCTCGTGTCCATCGAGGCCGACATCGAAGAGCCCAGCAAAAGCCCCATCTTCTCGAAATACCCCGCCTTCACCAAAGATCACCACGCCCTGGACTTCGTCTGCGACACCATGCGCATGGCCATCACCGGCGGTGTCACGCCCTTCGACGTCGACCAGATGATGGAACTGGACATGGAAGTGCACCACCATAGCGCCATGCTCCCCACCAACGCCCTCAACTCCATGGCCGACGCTCTCCCTGGTCTCGGCATCGTGGCAGCCGTTCTGGGCATCGTCATCACCATGGGAGCCCTCGGCGGCCCACCTGCCGAAATCGGCCACAAGGTCGCCGCCGCTCTCGTCGGCACCTTCCTCGGAATTCTCCTCTGCTACGGCGTCGTCGGCCCACTCGCTTCCAATATGTCCAAAAGCGTCGACGAGGAGCATGCCTACTACCACGTGCTCCGCGTCGTCCTCCTCTCCTTCATCAAAGGAACTTCCCCCATCCTCGCCGTCGAAGTCGGCCGCCGGGCTATCCCTGCCCACGTCCGTCCCAACTTCACCGAAGTCGAAAAGGCCTGTCGTGACAAGGGCGGCGATGCCGCCGCAGCCGCAGCCTAACCCCCAGACAACCCACTAGAAATCGAGGAGACCGCCATGTCCGAACCACTTCAGCCCATCATCGTCATCAAGAAAAAAGTCGGACACGGCGGCCATCACGGCGGCGCCTGGAAGGTGGCCTACGCCGACTTCGTCACAGCCATGATGTCGCTCTTCATCGTCCTTTGGCTGATGAGCAGCAGCGACAACGTCAAGAAATCCGTAAGCGGCTACTTCAACGATCCCAAAGGCACTTCCAAGGAGGTCGGCAGCAGTCAGAGCGGCACCGGCGACGCCGTACCGCTCAAAAAAGAAGATCTCTCGAAACTCAAAGAAGTCCTCCTCCAATCCGCCCAGAAACTCGCCGACTTCGAGCGCCTCAAAAAGCAGATTGAAATCACGGTGACCCAGGAAGGCCTTCGCATCGAGCTCATGGAAGACCCACACGGAACCTTCTTCGAACTCGGCAGCTCCCAGCCCACACCGGCTCTCCGCGAACTCCTGACAGCCCTCTCCCAGGAACTAGGCAAGATGCCAAACAAGATTTCGGTCGAGGGACATACTGACGCTACCCCTTACTCCTCCAGCAAAACCTACAGCAATTGGGAGCTGTCAGCCGATCGCGCAAACATCGCAAGACGCCTCATGCAGGAAAGCGGAGTGGGCGAAAGTCAGGTTGCGCAGGTCCGCGGCTTCGCCGACCAAAAACTCCGAAAGCCACTTCAGCCCCAGGATCCCTCAAACCGCAGAATCACTCTGATCGTCCAATCCGTGGATGCTCCACCTGCACCCGAGGAGAAATCCTCTCCCAATCAGCCCGCCGAAGCCAAAGGCAGTGGTGAAGGCACAAAAGAGGAGGCCTCGAAAGGGGAATAGGTCATCTCTAGTGGTCTTTCGTTGCGAAAGACCCGCTCCCTCGCCTGGGCCCCTGTAACATCTCTCGAACCGCCAGGAGCAGCTTTCGAATCGCCGCTTGCTCCTCCGGCGTTTCAAACAAAAAACGAATGCCCGCTTCGAGGTCTTCCGTATGAGTCACACAAGCTTCCAGAGCAAAGATGCTTCTTCCCGGCTTCAACACAAGTACGCCACGATCTCCCACATCGACCGCACGCGTCAGTTCAGCACGGATACCATCTGCACTAATGTCATAGCAACTTCCATCAATGCCGACATCCTTAAAAATCAGTTCGATTGGAAACGCGGTGACAAAGCGCGGAGCCCGATATCGGAACTTCTGCAGGAAAACCATGTTGTCAGTTTAGCTATCTCTGCCCACAATGCTTCATCCCCATCTACAACTTGGGTGGGAGCACCACGTAAAGTCGAGCGTTCTCACCGTAACCTAATCCAAGTTCGAGGTCGGCTAAAACCGGCAATGGGCCGAGGCGAGGTGAGATCCATCCCCTCGCAAGCGAGGGTAGCCACGAGATGTCGCCACATAGCCAGGATGCAGATCGAAGCGACCTCAACTCTGCTCCGGAACATCGAGATCCGGACCCGGCCGGAACTTCTGGCGTCGTCGCCTCCGCTCGTGCCGGACGTCTCCTCATCGTTGAAGATGACGAGCCACTAGCCCGTTTTCTCGGCCGAACCCTGAACGCGCAATCTTTCGTCGTCGACCTAGTGCACGATGGCCAGACCGCCATCGAAATGCTGAATGTGTCCCCCTACGACCTCGTTATCTTGGACTTGAACCTCCCAAAGATCGACGGGCTTTCTCTCCTGAATCAACTCCGGCCCTCTTACCCCCGACTTCCCATTCTGGTTCTCACCGCCAGAAGTCGCGACGAAGCCTTGGTCACCGCGCTCGAAAGCGGCGCCGACGACTGCCTCATCAAGCCGTTCTCGTTTATCGAACTGATCGCCCGCGTCCGCGCCCTTATGCGACGAAACGCAGGCTTCGTCCCTATCTCCTCGCGAGTCGCCGACCTCACCCTCAATCGCGAAGAGTACAAAGTAGAACGGAACGGAAGAAGAATCGACCTCACGCCCCGAGAGTTCGGCATCCTCGAATGCCTCATGCGAAGCACGGGCTCCCCGGTCTCGCGCGCTACGCTCATGCGCGAGGTCTGGAACACGGAGTACGATCCGTCTACCAACGTCGTCGACGTCTACATGAAGTACGTGCGCGATAAAGTCGATCTTCCCGGCGAGCCAAAGCTCATTCGCACCATCCGGGGTGTCGGTTACGTGATCAATCGTGAGTAGCCCGCCGACGTCCCACACCCTTGCGCAGGAGATCAGCTTCAACGCTCCGGTCGTCCAGGCTATCTCGTCCACCCTTCACGCGATGGCTCAGCCTCTGACCATTCTCCAGTCCTATGTTCTTCTGGCCGCCATGCCGGATCTCCTGAAATCTGCATCCCCGGATTTCCTTCAGGACCTCGCCGGCGAAGTTCAACGCCTGTCCGCAACGTACAGCGGCTTGCGCGACCTGCTCTCCCTCGGCCAATGCACGTCGGTCCCCGGAGCAGTACACGTCAGCGAAGCTCTCGACCATCTCTGGCAAGATCTCGAACCGGCAACGAGGAAGTCCGAAGTACGCCTTTCAATCACCCATAAACACCCTCTCGCATCCCTCCTTGTTAATCGAGCTCGCCTTCTCCACGCATTGCACGCCATCGTCCGCATCGCGGCAGAAATGTCGCCTCCTCAGAGCAGCATCAACTTGGCCACCGAGATCCAGCCTCGCCAGGAAACGCCGATTTGCAACCTGATCCTCACGATCAGCACGGAAGCCGACGTAACTCACCTCAACTTCGCACACCACCTCAGCTTCGTCGTCGCCGAAGCCCTCCTCCAGTCCGACGGGGCCGCCATGTCGTTCACACGCAAACCCTTGATTGCCACACTCGTTCTCCCTTCCCAACACATCTGAATCTCTATCGCCCTACGCACACAACCATCGCTGAACATACAACTTACGAGGTGCACAAACTTTCGTTCTACACCGTAGAGTAAGGGCGTATGTTTCCCTCGTCCGTAACAGAAATCGCAGCAGACCAGGTACGAATTCTTCTCGTCAGTCCAAACGAGAAACTCCGCAACAACCTGCGCGACAAACTCGCATCGGCACGTTGGTTCGTGCGCGAGGCGCACAGCGGTTCCGATGCGCTCGATAAACTCCTCGAGTGCGAAAGCGATGTTCTGCTTCTCGACACAGCTCTTCCCGACCTCGACCCCATCGAGTTCCGCGGCTTCGTCGCCGATCAGTTTCCCGCCGTTCAAGTCCTCACCATCAATTCGCAAACCGGACAGACGGTGGTTGGAGCCTCCTCCCCAACCAACGCTTCCACACAGCTCGCGGAGATCCTCAAGGTAAGCTCGTCCGTCGCATCAACGTCCGTTCTCAACATCGCCGCCATGCGTTTTTCCACCGACGATGGGACAGGTCTCGAAGGTATGGTAGGAAGCTCCGAACCCATGCAGCGGGTCTATACCTCTGCTCGCATGGTCGCCCGTCGCGACACCAGCGTCCTCATCACAGGAGAAAGCGGCACCGGAAAAGATCTCGTCGCGCGCGGCATACACCTCACCAGCCCGCGCCAAAAGCAGCCGTTCGTCGTCATCAATTGCGCAGCCATCCCCGAGCCTCTGCTCGAAGCCGAGCTCTTCGGCTACGTCAAGGGCGCGTTCACAGGAGCCATCCAGTCGCGAATCGGTCGCATCCACGCCGCGCACGGTGGAACATTATTTTTGGATGAGATCGGAGATATGCCGTTCCCCCTCCAAAGCAAAATCCTCCGCTTTCTCGAACAGGGCGAAGTGCAACGGCTGGGTGGCACAGACAACCTGAAAGTCGACGTCCGTGTCATCGCCGCAACCAACGCGAACCTGAAAAAACTATCCAAGGAAAACCTCTTCCGAGAAGACCTCTACTACCGCCTGGCCGTCTTCCCCATCCATCTGCCCCCGCTGCGAGACCGAATCGGCGACCTCGACCCCCTCGTCCAGGCCTTTCTGGCCAAATTCTGCCCCGGCGTCGGGATGTCTTCTGAAGCTAGAAACCTCCTCCATCAGCATCCCTGGCCCGGCAACGTCCGCGAACTCCGAAATGTCCTCGAACGCGCAAGCATCTTCGCAGGGGAAGAACGTCAGATTGCACCGGAGCACATAATCCTTTAGTCGTAGACGCTCCGCGCGCGTCTGGACGCTGTCGTGCACCTTCTCTAGGCAGATGCTGCCCAGTTCTCATCCCGTTCCAATAATCCCGCCGCCCATGCCGCTTCCTTTCGCAGAGCAGAACCTGCTCGCCAACGCGTTCTCTGAGTTCATCACCGCCTCCGCTCGGCTTGAACATTCCTATCGCGATCTTCAGGAACAAGTGACTCTCCTGAGCGGCGAGCTGGCTGACCGCAACCGCGCCCTCAGCAGCAGCCTCTCCGAGACCCGCGCCGTCCGCTCCGCTCTGCAACAAATTCTCGACTCCATGCCCTGTGGCGTGCTCGTGCTCGACGCCCAGAAGCGCGTCACACTCGTCAACCCCGAAGCCATCCGTCTGCTGGATCTCAAGTCCGCCAAGCTGCCCTCCATCAAAGATCTCGCCGCCCACCCCTGCCTCCAACTTGCCGCGCTCCATGCCGATCCAACGCTCGATAACGTCGAGCAGGAATTCCGCCTCAACCCGTCTTCCTCCGCGGACAAACGCTGGATCGCCGTCCGGTACCAGAAGCTGCCGGACGTCGAAAGCTCAGAGGCCAATCGGGATCACGCCATCCTCATCTTTCGCGACATCACCGACGCCAAGCGCGCAGAACGCGATCGCGAAATGGCGCGCAACGCCGTCAGCCTGGCCGAGGTCTCAACCGTCCTCGCCCACGAAATCCGGAATCCGCTCGCAAGCCTCGAACTCTTCACCGATCTCCTCTCCGACACCGTCAACGCCGGACCTTCCAGCACTTCCGATCAGCAACGCTGCTCCGATTGGATCTCGCACCTTCGCTCCGGAATCCGGCAGCTCGCAGGCACCGTCAACAATGTCCTCGATCTTCACGCCGGCGAGCCTCCAGTCATGGCCCCCGTCAACCTGCACTCCGCAATCGGTTCCGGCGTCGAGTTCATACGCCCCATCGCCGACGAAGCCGACGTCCTCCTCCGGCACATCCCCGGTGACTTCCAAACTCGCATCTCCGGAAACCGGAACGCTCTCCAACAGGTCGTCCTCAACCTCGCTCGCAACGCCATCCGTCATACTGACCCCGGCGGTCGACTCACTATCGAAGTAGCCACAGCCCCGATCCACAACCCAGACGACACCGGAGCCCGCCACGCTCTCGTCATCTTCTCCGACACAGGCTCTGGAATCGCGGCAAAACACCTCGACCAAATCTTCAATCCAGGTTTCAGCGCCTCCGGCCACACCTCCGGTCTCGGTCTCGCCGTCTGCCGTCGCATCATGGAGCAGCACAACGGCGCAATCTCCGTCCATAGCCATCTCGGCCAAGGCACAACATTCACCCTCCGGTTCCCCCTCCTATGAGCCTCCTCTCCGCACGCTCCGTGCTTGTAGTCGACGATGAACCAGGTATCCGCCTCGCCCTCCAGGCCAACTTCAGGCGTCGCGGCTGGCGGGTGGAAACCGCTTCCTGCATCCGTCAAGCCCTCCATATCGCCCACCAGACCTGCTTCGACCTCGTCGTCAGCGATGTCCGTATGCCGGATGGCGACGGCATGGAGGTCTTGCAGTCCGTCCGGGAAAGCTCCCCCCAAACCGCCTTCATCCTCCTCACCGCCTTCGCCACCGTGCCCCAGGCCGTTGCTGCCATGCAAGGCGGAGCCGTCGATTACCTCACAAAACCTGTCTCCTTCCAACAGCTCGAAGCCGTCGTCGAAAAAGTCCTGCGTCAGAGCCGCTCCAACCCCGCCCCCGCAAACGACACCGCCGCCGCAATCGTCGGCAAATCCCCCGCTCTGATGCGGTCCATCGCCCGCGCCCGAGCCGCCGCCAGCACCGACGCCGACGTCCTCATCGAGGCCGAGAGCGGAACCGGCAAGGAACTCCTCGCGCGCTTCGTCCACGACGCCAGCAACCGCCGCTCCAAACCCTTCGTGGCCGTCAACTGTGCAGCGCTCCCCGAGTCCCTCCTCGAAAGTGAACTCTTCGGCCACTCGCGCGGTGCCTTCACCGGCGCCACATCCGCCAGACAAGGAAAATTCGAAGCCGCCGACAGCGGCACGCTTCTTCTCGATGAAATCGGCGAAATGCCCCTCAACCTCCAGCCAAAACTCCTGCGCGCCCTCCAGGAACGCGAGTTCGAACGCCTCGGCGAAACCCGCTCCGTACGCACCGACCTACGCGTCATCGCCATCACCAACGTCTTCCTCGGCTCCATGGTCGAGCAGGGCCGCTTCCGCAGCGACCTCTTTTACCGCCTCAACGTCATCCCCCTCTCCCTCCCACCGCTGCGCGAAAGAACCGAAGACATCCCTCTCCTCGCGAACCACTTCGCACAGCTCTTCTCCACCAAGTGCAACCGCCCCCAGGTCCATCTCGAACCAGCATTCCTCGATCGCCTCCAAACCCATCTCTGGCCGGGAAACATCCGCGAACTCGGCAACTTCATCCAACGCGTCCTCTCCCTCAACCCCGGAAACGTCATCACCGCCGCAAACTTCGACAGCGAGATCGCACCTGCTCGCAACCGCTCTCAACCGTCTTCCCAGCCGGCCATCCCGCCGCATCGCAGCACCTCCCCAACCGGTGTGTCTATCCGCGAACTCGAACGATCTCACCTCGAACAAACCCTCGAACTCACCCGAGGCAACAGAACCCGCGCCGCCGAAATGCTCGGCATCAGCCTACGCACCGTCCGCAACAAAATTCGACAATACGATCTCCCACCAAGGAGTTATGCCTGAAATGCCCACGCCTCCAGTAAATTCAATGCTCGAGAGCTTTCTTACGCTTACCGCCAAACGGGAAAAAATCATCGCCTCCAATATGGCAAACGTCGACACGCCCGGATATCGGACCGAGGACATGGACTTCAGCCGTGAGATGAAACGCGCCCTCACAAGCGCCCCCGGAACCAACGTCCAGGTCGCCGCTCACACCGTACCCGGCCTTCTCCAGAGACCCGACGGCAACGACGTCGACCTTGACCGCGAATCGCTCCTGCTCTCCGAATCCCAGCTCCAGTTCCAGCTCGGCACACAGCTGCTCAAGTCACAATTTCACCAGCTCCTATCCGCCATCAAAGGAGATCAATAATCATGGGCCTCTTCGACGTCCTCTCCATCAGCGCCTCCGCCCTCTCCGCCGAACGGCAACGCTCCGAAGTCTCCGCCACCAATCTCGCCAACGTCGACACCACCCACACAGCCGACGGAACCGGCCCCTTCCGGCGAAAGGAAGTCGTCTTCAGTACATCGTCAAGCAACGCCTTCCGCCTCATGCTCGCCGGCCACGGCTCCGCCTCCCAAAAGCAACCCGGAACCGTCCGCCTCTCCCGCGTGGTCGACGACCCCGCCGACCCAATCAAGCGCTACGAGCCGGGCCACCCTGACGCCGACAAGGAAGGCTACGTCGCCTACCCCGCCATCAACCCCGTTCAGGAGATGGTCGACCTCATGGGCTCCGTCCGCGCCTATCAACTCAACGCCTCCGCCATCAGCGCCTCAAAGCAGCTCATCCAGCAATCCATCGACATCCTCAAGAGCTAAAAGCGAGACCCAAATTATGAACAGCATCAGCACCGGAGCATCCCTCGTCCAGCACCTCTACGACAATCTCTCAACCTCCAACTCTGCTTTCTCCGCAAACAATCAGGGAGGCTTCGGAAGCGTCCTCAAAGATGCCATCGACCAGGTCGACAAACTCAGCTCCGCCGCCGACGGGCAGGTGGGTAGCCTGCTCCAGGGCGGCAGCGGCGATGTCTCCAACGTCATGGTCGCCGTCGAAAAAGCAGACATCTCCTTTCAGCTCATGATGCAGGTCCGCAACAAAATCGTAAACGCGTACCAGGATATCGAGAAGATGCAGTTCTGAGAGCCTGTCGAAATCCGCCGTTTCGCTTATGGGCACGGCTCCAGCCGTGCCTTACAACCTCATTTGCCGTGCGGCTTTAGCCGCCGAGGTACCGATTTCGCCTTCCCCTCTTGTCGTTTCAACAAGCCTCTCAAGCACGTCGCACACATCTAGGACCCCAAGATCATGGCCGGGCTCGACCAAACATTTCAGCAAGCAAAACAGTTCTGGGCAGGTCTCAAACCGCGCCAGCGCCTGTTGCTCGGCGGCGGTGCCGTCCTCACCGTCGCCCTCCTCGGCGGCTTCACCAAAGTCATCACAACCCCGGACATGAAGCCACTCATGGTCGGTCTCGAACCCGCGGACGCACAGGCTCTCTCTGCCCAGCTCACCGCGAAGAACATCCCCTTCCAACTCAGCCCCGACGGCCATTCCATCAACGTTCCCGCCGACCAGATCGACCAGGCTCGCCTTCAGGTCGCCTCGCAGGAGGGTCCGCGCAGCGGCCGCCTCGGCTTTGAACTCTTCGACAAAGTCTCCTGGGGTCAGACCGAATTCGACGAAAAGGTCAACTACCAGCGCGCCCTCGAAGGCGAGCTCGAACGCACCATTCAAACCCTCGGCGACGTCAAAAGTGCGCGCGTCCACCTCGTCCTGCCCAGAAGCTCCGTCTTCCTCGACCGAGAGCACGGCGCCAAAGCCTCCGTCACCCTTCGCCTCAAACACGGCACCCTCTCTCGAGATCAGCTCACCTCCATCTCGCGCCTGCTCAGTGGAGCCGTAGACGAACTCGCCCCCGCCGACGTCGCCATCATCGACGCCGACTCCAACCAGGCGCTCGGATCCTCCACCTCCGGCGGTAAAGGCGACAACATCGAGCAGGCGCTCGCCGCCCGTCTCATCGCTACCCTCGGCCCGGCAGTCGGGCCCGAAAACCTCCGCGCCAGCGTGAACGTCGAATACGATCTCAGCACCAGCGAAGAAAATCAGGATAAATACGACCCCGCCGTCAGCGCTCTACTCACCACCCAGCGCTCCGATGAGCAAACCGGCGCCGGCGCCGGCGTCGGCGGCGTCCCCGGCACCTCCAGCAATCTTCCAAACGCCAAAGGCGGCGCCCCCGCCGCCACCGCCATGCCCGCGGACGGCGCGCAAATCTCCAAAACTGAGAACTCCGCCTACGGCGTCAACAAAATCTCCCGACACACCGTCTCCCCGGCCGGCCGCATCCGCCGCATCACCGCCGCCCTTCTCGTCAACGACCTCATCGAGCGCAAACAGGCCGGCAACAAGTGGGTCGAAACAGACCACAAACGCTCCGCCACCGAACTCAAACAACTCGGCGATCTCGCCGGTGCCGCCATCGGCCTCGACACCGCCCGAGGCGACATCATCAGCGTCGAAAACATGGCCTTCGACCACGCCCCAACTCCCGACATCGTCCCCGAAACCAAGCTCGATAAAGTACGCAAAGGCCTCGCCGACTACTCCAACGTCGTCCGCTACGCCGCTGTCCTCGCCCTCTTCCTCATCGTCTATCTCTTCACCCTCCGCCCCATGCAGAAGAGAGTCTTCGCCACATCCAAGGAACTCGCTCCACCACAGGACATCCCGGCACTCGCGGGCTCCGCGATCACTGAACTCGCTACATCGTCCACGCCCGGTCTCTCCGAGGGCGACCCCGGCACACTCCTTCTCAAGAAGCAGATCGTCGACCTAGTTCAAGCCGAACCCGCCACCACCACCCGCGCCGTTCAAGCCTGGTTGCGAGAGGACCCCGCATGACCTCAGTTACCGATTACACCAAGCTCACCGGCCCGCAGAAGGCAGCAATCCTCATCACCGCCATAGGCGAAGCTCCCGCCGCCGGCATCCTTCGCAACCTCCCAAACGCCGACCTCGAACGGATCACGCAGGAGGTCAACAGCCTCGGTCGCGTCCCCCTCGTCGTCTCCCGCCAGGTCCTCGAGGAATATCACCAGATCGCTTCCGAACAGCACGTCACTGAGGGCGGTCCGCAAACCCTTAAACGTCTCCTCGTACAAGCCTTCGGCGAGACCGCGGCTAAGAGCCTATTGCAGCGCCTCGCCGCCGATGAAGAGATGAACGCTGGCCGCGTCGAATCGCTCCAGAAAGCCGACCCCAAACAGCTCGCGCGCCTCCTCGAAGCCGAACACCCCCAAACCATCGCCCTCATCCTCGGCCACCTCGATGCCAAGCAAGCATCGGCCCTCCTCATGCACCTCCCCCGCGAACGCCGCGCCGACGCCGTCCGCCGCCTCGCCAGCCTCCGCCAGTTCTCGCCCCGCATCGCCGAACGCGTTTCCACCTCCGTCAACCGCCGCCTTCGCTCCGCCGGCGAAGATAACAAGCGCGCCTACTCCGGCTTCCAAAGCGTCGCCGACCTCATGAACAGCATCGACTCCGAATCCTCTCGCGAAATCCTCCAGAAAATCGAAGAACACGACTCCACCCTCGCCGTCCGCGTCCGCGAACTCATGTTCACCTTTGAAGACTTCCTCAAAGTCGATGTCATCCAGATGCGTGAGCTCGCCGGCGCCGTCGATAAAAAATGCCTCGCCATCGCCCTCAAAGGCGCAGCCGAAGATCTTCGCAATCACTTCTTCCAAACCATGTCCTCCCGCGCCGTCGAAATGCTCAAGGAAGACACCGAAGCCATGGGACCCATCCGCAACAAGGACGTGCTCAAATCCCAGATGGAAATCGTCGCGGCAGCCCGCAAGCTCGAGGCCGAAGGCAAAATGATCCTGAAGAGCGACGGAGGCGACGACTTTGTCTAGCGCTTCCCTCCCTCCCTTCCTCGCGCTCGAGTACATCGAGACCTCCGCTGTCGCCGATCCCTTTGCGGTCTCCCACCTCCGGTCAGGGTCGGGCGAGCCGGCTCCGGAGACGCCACTCGCTCCACCCGGCATCTCGGAGGCCGATCTCGCCGCCCGCGTCGACACCGCCTGCGCCACTCTCACAAAGACCATCGAGGCACGCCACAAAGCCGAGACCGAAACTCTCCTCCGCTCCGAACGAGATCGCATCAACACAGCACTTCAAAACTTCACCGCCGATCGCCAATCGTACTTCAGCCGCATCGAAGCCGAAGTCGTCCAGCTCGCTCTCGCCGTCGCCCGCAAAATCCTCCATCGCGAAGCCATCGCCGATCCCATGCTGCTCACCGCCGTCGTTCGCATCGCGCTCGACCAGATGCAGGGAGGCACCGAGGTCTCCATCCGCCTTCCCTCCGGAGACATCCCCGCCTGGACCCAGCATCTCAGTACTACACCCTCCAACACCACGCCCAGACTCGTAGCCGACCCATCCCTCGCCCCCGGCGACTGCATCGTCGAAACCTCCCTCGGCACCGCAAACTTCAGCATCGAAGCCCAACTCAAAGAGGTCGAGCAGGGCTTCTTCGATCTCCTCGCGCACCGCCCGGACCGAAAGTGAACTCAAGCTCCCTCGCAACATTTCGCAACCATCTCGACCGCACACCTTCACTGCTCTGGCGAGGTCGCGTCCTCCAGGTCATCGGCAACCTCATCGAGTCCGAAGGCCCCTTCTGCTCCGTCGGCGAGTGCTGCCAGATCCGCTCCGTCCACGGTGATCTCTACACCGGCGAGATCGTCGGCTTTCGCGGCTCCACCATGCTGTCCATGGTCGTCGGCGACCCCCAGGGAATCCGCTTCGGCGACACCGTCACCGCCATCGGCACACGACCCTCGGTCCGCGTCGGTCCGGAGCTCCTCGGCCGCGTCATAGACGCC
>CAXUIB010000039.1:14995-16607 GCA_964250945.1 uncultured Acidobacteriaceae bacterium
AAGACGCCACCGGAACACCCATCGACAGCGACCTCCCTTTTCGCGCAAACCGCACCGTCCCGGTCGACGGCTCGGCTCCCCTCCCCCTCACCCGCGTCCCCATCCGCGAAGCCCTTGGCTGCGGCATCCGCGCGCTCGACGGCTTCATCACCTGCGGCCGGGGCCAGCGACTCGGCGTCTTCGGCGGCAGCGGTGTCGGGAAGAGCACACTGCTCGGCATGATGGCGCGAGGCAGCGCCGCCGACGTCACCGTGCTCGCCCTCGTCGGCGAACGCGGCCGCGAAGTCGGCGAATTCCTCGATCTCCTCGGCGAAGTCGGCCGCCGCCGCTCCGTCGTCGTCGTCTCCACCTCCGACCAGTCCCCGCTCCTTCGCCTCCGCGCTCCCCTCGCCGCCACCGCCATCGCCGAACACTTCGCCGGCCAAGGCAAACACGTCCTCCTCGTCGTCGATTCGCTCACCCGCTTCGCCATGGCCCAGCGCGAAGTCGGCCTCGCCGCCGGCGAACCACCCACCGCCAAGGGCTACACCCCGTCCGTCCTCAACAAGCTCGCCAAACTCGTCGAACGCGCCGGCAACTTCCGCACCGGCAGCATCACGGCCTTCTACACCGTCCTCATGGAAGGCGACGACCAGCAGGATCCCGTCGCCGACACCGTTCGCTCCCTCCTCGACGGCCACATCATCCTCGACCGAGCCCTCGCCGCCCGAGGTCACTTCCCACCCATCTCCATCCTCGACAGCCTCAGCCGCCTCATGTCCAGCATCAGCTCCGAACCGCACAAACAAAAGGCTCAAGCCCTCCGCCTCCTCCTCGCCGCCCACGCCCGCTCCGAAGACCTCATCCGCATCGGCGCGTACCAGAAAGGCTCCGACCCAACCCTCGACAGCGCCGTCGAAATCCTCCCTCGACTCAACGACTTCCTCAAGCAACGCTCCGAAAACCTATCCAGCTACGCCGACACACTGCAGCAGCTACTAG
Source organism: uncultured Acidobacteriaceae bacterium (assembly GCA_964250945.1). GTDB lineage: Bacteria > Acidobacteriota > Terriglobia > Terriglobales > Acidobacteriaceae > Edaphobacter. The sequence goes on from CAXUIB010000039.1 coordinate 15,977, forward strand.
CCCTTCCTACATAAATGCCCGCCCCATTCCCGCTGGAGGCCGTCCTCAAAGTCCGAGAAAACGCGGAGCTTCGCGAGGAGCGCATCCTCTCCCAGATCCTCGCGCAGATCGCCGAAACCCGCCGCTCCATCGAGCGCATCGACACGGACCTCGCCGCCACCTTTGCGGCCCGCCAATCCGAAGTCCAGCAGCCGCTCCTCGCATCGCACCTGCACAGCTCATACTCGCGTCGCGCGCTCCTCCAGCAGGCCCGCAAGGATCTCGATGGGCAGATCTCCCAGTGGCTCCATCTCCGCGATCGCCAGATGAGCATCTACCAGGCCGCCCGCCGCGACCGCGAGATGATCACGGACCTTCGCGAACAGCACCGGAGCAACCAACAGCGCGAACTCGCCCGCAAAGAACAAAGCGCCCTCGACGAAACCTTCCTTGCCCGTCGCGGCCGCAGCTAGGCAAGCCCTGCCTAGCTCCAGTCCGGCAACCCTTGCCTACCTCAGCGCACTTGCCTACCAGACCCGCACATCACATGACGCAAGTCCGCCAAAATCGCCCCAGTTTCGCAACATTTCCGCATAGCCCATCCGGCCTCATCTTTGGCCAGAGACATGCTCCTACATCAGCGATGCAGATC
>CAXUIB010000040.1:0-16413 GCA_964250945.1 uncultured Acidobacteriaceae bacterium
AGCATAAAACCTCAAAACGGCGAATCAAAGGTAGTTAATCAGAGTCTCCCTAAGTGATTGAAGTGACTGGTGGACCTGATCGGGATCGAACCGATGACCTCTTCCATGCCATGGAAGCGCGCTCCCAGCTGCGCCACAGGCCCACACTTTTGGGAGGGACTTGTCTATTCTGGCCGACTGAACCTCTTTCGTCAACGACGATGTGCGAGAGAGGCGAAGGGACAGGAAAAAGCGATCTGAGGCCGCGCGTTCTGTCTGATGAGGTACTCACAGAGGATTTTGCGTGATTTAAACAAGACCAAAGCATGCCTATCCGGTGTCTAAGAGGTTAGAGTGAGCGAGCACTCGGCCGCCGGCGGCGCAGTTTTGAATCCAGGCTTGCACAATCTGGAGCAGAGGTCGTAGTTTTACAGGGAGAGAACGATGCAGGCGGGAGTCGCGATGGCAAATCTGGCGAGCGCAATCGGACTTCAGGCGGAGGACGCGTCGCTGATTGCTGATCTGAAGGCCGGTTCAGAGGAAGCGTTTGCTGTTCTTATCGCGCAATATCATCAGCAGATTTTTTCGCTGATCGCTCGCAGCCTGAACGATCCAACGGACGCCGCGGACGTTACTCAGGAAGTGTTTATCAAGGTGTTTCGCAGTATCCGCAGCTTCAATGGAGAAGCGAGCCTCCGCACATGGCTATATCGGATTGCGTTGCGCGAGGCTTCGAACCGCCGCCGATGGTGGAGCCGGCACAAGCGGCAGGAGATCACGATCGATAGCTCGGACCGTGAGGCGGACGAGGATACGCCACCGCTCTTGGAGTTTCTGGCGGCAAAGGGCGAAAGTCCGTTTGACCATGCGGCGCAGGGCGAGGTGAGGGCGCGGATCGATGCTGCGTTGCGAGAGCTGCCTGAGCAATTCCGAACGGTGGTGGTTCTTCGGGAGATCGACGGCTTCGCGTATGAGGAGATTGCGGAGGTTTTGAACGTGAATCTGGGAACGGTGAAGTCGCGTTTGACGCGAGGTCGGAGCATGCTGCGCGGGTTGCTGAGCGCGGAGGTTCTGTCTGACCATTCGAGCGATGGTCTCGCAAGCCGGTTTCAGACAGGCAGGGTGACCCGATGAATCCTGTCCTGAAAGTTTCGAAGCTGATCAGATCCAGGCGTATCTCGGACGAGTGCGGTTCGGTTCAGGAGGGATTCTCAGGGTACATCGATGGGGCTGTGTCCGGCCACAAGATGCAGCAGATCGACGCTCACTTGAGACGTTGCGCGCCGTGTCTGGGAGAGTTCGAGACGGCTTGTCGGATTCAGCAGCAGTTGGCCGCATTGGGGCCGGTGCGTCCACCTCTGGATCTTGCGTTGCGCTTGCGTCTGGCGATTTCGCATGAGAGTGCCCGGTCTGCTGGTGCTCGAACAGAGCGGCTTGCGCTGAAGTGGCAGAACGGTGTGCGACCGTTTCTGCTGCAGGCCTCGGCAGGTCTCGCAGGAACGATTGTTCTGCTAGGCGGGATTGCGCTTCTGGTGGGCATTGTGGCCGCGCCCCAGCCTGTGATGGCGAACGATGAGCCTCTGGGAGCGATGACTACGCCACACTACATGTATTCGGCAGCGCGGCCCAGGGCGATCCAGACGACGCACGACACGACGATTGTTGTGGAGGCGTCGGTGAATGATCGTGGGCAAGTGTACGACTATAGGGTTGTTTCAGGGCCGGAAGATGTCGCGGTGCAGCAGCAGGTACTGGACCAGCTCCTGTTGAGTGTGTTTGAGCCTGCGCGCGTGTTTGGCATCCCGGTCCGCGGTCACGTAGTTCTAACGTATGAAGGCATCTCGGTTCGGGGCTAACGGGCCGAACGGACCTGGTCGAGCGAGAAGGTATGGGTTTGCCAAGGCTCTGAGCGCTCCCCTAAACTTCACAGGTGCGTCCCTCTACTGTGTATTCATCTTGGCTGTCACTGCGCCACCTACGGAAAGACCCTGCGCCTTGTTCCTGGGTGAGGCTGGTCTCTGGTGGCCTAGGGATGTTGGTTCTTTCTGCGGCGGTCTGTTGTGCAGTCGCTCAGAGCCAGAGCTCTTCGAGCAGCAGCGCACCTGAGAGCAGACAGACGTCCGCTCCACAGACTTCGAGCAGCAGACAGAAGCCTGGAACCCAGCCCGAGGCGGCCGGCGCGGCGGTTACGCTTGAGACCAGTGAGCCGCTGTTCGACCTTGCCGTGGCGCTGAATGCGTGCGGGTACGACGCGGATCTTGCGGCTTCGAACCCTGTCCGGCGGGAGGTTCGGCGGGACGTCGACGAGGCCGTCAACGCTTCGGCAAAGGCGCGCGAGAGCCGAGACGCTCTGTGCACGTACATCCGGCAGCATACACTCGCGGACCGCGCCAGAAACATTGCCCAGTACGTGTCCTTGTCGCTCTTCTTATCGCCGGAGCTGACGCCAAGCGTGGATGAAACCGAACTTCCGCCGGATTCGACTCAGATTGTCAACATCCTTCCGCTGCTTCGGACGTTCAACGAGGAGACGCGACTTCATGTGATCTGGCTTCGCCACCGGCCGCAGTACGAGGCGTTGGTCAATGGGCTGCATGACCCGCTGACGCGAATGATCCTGAACACCAATATCTATCTGAGATCGGCGGTGAGCAGCTACGATGGCCGGCGATTTTTGGTGCTTCTGGAGCCGATGCTGGCGCCCTCGGCGGTGAACGCCCGCATCTACGGCCCGAACTACGTGATCGTCACCTCGCCGAGCGGGGAGGATGGGACGAACTCGCATATGGAGCAGATCCGGCACACGTATCTGCACTATGAGGTTGAGCCGATGGTGTACGCGCGTGCGGCGGCGATGGACCGACTCTTGCCGATGCTGAAGTCGGTTGCGGATGCGCCCCTGGAGTTCACGTATAAGTCGGACATTGTTGCGCTGCTGGCCGAGTGCCTGATCAAAGCGATCGAAGCGCGGACGATGGAGACCGGGATTCAGAGGCCGAAGCGGCCGGACACTATGCGGTTGCGAGGAGATGCGGAGCGGTATGAGGCAGAGATGAACCTGTATAACCGCGAGGTCGAGGCAGCGCGACGGCGCTCGGTGGACCTGGCGATGCGGCAGGGATGGGTTCTGGTGGAGTACTTCTACGGCCAGCTGAGTGTGATGGAGCGGGACGGGATCAGCCTAAAAGACAATATTGGGCCGATGGTGTACGGCATGGATGTTGACCGGCAGCGCCATCGTGCGCGCGAGATCGCGTTTTTGCCGGAGGCGACGCACGACGTGGTGGCGAGGCAGGTGATGCCGCCCACGGGGCTAGGTCTGGCGGAGTTGAAGATGATGCAAGGCGATGCCACGGGGGCCGAGGAGATTGCGGGAAAGGCGCTCGCCGATCCACATGCGGACCACGCTGAAGCTCACTACATTCTGGCGAGGATTGGCGTGATGGAGCGGCAGCCCGAGGAGGCGATCGCCCATTTCGAGCAGGCGCTGGCGACCTCCAAGAATCCGCGCACGCTGGCGTGGTCGCACATCTATCTGGGGCGGTTGTATGACACGGCGCCCGATCGCAAGCGGGCGGTTCAGGAGTATCGTGCGGCGCTGGAGGTTCCGGGGAGTCAGCCGGATGCAAGAGCCGCGGCGGACAAGGGTTTGCGAGCGCCGTTTGCTCTGCCCAAGCGCGAAGCGCCGGTTGCGTCGGAGAGTGAGGATGCACCGCTCGATCCGAGTGGGAAGGCCGAGAAGGACGCGTATCGGCCACCGGATCCGAAGTAGGTCAGGCTGCGTTGAATTCGATAAAGTAGATGGCAGGGAACCCGCTCCAAAGCGGGTACGGACATTGAACCAGCCTCGATCCATCTCGGCTTCACCTGCGGACCGTCTGACAGGCCATCTGTTTCGCGATCCGGCTCTGCTGGAGCGCGCTCTGACGCACCGGTCGCTCGCGTTTGAATCCGATCCTGAGACGGCGCTCGATCCTTTGACGAACAATGAGCAGATGGAGTTTGTGGGGGATGCCGTTCTCGGGCTGGTTGCGGCCGAGTACCTTTACCGGCGATTTCCCGATTCGCGCGAGGGTGAGCTGACGCGGCTGCGGGCCTCGCTGGTCAGCCGAGTGCATCTTGGGCGGGTGGGAGAACGCATCGGAATCGGCAAGTCTCTCCGGTTGGGCCGAGGGGAGGAGCGCACCGGCGGGCGGCAAAAGACGGCTTTGCTCGCCAACGCGCTTGAAGCGGTGATTGCGGCGCTGTACCTCGATGCCGGACTTCCGGCCGCACGGAAGTTTATCGAGCAGCACGTGATCGAGCCTTCCCTGCCCGACCTGGCGCGTGCGTTGGGGACAGGTGGAACCTTTAGCGGCGCGATCGGCGACTTCAAGTCTGCCCTGCAGGAGCGTCTACAGGCGATCGGCGGGGGGCGGCCAAGCTACGTCACGCTTGAGGAGACAGGACCGGACCACCAGCGACGATTTCGCGTGGAGGTGCGGCTCGAGGCGGACGGCGGGGTGTCGGAGCCGCTAGGCGAAGCTGTCGCCGGGAGCAAGAAGGCGGCACAACAAGAAGCGGCGCGCATCGCGTTGAGCCGCACTACCGACGACCGCAATGCCGACGACCGCAGTGCCAACAAAGATCGGCGAGCTTCGAGCGCAGCCGAGGTTGCTGATTGAGCGATCCGCCCGTGTCTCAAAGTGATCTCTCTCATTCGCAGGCGGAAGCCGGGGGACCGGAGCCTGGCGACCGAGAACCACAGGTCGGACCCACGAAGAAGACACCTGTACGACACCTCGCCGTGCATGGATATCGGGCAGACCTGTTTTCCGCCATTCGTTCCTTTCTGCCGCTGGTGGTAATCGCGCTGTTTATCACGACGTTTCTGATCCAACCCTCGCGAATTGTCTCTGGATCCATGGAGCGAACGCTTCTGATTGGAGACTTTCTACTGATCGAGAAGAGGCCGCCGGGTAGCCCTGGCGCACTTCGGTTTGCCGATCCACTGCCCCCCGCCGACGTGCATCGCGGCGATATCGTCGTGTTTCGTTACCCGGTCGATCCCTCGCTGCACCTGGTGAAGCGCGTGGTGGGCATGCCGGGAGATCATCTGAAGATTCGCGACGGCGTTGTCTTCGTCAATGAACGAGCGCTCCCAGAGCCCTACACCGTATATGGGCCGAGCCGGCGGGATCCGTTTCGGGACGATTTCCCTCACCTTTCGAGCACCGATCCCGAGGTGACTTCACGGTGGTGGACCGAGCTTCATCTGCTGGTCGAAAATGGAGAACTGACAGTACCGCGCGAACGGTATTTCGTGCTGGGGGATAATCGGAACAACAGCGAGGACAGTCGGTACTGGGGTCTGGTTCCGCGGACGGCGATCGCGGGCAGGCCTCTTCTCATCTACTTCTCTGTGCGTCCAGGCGAAGGTGCCGGCGAGCCTGGGCGCGAATCCGGATTGAGGGATGCTGACGCTGCCTCGCCCCGGGGCGACATCGGCAATGCTCTTTTCCCGTCCATTCGCTGGAAGCGCATTCTGCGGGTGATTCGGTAGCGCAGAGGTGTGACTTTGGCTTCAAGCGCCGCGGCTCTTGGCCTTTCTGGATAGGGGTCTAGCGGTACACTGACAGAGACCCCGCGGAAGAGCGGAGAAGAGAGAGACCGTGAAGACTGCCACGCTCGAAGCGGAACCAATCGTCGCTGAACCGCCTGCGACCGAAGAGAAAGAGACAGCGCTTGAATCGCTGAGTTCGATCTGCAGCGTGCTCGCGGTCGGACTCTTCGTTATGACGTTTATCTTCCAGAATTTTGAGATTCCTTCCGCTTCGATGGTGAAGACGCTTCTGATCGGCGACCACGTTCTGGTGGATCGTATCTCGCTGGCGCCGCCTGCGCGATGGGCGCCATTCATGTTCTACCGCAACGTGCATCGTGGAGACGTAATTGTGTTTCTGAAGCCGGGTGAGCCGGATCTGTTTCTGGTGAAGCGCGCGATCGGGATTCCAGGCGACCGGATTCATCTCCGGAACGGCGTTGTTTACCTGAACGGTGTCGCGCAGAACGAGCCGCAGGCAGGAAAACCTACGTCCGACGGAAATCCGATGCACGCCTACAACGCCTACCGCGACGACTTTCCCGCGGTTCCGCCGAGCAGCAATGACGACGTGACGGCGAGCTGGGCAATCGATCTACCGTCGCATATCCAGGGAGAAGATCTGGTCGTACCGCCGGGCAAGGTTTTTGCCTTGGGTGACAACCGGACCGAGAGCCTCGACGGTCGCTTCTGGGGCTTTGTGCCGAGGGAGAACATCGTTGGGCGGCCGCTGTTTGTGTACTGGTCGTTCAAGACGCCCGCCGACCAAATCAACAAGCAGAGCATCGGGGAGCGCCTGAGCTTTGTGGGACACATCTTAGTCCACATCTTTGACCAGACGCGCTGGAATCGAACGCTGCACCTCGTGAAATAAAGTATGCGACGTGCCGGGTTCTATAAATAGCGCCAGACACGTTCGGGAGCGCAGCATGCGAGGTGTACGGGATACCGAACAGATCGATACATCTCGTTCCTGGGTGGCTTCGGACGCAGGGAACGCGAGTTCCGCGGCCAAAGATCCCCGGAGTATCCTGAGTTCGACCTGGCGTGTGGGTTTCAGGTCTAAGCTGCTCGGCCTGATGGCAATCCTTCTGCTGATTGCGACCCTGCTTCTTCTACCGCCGCTTGTAAGCCTGAACCGGTACCAGCGTCGGATCAGCACCAGCATTGGACTGAGTCTAGGCCGTCCCGTTCACCTGGACCATGTCGCTCTGAATCTCCTGCCGTTGCCAAGCTTTACGCTGACGAATTTCGTTGTGGAGGAGGCTCCCGAGTTCGGTTCGGAGCCGATCATCCGGTCCAACTCCGTGCAGGCGACGCTTCGGGTGAGTTCCTTGTGGCGGCGGCGAATTGAGTTCTCGAGAATCAGTTTCAGCGAGCCGAGCGTGAACCTTGTGCATGCGCCGAACGGCGGCTGGAACGTGGAGAGCGTGCTTCTAAAGGCGGCGCGCATCGAGGTCGCGCCGACAGGACAGGCAGAGGCTGGCGACGCCCCCAGATTCCCCTATATCGAAGCGAAGGGAGCTCGCATCAACTTCAAGGAGGGTGTCGAGAAGAGGCCGTTCTCGCTAGTGGACGCGAACTTCGCGCTCTGGCTTCCGAGGCCGCAGGAGTGGCGCATGCGCCTCGATGCCCAACCTCTGCGCACAGACACCTACATCTCCGACTCCGGTTCGTTGCAGATGGAGGCGACTCTCGGTCATGCATCTACGCTCGGTGCGGTCCCCATTACGCTGGACGCAAACTGGCGTGGAGCGCCGCTTGGCGAGGCGAGTAGGATCGTCTTCGGGCAGGATGTGGGCTTGCGTGGAGAGCTTATGCTTTCGACAAATCTGCACGGAACGCTGGGGCAGGCTGAGGTGCATACGCGCCTGCGAGTGAAAGATCTTCGCCGTTCCGAGTTTGTTCCCGTGCAATCGCTGCAAGTAGATGTGGAGTGTGCGGCGAATGCGACGGAGCTTCTCCACAGCTTTGACAATCTTAGGTGCGGTTTGGCTCTTCCAGGAGGGAAGAACGGGACAGTGGCTCTCACCGGCACAATTCCCGATGTTCGCAATCTTAGGTCCTCGAGTGTTCAGGTGGGTGCTGCCCGAGTCCCGGCAGAGGTGCTTCTGAGCTGGTTCCGCGTCGCCAGCGCAAGAACGCCGCCTCAGACGACTCTCACGGGAGTTCTTTCGGGGAGCCTGAGCCGCGATGCCGGGAGGGCGACGGGCGCGATCGAGCCACCCTGCTGCGCACCCAGAGATCCGACGGGAAGCATCTGGACCGGACAGGCGGAACTGTCCGGAGCTGAGGTGCGCGGGTCCGCTCTGGGCGCTACGCCTGTCGTGTTTGGCGACATGATCCTGAGCGCGGAAGATGGTTCCGCGGCGAGTTCGGGAGCGCCGCGGAGCTTGCCTCGTGGAGCGTACGTAAGTCAGCCGGATGTGCCGGTCTTTGTCCTCAGGCCGACCAGAGTCGCCCTCGACGGAAAGAACGAGGTCATGCTGGACGGCTCCTTCAACGCAAGCGGATACTCTCTCCACGTGAGCGGGACAGCAAGTCCAGAGCGTCTAGTCGCGCTCGGGGCCGCGCTTCCGCAGTTCGGGGACGGGCTGGCCGAGACGCTGGCAGCCTCTGCCGACACCGAGCCGGTTCGCCTGGATCTAACCGCACATCGCGATTGGGGCGGACCGCAGGTCTGGACTGATCTGCGCGAGCGAACAGTCAGCGAGGCTGTATCGCGACCACGTGGCGCGACTCGGCGATCTCGGGCACGGAGCCGTCGTTAACCTGGACCTCTTGCGGCTGACCTTCGAAGACGATACGCACCGAGGCGCTGGAGCGTCCCAGGACGAGCAGACGCTCGGTCGCGGTGAGCGTGCCCGATCGTACGGTCACGGGAACTTCAGCTGAGGCGCGTCCGTCGTTGTGGACCGCGACGACCACAAGCGCCCCCGTGTTCCCAGCAGGCAAGGGTCTGCTGATCGCGCTGATGACGCGGAGATCGGGCAGGCCTTTGTCGGTGTACACCCAATCGTCAAAGATCCAGTCCAGCCTTCGATGGGCGACCTCTTCAAGAGCACGCTGGAAGCCGGTTGGATCGGCATCGAGCTTCGGCTCGCGGCGCAGCTCGCGGAGAGCGTGTTGCAGGTTCGCATCGCCGACCACGGAGCGGAGCATGAGCAGCACAGCTGCGGCTTTGGTGCGGTAGAAGACCTCGCGTGAGCCTCGGTTGAGGCTGTCGTCCTCCTTCGATTTCACACCTTCCGGCGGACCTTCCCCTGTGTCGGCCTCTGCCAGTTGCAGAGCACCGAGGTCCGGCGCAAACTGTGCCTGAGCGGCTGCGCGACCTGCCCGTTGTTCGGTCCAGAGCAGCTCCATCAACTGCGGAACGCCTTCGTCCAGCCAGAGCTGCGGCGAGTGGAAGAATGCGTGCGCAAGCGGAACAGCCAGCTCTGGCGCCAGGTCGTCCGGGGCTGGGGCCAGCGTCCCGTTCATGCCCATCGGCATGACAGCAAACGCATTATCCTCAAAGCGTTCCCCAGCGTGATCGAGGATGGTCAAGTCCTGAGCAGGATGTTCGCCCAGCCACTGCGCGAGCAGGGGACGGAGAAGCTCGGCCGCATCGGAGTAGAGCTCCAAACCGCCTTCGTTATCGTCGCGCTCGGTTACAGCTGAGACGAGCTTGCCTTTGGTCCTGGCCGAAGTTGCCGTCACAAACAGGTTCGGACTTTGGAAGCCGAGGCGCGGGAGCCTCCACTCCGCCGTGGCTACGCCCTGCGACTCTGCGATCGGAGCATTGCTATCGTCACGGACGGAGACGATCGGCTGCGGAAGGCCGCAGAAGTAAGCCGCGGCTGGAGCTTCTCCGCGGAACGAGACGCTCAGACGGAGGCGAAACGGCGCGGCCCGGGATTGCTGACGCTGCTTCCCTTCAGCGTCGTGGAGTTCGGAGCTATCGCCCAGGAAGGCCTGCCGCGCAGCAACTGGGAACCACAGGACATGGCCGAAGCCCCGGAGCGCCGTGGTCTCCGGGCCAATCTCGTCCCAGTCTCGAAAGCTCGCTTCGGTGGGCTTTATGCTCAGCCGGGAAAGCCGCTCGGCGCTCCGGTGAATCTCGCCGGAGTACGCAGATGTGAGGTCGACCGAGGCGCCCGGCGGCAACGGCTCTGAAAGATGCACGATGCCCTCCTGCACGGCTCCCGTGTGGTCGGCGTCCGTTTGGATAGAGTGCTGGTCGAAGCTGAGGGTCTCAATCCGGCCGTTGCGGCGCACCGAGAAACTCTCCCAATGGAGGGTCGACGAGATCTGCAAAGGGAGGAGGCTGATCGGCTCCGGGCCACGATTGCGGACGCCGATCCGCGCCAGCGCGGAGATCTTCGCCTCCTCCGGAGCGAGGTGGAGATCGAGATCGTACGACGTAATGGCAAGAGCCGACCGCTGCGCATCGGTGATGTTGGGAACGGGTTCTGCTGATGTCGCTGCTGGCGGACCGGAGCCGGCCTGCATGGCTGCGAGACATCCGCCCGCCGGACATGCGGGTATCTCCGCCCCGAAGGAGAGGAGCGGAGGGTAGGACGCAAGCAGGAGAAGCACTGTTAGGAGGCGCACCTAGCTGCCCAGACCTCTGCGGGGCTTCTCCGCTCTCCCTACCGCAGATATCTGGTCTCCGTTCCGGTTCGGAGCTGCAGGGGCACGGCGCTGCCGCATCGCTTCGTACATCACAATCGCGCCGGCAACCGAGACGTTGAGGCTGGAGACTCGCCCGGACATCGGGATGCGGACGAGATAGTCGCAAGTCTTCTTGACCAACTCGTGCATGCCTGCACCTTCGCGGCCCAGAACCAGAACGCAGTCTGTCTTGAAATCGAAGTCGGTGTAGTCGACCGTGCCGCGCTCGTCGAGCCCAACGACCCAGAGATGTCGGCTCTTCACCTCTTCTAGCGATCGAACCAGGTTTGTAACGCGCGCGACGCGGACGTGCTCGGAGGCCCCGGCCGAGGTCTTTGCCACCGTAGCTGAGATGGGAGCGGACCTTCGCTCGGGCAGAATGACGCCGTCGATACCCGCGGCATCACACGTGCGCAGCAGAGCGCCGAGGTTGTGAGGATCTTCGATTCCGTCCAGGGCAAGAAGAAATCGGAACTTCCCTTCTGTCGCAGAGGCGCGCAAGAGGTCCTCGAGATCGAGAAGCTTTCGGCTGGCGGCAAGCGCAAGCACACCTTGATGCGCGTCCGTGCCTGCAAGGCGGGCTAGCTGCTCTCGGGGTTCGAGCGAGACACGCACGCCCGCTTCACGGCACATCTGAAGCAGCTTCTGAAGCCGATCGTCGCGGCGGTCCCGGGCAACCACGACGCGATCGAGTTGGCGTGCGCCCGATCGGATTGCTTCCTCAACCGGGTGCAGACCGTACAGGACATCCATCAGATAAGTTTACAGTTAGCCCGGGGCCGGTCCTCTGTGGACGCCTGCGGAACCAGACGCAGAGTTGCGTCTTTTTACTCCCAGGCCGCGTCTAAACAGTTGATGCGGGCCGCTTCGCTTCCAATCTCCGCCGCACAGGCGCTTGAGCTGCAGCAGCAGAACGCTGCGATTGCTCGCGGTCTCAAGCGTCAGGATCCCGAGTTGCTCGACAGTCTGATCGAACAATTTCAGCACCGGCTGATGCGTTATTTGCTCTTTCTGACCGGAAATCGTGAACTGTCCGAAGATCTGTTTCAGGAGACATGGATGCGTGTTCTGCTCCGTGGGGGGCAGTACAACGGTAAGGCACGCTTCGATACCTGGCTTTTTACGATCGCGCGCAATCTTGTTATTGACCTTTCGCGCAAGCGAACGATGGCCAGTCTTGACGCAATGTGTGACAGTTCGGACGACGAGCGCCCTCTCGACATTGCTCTTGACGGCCCATCGCCTCTGCAGCAGTTTGAAACTCGGGAAGAGCGCGCGGAGGTAAGCGAGATCCTGGTGAAGCTTGAAGCAAATTCGCGAGAGGTTGTTCTTCTGCGGTTCTTCGAGGAGCTGTCCTTGGAAGAGATCGCCGGCGTGACTCGCGCTCCCTTGTCCACCGTGAAATCACGGCTGTACCGTGGTCTGGCGGCGCTGAAGCCAGAGGTCGAGAAGCTCCGTGCCTGCCGCTCCGCCGAGGTGGGCGCATGAAAGAATCGGCGGCTGCTTCGGAAGTGGAAGGAAAATCTCGCCGAGACGGGGGGGGGAGTTATATCTCTTGCTCCGGAACAATTTCTGCCGGGGGTGCGCGCGCAGAGGTCGTCAATCGTACGCATCGCGTCGTTCGTGAACGTGCCCGCACCCTGGCCGTTCGGCGCCAGCGTGGCCGGACGCTTTGGATTCCGCTCGCCGTCTGCTCGGTCTTACTCCTAATCATCTCCGCGGCAGTCTGGAACGTCTTTGATCAGTACGAAATTTCGCCCACCGGAATTCCGGACGCGAGTGCGCAGATGCTGGTCCTACTCCTCTGGTTTCTGCCCGTTTCCACGCTCCTGCTTGTCATGGTATGGTTTCGCCGAGCCCGTATCTCCGGCGGAAACGACCTGACATGATGAGTTTTCCCTTTAAGGACGACATCTTGAGCGCGACATCGGCTGAAAGCTCCAGCTTTCATTCAGAGGAGCGCGCAAGGGCGCAACGTGACGATCTAAGCATCATCCCTCTGTGGTCGATCATTCTCGCTGTTCTGATGTTTGTCGCCGTCCAGTATCTTTTTCACGGCGTGATGCCGCACCACAAACATGAACTCCTGCCCATGCGCTTGCTGATGGGCTACACGTATGGCACAGCCATCGCAAGCTACGTCCTGCTCGTCGGATACGTCAGCCGCGATGTTCGTCGAAGAAATATGTCGGCGCGGCTTTGGATGCTGATTGTGATCCTGATGCCGGGAGGGATCGGCGCGGTCGTGTACTTTCTCCTCCGGCAGCCCATGCTTCTGCGCTGCCCACATTGCTCGTCCGAGATCGCCGGCACGTGTCACTTCTGCCCACAGTGCCAGTTCCAGGTAGCCCCTGTGTGCGGACAATGTTTTCGCGGCGTCCGCATTACGGATGTCTTCTGCGCTCATTGCGGGCGCGATCTGGCACGCGACGGAGCACCGGCGCGTCTCGCTGCGTATCGAGAATAGCTGACCGAGCCTATGACCCTCACGGCTCTCATCATCGACGACGAACCCCTTGGGCGTCAGGAGTTGCAGTACCTGCTCGAAGGCGCAGAAGATGTGCAGGTTCTTGCCCAGGGCTCTAACGGCATCGAAGCCATCGATCTGATTCGCCAACACCATCCCGACCTCGTCTTCCTGGACGTCCAGATGCCGGGACTCGACGGGTTCGCCGTCCTCAAGAAGCTTCTTGAACGGAAGATCCGACTTCCGCAGATCGTCTTTGCCACCGCGTTTGACCAGTACGCGGTGCGGGCTTTCGAGGTCAATGCGGTCGATTACCTGCTGAAACCCTTTAGCAAACGGCGTGTGCTCCAAACCATACAGAAGGCCAAGCGGCGTATCGCGGAGCTGCCCAAGCCGAGCAACGCCTTCGCGACTGCAGCGCACAGCACCTCGACCTCAGATTTGCCTCAAGCTGAGCATGATCCCCATCCGCCAGCCGATCCCGCATCCACGGCAAGCGTCGCTGAAGCTGCATCCAGCCACGGTACAGAAGCCAAACTCGACGCTCTGCTTCGCTTGCTCGCAGAACAGACCCAGGCTGCCCGCCCGCTTCTGCGACCACAACCTCCGTCTGCGGCGAGCATGCAATCCGGTCGAGTCGTCGTTCGCGCGCAGAATCGCCTGTTGCTGGTCGATCAGCGAGAGATCTGCTATGCAACCATCGACGGCGGTGCGATCACCGTGACGACTCCCACGCTTGAAGGATTGTCAAACTGTCGCACCCTTGAAGAACTCATGGATCTTCTCGATCCAGAGACCTTCTGGCGCGCGCATCGATCCTTCGTCGTGAACCTGCAGCATATTCGCGAGGTCGTTCCGTGGTTCAAGTCAACGTATCAGCTGCGCATGGATGACGCGAAGAAGACCGAGATCCCGGTGAGCCGATCGCAAACCAAAAGACTGCGTGAACTCTTCAACCTGTAGAGGCTGCCGATGAAAACGGCACTCCCAACTCTATCCGACTCACAGAAATAGGAGAACCGCTTTACCCTTAGCGAGAGCGGTGGCGTGGGTTGAAGTCGAAGCGATAGATGACGCCCAGACTGATCGGTGTGCTCCAGACCGATTCATGAAAGGGCCGGACAGGCGTACGCCAGCGCTGGTCCTGCACGTCGACCTTCGCGGCCCACCGTGGAGTGATGTCCACGTCGACACCGATCCCAGGGGAATATACGGTTGAGGACGTTCGCAGATACACGAAATTGCCGACGGCAATGCCATTCGGGTAGTTCATCGCGCCAGTGCCGATAAGGAAGTCCACATACGGATGGAAGCGCTGGACGTAAGTGCCTTCGAGCTTCACGCCGCCGAGAATGTCCCTCTCGCCGTCAACCTGCCCCTTCCAGAACGGGTAGGTGCCGCGCACCTCGATGGATGGCCGAACGCCGCGAAAGTTCGTAAACGTCAGGTCGCCGCCGGCCGTGATGCCTGCATTATGGCCGCCGTAGAGGCCTGTGTACGTGCCGGTTCCAGCGCCGAAGGCAGAGAGGTGAAGCGGCTGCTCGGCAGTCGGTCCGCTTTGTCCAGCAGCTGCAAGCGAGAGCGTCAGAGCCGCAACCGCGAAGACGCCGACCCGCGCTAAGTGACACCATTTCCACATCTAGGAAACCTCCACTCTGGTGTCAGACCACGTTTCAGGTGGAAAGGTTGTGGTCCACGTCTGTCCTTTAGTCGGACAGACATCGTCAAAAGACACTAGACCAGCTTGAGAACCTGATCGAGGTCCGCGGCGATGCGAGCGATCGTGCCGAGCGTCGCGGTAACGCGGGCAACGTCCTTGATCGACTGTGCGATCTGTGCCGCAGCACCGTCAATGGACCGCGCGAGCACCTGAAACCCCTCATCGTCAGCCTGAATCATGGCAGCGACAAGCAGCCGTTGCTGGTCGTCCAGATGCTTGCGCATGGCGTACATCTGCTGCCAGTCCGGGCGATCGCCGATCAACGCGGGATCGGCCAGAGCGCCGTCGAGTTGGGTCAGGGTTTGGCCGATCACAAGTACCAGGTCCATCTTGGTCATCGAGGGAGGGCTCCTTTGGCTTGGTTTGGCATGGGTTCCGTCTAGTCAGGGGCTAAGCGCCGCCGAGGTTGGAATCGAGGGTTCGGGCGAGGGAGTCTGCCTGTCCGGCGAAGCTCTCGACCTGCCCCGGAAGCTCGTTGAGCAGGCGGTTGCGATCGGCGCTTGACGGGGCCAGGAGGGCGGCGAGCAGGGTGGTGTGGGCCTTGGCGAAGGCGGCAAAGGCTGGGGTTGGGTCGGAGAGCTGGACCCGGGTCTGGCGTTCGCGGGCGCGCTTGACACGGCTGGCCAGGTCAGAGAGCGTCTGGTTCGGGGGTGCGGCCGCGGCGGCTCGGTTGTATTCGGTCATGGCGAGGACGAGTTCGGCGTCGGCGGTCGAGCGCTGGCGGGCGTAGAGGTCGGTCGACTCCTCTTGGAGGAGTGCGAGGAGGGCGTTGATTGCGGGCTCGCCTGATCGGAGGCTCGAGCGGATCTCCTCGCGGCCTTTGCGGCGTTCGATAAGGAGGAGGACCTGTTCGGAGGCGCTGACCGCTGCCTGGATGATGCCGGCTGTGCTGGTGTTGGTGGCAGCGGCTGCGTGGGCGAGGTCCGATCCGAGGCCTTTGAGGCTGGCGCTCGCGGCGTCGGCGGACTTGGCGAGGTCGGCTTGCGGCTTGCCGGAGGCGAGGGTGGCGAGCGCGACGGTGTATCGTCCGAGGGCTTCGAGGGCGTCTTCGCGCAGCTTCAGCTCGGCGGGTGTGAGGATCTGATGGCTGTCGATGGCGGATGTCGCCAGGGGAGCGTGCTCAAAGGCCTGCGCGTCGATGTAGTGCTCGGTTTCGGTGGTGTTTGCGTCCTCGAGCAGGAGCGAGACGGATCGGGCGAGCTGGTGGGTTGCGTGGTCGAAGTTGGCGGTCGCGGTTGCGGCCTGGTCGCTGCTGACGCAGCCGGAGAGGGAGCAGCAGAGGGCGAGGAGCAGAGTAAGGATGGGTTTGCGCGCGAGGTCTGGAGTTGGTTTCATCATCCGGTTTGCGTGTGTGAACAACGATCCGCTACTCGGCGGCGATGTGCAAGCGCTAGTTGCGACCGGGCTGGGTAGGGCTCGCGGCCCGCGGCGTAGGTTCGTTACTGGTGTTGTTATGAAACGAGCTTCGTTCGAGCTCTTCACAAAACACCGGTGTAGGATTTGAAGGAACAGTACTTGTGCGTTGACACGGGGTTGCGATGGCGGATCGTAAGCAGTTTTTGAAGGTAGAACCGGCTGATGCGGAGTTGTTGCGCCTGTTGGACGAGACACGCGATATAGCGGTCACGGAGGAGGTGCTTCGTGAGCAGCGGATCAGCTTCGCCTATGGCAATTTGATGGGTTCGGCGTCAAGCACCAAGGAGAGTGTGCGGCTCTCTTCGCAGTATCTGAGCATGACAAACCGCAGAGCAGCCGAAGCCAAAGGCTAAGCTCGGCGTGTCTGTCAGAGAGCAGGACGATCCGCAACTTTGGGAGACGGTGCAGGAGAATAACCTGCTACGTCAGTACGATCTGCTGACCGACTGTATTGAGATCGGCTTGCAGAAGGGTATCGAGGCGTTCGACAAGTACACGTTATGGAGTCTGAACGCTGCAGCTGTTGCGAACATTGCGCAGTTTGGTGGGCGATACCGCAAGGGTCCGATCTACGTGGGCAGCCATGTTCCTCCGCAC
>CAXUIB010000041.1:0-16128 GCA_964250945.1 uncultured Acidobacteriaceae bacterium
TTGGCGTCCCCGACGGGATTTGAACCCGTGTTACCGCCGTGAAAGGGCGGTGTCCTGGACCACTGGACGACGGGGACGCATAGAGTTCAGATTCTGACGGCCGCACACCGCCTAGAAAAGGCTATCATATGCCCGATGGCGTGCATCGTCATGCTCCCCGCCTCTGAGGCGAGAGAATGCCTCTTGGATCGTGACGCGGAGCAAGTTCGGGTAGGCTGCTTTCGGGTATCTGCTTTGAGCACGGGTAGGCTGCGTGAAATACATACGCACCGTCTCGGAAGACCAGGTCATCTAAATACACACAACGCGTGCAACCAAATCTGGGCTTCTATCCTGATCGACCGGACGTGCCGGCGTTGCCAGCCCGATCCGAGCGGCAGAGTTCAAGCCGTGCTGAGACCGTGCGAGATCACGCGCCGCGACTGGACGAACGGGAGTTGCAGTACATTAAGTTCGGCCTCTCTGGACGTTCAGATGCGTCGCGCAATCGGCTTCAGAACACCGGCTTCAGAACAGATGGATTTGGATGTAAGGAGTTCTAAGTGCAGACCAGGACGAAGTTTCAAGCTGACCTAGCCAGGCTCGGCAAGCTTGCATTGAGCATGGTGCTGGTGGCCGGTTGCAAGGACAGCAAACCACCGGCCGCGCCCGCATTTCAGGCGCTCCCGGTGCAGGTGGCGCCGGTGTCGCTCGAGCCCGTTCCGACCAGCGACACCTACGTCGCGACCGTCAAAAGCCGGCGTTCGGCCACCTTGCAGCCGCAGGTAGACGGAAATCTCACCCGCATCTACGTGCACTCCGGACAGACCGTGAAGGCCGGCCAGGTCCTCATGCAGATCGACCCGCTAAAGCAGGTGGCAACGGTGCAGCAGCAGCAGGGAACCGAGGCACAGCAAAAGTCGGTGTACCTGTACAACCAGGGCGACGTGGAGCGGCAAAAGCAGCTGTACCAGGCCGGCATCATCTCCAAGCAGGCGTACGACCAGGCAGTGCAGTCGTTTGGCAACGCCAAGGGCGCCTACGACGCGTCGGTGGCGCAGACCAACACACAGCGTCAACAGCTGGCGTACTACCAGATCAGGGCTCCCTTTGCGGGCATCGTCGGCGATATTCCCGTCAATCTCGGCGACTATGTCACCGCCGCGACGCAGCTGACGACCGTGGACGAACACACCGATCTCGAGGCCTACATCTATCTGCCGACAGAGCGCGCGTCATCGATCCACACCGGCCTGCCCGTCGAGATCCTCGACGACGCCGGCAAAACAGTGGCTGAAACCTCCGTCTACTTTCTTTCGCCGCAGGTCGAGAATGGTTTGCAAAGCATCCTGGTAAAGGCACACCTCCCCGGAAAGGCGTCGGACAATCGATTTCGCACCGACCAGCTGGTAAAGGCGCGCGTCATCTGGAGCACGACGTCCGCTCCGGTCATTCCGGTGCTGGCCGTCACCCGCATCGGCGGGCAGTCGTTCGTGTACATCGTCGCGCCCGCCCCGGCCGCACCTCCGGCCCTTGCGCACAGCTCTGAGGCACAGGCGCAGACGGCTCCCCCAGCACCGAAGCCGGCCTATATCGCTCACCAGGTTCCGGTCACCGTCGGCGACACCATCGGCAACAACTACCCCGTTCTGAAAGGCCTAAGGACCGGCGACCGGGTGATCATCTCCGGTCTGCAGATGTTGCAGGATGGCGCGCCGGTTCAGCCGCTCAACTAAAGGTTTCTCACGCAATCTAAGTTCGCAGCATGTCTCCCGCAGCATTGAATCCGGCCTCTCTTGCATTGCGTGATCCGGCGCGAAGTCCCACATACCCGGCGCAAGCCGTCTCCGATCGATCGAGGTTCTCGTGGTTGATTTCTTTATCCGGCGTCCCATCTTTGCTACGGTCTGTGCCCTTCTGATTATTCTGGCCGGCGCCGTCTCCATCCCGACGCTGCCGATCTCGCTCTATCCCACGCTGGCGCCCCCTCAAGTGGTCGTTACCTGCAACTACATCGGCGCCAACGCGACCGACGTCGAAGCCGCCGTGACCACGATCCTCGAGCAGTCGATCAACGGCGTCGAGGGAATGCGGTATATCTCGTCCACCTCCTCGAACGACGGCACATCGGCCATCACTGTAACGTTTCAGACCGGCTACGACCTCAATATCGCGGCGGTCGATGTTCAGAATCGCGTGGCCTCCGCCCAGGGGCGCCTCCCTGCCGCCGTCAACAACACAGGCATCTCGATCACCAAGGCCAACTCGAACTTCGTCCTGGCCGTGGGCTTTGTCTCGCCCGATCACTCCCTTTCGCCGGAGTTCATGTCGAACTACCTGGACGTTTACGTGCGCGATGCCCTCAAGCGTGTTCCGGGCGTCGGCGACGTCGTCATCTTCGGCGAACGCAAGTACGCTATGCGCATCTGGCTCGACCCATCCAAACTCGCCGCCCGCTCGCTGACGGCGCTCGATGTGACCAATGCGCTTTCCGAGCAGAACGTCGAGGTCGCGGCAGGCCAGCTCGGTCAGCAACCCTCCGATCCCCACCAGAACTTCCAAATGGCCGTGCGCGTCGTGGGCCGGCTCTCCGATCCCAGGCAATTCGAAAAGATCATCCTCAAGAATGACGCGGCCGGTGGCTTGGTTCTGCTGCGCGACGTGGGACATGCCGACATCGGCGCCGAAACCTACGCGACCGACCTGAAGTTCTCAGGCGGCAATGCCATCGGCCTCGGAATACAGCAGCTCTCCAATGCAAATGCGCTGGACGTCGAGAAGCGCTCGATCGCCGTACTCTCCAATCTGCAAAAGCAGTTTCCCCCAGGCATGAAGTACATCATCGCGGTCGATACCACGCAGGTTGTGTCGGAGTCGGTCCGCGAAGTCGTCCAGACGATCGCCGAGGCCATCCTCATCGTCATCGTCGTCATCTTCCTGTTTCTCCAGGACTGGCGCGCGACGATCATTCCCGCCGTTACCATCCCGGTGTCCTTGATCGGCACCTTTGCGTTCATCAAGGTCTTCGGTTTCTCCATCAACTCACTGACCTTGTTTGGCATCACACTCGCCACCGGACTTGTGGTCGACGACGCGATCGTCGTGATCGAGAACGTGCAGCGACACCTCTCGGGCCACGCCGCGCCTGCAGCCTCCCCGCCCGAGGACACCTCTCTCGGTCGGATCGACGATCCGAACCGCGCAGCTGAGATCTCCCCTCGCGCCGTCGATCTCGATGCCACCGCCGGCCTATCGCACACGGAAGCCAAGTTGAGCGACGCCCACAAGGCCACCTCCGTCGCCATGGCCGAGGTGACCAGCGCCGTCATCGCGACGTCGTTGGTCCTGATCTCCGTCTTCATTCCGGTCTCGTTCTTCCCCGGAACGACCGGCATCTTGTATAAGCAGTTCTCCTTGACGATCGCCTTTTCGATCGCCATCTCCGCGTTCAACGCGCTTACGCTTTCGCCCGCGCTGGCCGCGCTTCTGCTGCGCCCGGAGGCCCCGAAGACCGGTCTTCTGGGCATCCTGCTCAATCCCATCGAGCGAGCGCTCCAGTGGGCCATCCACAGCTACGCTCGGCTCGTCACCTTTGCCGTCCGTATCCGGTATGCTCTGCTCGCCGTCTTTGTCGCCTCGCTCGCCGCGACGGCCTTCATGTACACCCATGTGCCGACAGCATTTATCCCGCAGGAGGATCAGTCCTACTTCCTGATCATCGTCCAGACGCCGCCGGGAGCCTCCCTGAGCTACACGACCGAGTTCGCCGACCGCGCCTCCGCGCTGGTCCAGAAGAATCCGGGAGTCTTCGGTACCTTCTCCGTCATGGGCTTCTCGCTCTCCGGCGGATCGTCGCCCAACTCGGGCCTCATCTTTGCCCCGCTGAAACCGATCAACGAACGCAAACAGATGGGTGGGAGGTACACAGCGCACAACATCGTGGCGGATGTCGGACCTAAACTGTTTGGCGTTCCTGGCGGTATCGCGTTTGCCGCGGAACCTCCGGCCGTGGCCGGCATCGGCACCGTCGGCGGATTCCAGTTCATCCTTCAGGATGGCGGCCGCAACACGTTCGGCGATATCGATCGGGTCGCGCATACGCTGGTCGGCAAGGCCCGCGCAGGACACGATCTGGTCGGGATGAATACCACCTTCACGTCCAACGATCCGCAGGTCCTGGTCACGATCGACCGCGAAAAGGCCAAGTCCGTCGGCGTTCCGTTCAGCCAGATCACGGCCGCGATGGGCACGTTTATGGGGTCAAGCTACGTCAACGACTTCGACTTCAACAACCGGTCGTATCGCGTCTACGTCCAGGCCGACGAGCAGTTCCGCCGCACCGCCAAGGATCTCAGCGAGTACTACGTTCGCTCCGCCACCAACCAGATGATCCCGCTCGACAACCTGGCCACCCTCAAGGAAACCTCCGGTCCGCAGGTCATCAACCACTACAACCTGTTCCGATCGGCCGAGATCGACGGCTCCGCGGGTCCCGGCCTCTCCACCGGCCAAGGCCTCGAAGCCATGCAACGCCTCTTTGAAGCCAACAAAATCCAGGGTATGACCTACTCCTGGACCGGGCTCGCGCTCGAAGAAGTCGAGTCCGCCGGCAAGGCCATCCTCATCTTCGGCCTCGGCCTCCTCGTCGTCTATCTCACCCTCTCCGCCCAATATGAGAGCTTCGCCCTCCCCTTCATCATCCTCCTCGCTGTCCCCACCGCCATCCTCGGCGCACTCTCGCTCGTCAGCCTCCGCGGCCTCGTCGACGATGTCTACGTCCAGATCGGCCTGGTCATGCTGATCGGCCTCTCCGCAAAGAACTCGATCCTCATCGTCGAGTTCGCCGAACAGCTCCTGGCCCAGGGCCGCACGGTCACCGAAGCCGCCATCGAGGCGGCTGAACTCCGGCTTCGACCCATCCTCATGACCTCGATCGCCTTTATCCTGGGCGTGCTTCCGCTCTACTTCGCCAGCGGCGCAGGCGCGCTCGGACGCCACTCGGTCGGAACGGCGGTCGTCGGCGGCATGATCCTGTCGACCGTCCTGAACCTCTTCTTCATTCCCGTCCTCTACGTGATCCTGAAGTCGCTCCTGGTCCGGTTCTCGGGCGGCGGAAACGGCGCGCCCCAACGATCCGCCGCACTCAAAACAGAGCAGGAAACGACGTCAGCCCCCGTCTACGCAGCCAAAACAGGAACGCCCGCCGGCTCGGGAGAACTCGGACACGCGTCTCATTGAGCGCATCCAGACCCGGAACCCATCCAATTACACCGTCGCCTTCAGCGGAAGCTTCTGCTTCGTCCCGGCCACTCCCTTCCAGGGGTCGGACCTGTCGGACTTCAGGCGACCGCCCCACTCCGGGTAGTTGGCAACACGGAAGCCGGGCCGCTCGGGCAGGCTCAGCTCCTTCCAGTCGAGCGGCATGCTGACACCCATCCCCGGCCGCGCGCGCGGCGAGTAGGGCGCGACCGCCGTCGCCCCACGCTCGTTGCGGAGGTAGTCGAGATAGATCTTGCCGACGCGCGCGGCTTTGGTCATCTTGGTCAGATACAGCGCCGGCTCCGCTCGCTCCATGCCGCGCACAAAGGCGTGGGCCCAGTCCTTGATAGCGGGCCACTCGGCTTCGGGCTCGATCGGAACGACGACGTGCAGGCCCTTGCCACCGGTGGTCTTGAGGAAGCTTTCGAGACCGATCGCACGGAGTCGAGCACGGACATCGGCCGCGGCCGCGGTGACCTGCTCCCAACCGAGCGCCTCATCCGGGTCAAGGTCGAAGATGAGCCGGTCGGCGCGTTCGAGATCGTCGTTCTTCGATCCCCACGGATGCACCTCAAGCACGCCCATCTGCGCCAGACCGGCCAGAGCCTCGCGCGTGCTCAGAGTGATGTAAGGCTCGGGCACGCCCGTCTTCTTGTCCGGGACATCCACGCTTCCAACGCCCGGTGGAAGCATGTGATTGATATGCTTCTGGAAGAAGCACGGCTTGGCCGAACCCTCCGGGCAGCGTACCAGGCTGAGCGGACGATCGGCGATGTACGGCAGCATGCGATCGGCAACGGCCCAGTAAAAGTCTGCAAGCATCTGCTTCGTAACGCCCGATTCTGCGTCGAGGATCTTGGCCGGGTGCGTGAGACGAACGGGAGCCTTCTCGATCGGCGGCGCGGGTTTCAGGCTGAGAGGTTTTGCTCTCTTCGGCGCTTTTGCGGGCGGCGCGGGAGGCCGGTCCGCGGCTTTCGGAGCTGAGTGTTTCGGCTGCGGACCGGCGCCCTCGCGACGGACCTCGGCCGGCGCCTTGTCCTCACGCAAACCGAGAAAGGCCGCCTGCCGCACCAGGTCGTCCGCCGTCCAGGTGGCAAAGCGCACCTGCGCGACGAGCTCCGGCCGAACCCAGACCGCACCGCGCTTCGCGTCCGTCGGCACGGCGGCAAAGGCGGGCTTGGGAGCTTCAAGCTGTGTCAACTGATCCTTGAGTGCGCGGCGGGACTTCTGCGTAAATCCCGTGCCGGTTCGCCCGGCATAGATGAGCTTCTTGTCGCGGTAATAACCCAGCAACAGCGACCCGATCCGGTCGGGGCCGTCCGACGAAAGAGTGTACCCAGCGACAACAAACTCCTGCTCGAGCAGACACTTACTCTTGAGCCAGGCGCCATTTCTCGTGCCGCTGTACGGTGCGTCGGCGCGCTTGGACACGATGCCCTCCGCGTGGAGCTCGCAGGCGCGGCGAAACATCTGCGCGCCCCCAACATCCAGGTGCTCGCTCAGCCGGACTTCGTCGCCGTCGCCGGCCGCAAGCACATGCGCGAGCAGATCCTTGCGCCCCCGCAACGGCAGATCGCGGGGGTTTCGGCCATCGATGTGCAGGAGATCGAAGCAGAAGTAAGTGAGCGGATTGCGCGCGCCCTCCTGAAACGAGGCCTGGAGGTCGGCGAAGTTGGTCGTACCGTCCGGGCCCAACACCACCACCTCTCCATCAAGCGTGATCGTATCGATCGGCAGACGCCCGACCGCCTGCGCCATCGCCGGCACGCGGTGGGTCCAGTCGAGACCGCTCCGGGTCAGCATCTGAACCGTCGGTCCGCTCTTGCGCGCCTGGATGCGGTAGCCGTCCAGCTTCAGCTCATGGATCCAGTCCTTGCCTTCGGGGGGCACCTTGGTTTCAATCGCAAGCTGCGGCTTGAGAAACTCGGGCTGGGGCTCCTGTTGCAGAGCGTTCAATTGCGGCTGAAGTGGTCGCAGTAGATCGGCTTCGATTGCCGCCCGGTCGGAAGGAACTGAGGTTTGCGTCGATGCTCCGCTCCCAGGAGGTTGGCTGGCCGGAAAGCTCGCCGGGCTTTGAGCCGGTCCCCGAAACGCCCGCACCGGCGATCGCCAGGACTTGCTCGCCGGGACAGCTTCCGTTGCATCCGGTCGGCCCACCCGCCGATACCAGGCCTGCCCCGTTCCGGCCGTCTCTTTCGAGTTCCAAACGTGGTCTTCGTTGTGCGCAATCTGCTCCATGGTCCGGCCGGTCACGACGCTGTTCGGCTCGGCTTCGGCAACTCCCGGATCCTCCGGTCCGCGCTCAAACTCGTCGTGCTCCTTGATCAACAGCCAGTTCGGTTTGCGCTCGGTCGCAGCTTTGCCTCCCATCCGGATCAGCGCCCATTTGCCCTCGATCTTGGCGCCATACATCAGGAACTTCAGATGTCCGCCCTGGAGCCCGGCGTCGACATCCTCGTACCCGGGCTGCGGCGCCCATGTGCCCTGATCCCAGAGCATCACGGTTCCTCCACCGTACTGGCCCGCCGGGATGATGCCTTCAAAGCCGCCGTACTCCATCGGGTGATCTTCGACCTCGACCGCGAGCCGCTTGTCCTTGACGTTGTAGCTCGGACCTTTCGCGACGGCCCAGCTCTTGAGAACGCCGTTCCATCCCAGACGGAAGTCGTAGTGCAGACGCGTTGCCGCGTGCTTCTGAATGCAGAAGGGAAGCTCCATCGCGGTGCCGTCACGAGCGCCTCCGCTCGGCTCGGCGGTGACATCGAAGTGCCGCATGGAGCGGTACTTCGCAAGCTGTGTGTCGACAGCATCGGCCGCGCTCTCGCCCCCCGGCTGGCTTGACGCGACGTCGCCGTGGGACTTCGTGAGAGCACGCCTCGTCCGTGGCGCTTTCGTGGATGCCTCTGCCGTCTTTTCTGCCATGCTGTTCAGTCCTCGAACCCAAGGGGAAGGGAGGCGGAGAAAAATTCCTCACACCTCCCTTATCGGCAGATTCTCTGCCTGACTTCTTACAACTTCTGTGCTATCCGACCGCCGCGCATGTCGCCCTACGCCGACTTCTTTTTGCCACTGACCTTGGCCGGCTTGGTGGTAGCGGCCGCAGGTTCCTTGGCTTCTGATTTGACAAGCGTAATGCCGCGGCTCTCGTCACCCTGGGCCGCGGTTGCCTTGCCTCCGGAGGCGGCCTTCTTCTTCGCGGGCGCCGGCGCGGGCGCGGCTGCCGGCAAATCGTCCGCGCCGACGCTGCCGACGCTCTTGCGCAGGGCGTCCATCAGGCTGACGACCTTGCCGCGCGCGGGCGCCGCGGGCTCATCCTTCGGCACCGGCGCGTGATTGACCTTGGCCTCGACCAGCTCTTTGAGCGCCACCTCATATCCGTCGACAAACTTCGACGGATCGAACGGCGCCGCCTTGCGCTTGATCAACTCCATCGCAAGACCGAGCGAATCCTCGTTCACCGAGACTTTCTTTATGTCGTTGAAGTACTCTTTGGGGTCGCGCAACTCCTGCTGATAACGCATGGTGTACGCCATCATGCCGCCCAGGTTGTCGTCCTCATCCGCCGTGATCGCCAGCACATGCTCCCGTCCGCCAAAGGCGATCTTTCCAAGCGCCGCCTTTTTGGTCGACCGGAGCGCCTCGCGAACGGTCGCAAACGCCTCGGTCTGCAGGTCGTTCTCCGGCACCACGAAGTAGGGCTTCTCCATATACTCCGGCTCGAGCTCGTCCAAGTTCACAAACTGCTCGATGCTCACCGTGTGCTTGGACGGAACGCGCAGATGGGCGATCTCCTCGGGCTCGATCGTGACGTACTCGCCCTTGCGGTACTCGTAGCCTTTCACGATGTCGCCCTTGTCGACCACCGGTGCCGCCACGGCATCTTCGCCCGCGTCCTGCTGCGCTTCGGCAACCGACGCCGACACCTTTTGGTACTTCACCCGCTCGCCAGTCTTGCGACTGATCTGGTGAAAGCGAATCTCGTTCTTCGCCTCGGTCGCGACAAAGAGCTTGACGCCAAACGACACCAGCGATATCTGCACCTGGCCTGACCAGTAGGGACGCGGCATAAAGACCTCTCTCAATCCGCGCCGGAGCTGCGGAAAGCTTTAAGATGAAAGTGAAGCAAGCGCAGGATGCTTGAAAGCGAGAAAGAGTTTGTTGCAAAAATAAGAGTTAGTAACGACTTAGTTAGTACCCAAGGCATTCGCGGCAGCCTCGGCCGCGAGAACGCGACGATATGCCGGAAGCGTCAGAAACTCCGTGAACTTCGGCGCCTTGATCAGCTCGCGCATCAGAAACGCCGCGTGGCCGAGCGCCTCGGAGCGCACCGGGTCGACCGTCGCCTGGGCCCGCCCGAGCTCCTGGTCGATCGCCTCGTCGCACATCTCCGCAGTCACCACCCGGCCGTCGTCGAGCGTAGCGCCGTGGTGCACCCACTGCCACAGCTGCGCGCGGCTGATCTCGGCAGTCGCGGCGTCCTCCATCAGGTTGAACAGCGGCACGCAGCCGATGCCGCGCAGCCACGCTTCGACGTACCCCAGACCGACCGCGACGTTCTGCCGGAGACCGGCCTCGGTCACTGTTCCGGAGGGAACGCGCAAGAGGTCCTCGGCCGTTGGGACAACCTCCTCGATCGGCCGGCTGATCTGGTTCGGTCCAGGCATCAGGCGGTCGAAGACCTCCATCGCGACAGGCACAAGCCCCGGATGCGCCACCCACGTGCCGTCGTGCCCGTCGCCCGCCTCGCGTTCCTTGTCGGCGCGAACCTGCCCCAGCGCGACCTCATTCGCGACCGGATCGGACTTGATGGGAATAAACGCGCTCATGCCGCCCATCGCGCTGGTTCCCCGGCGATGGCAGGTCCGGATCGCGAGCTTCGAGTAGCTCCGCATAAAGTGTGTCGTCATGCCGACCTGGGCGCGGTCCGGAAGTAAGACGTTGGCATCTCCAGCAAACTTTTTAATGTAACTGAAGATATAGTCCCAGCGTCCGCAGTTGAGGCCGGCCGAATGGTCGCGCAGTTCGTACAGGATCTCGTCCATCTCAAAGCTGGCAAGGATCGTCTCGATCAGCACCGTGGCCCGGATCGATCCAGTCGGAAGTTCAAGGGCAGCCTCCGCGGCCGCGAAGATGTCGTTCCACAAACGGGCTTCCAGATGACTCTCAAGCTTGGGCAGATAGAAATACGGTCCGCTGCCGCGCGCCAAAAGCTCACGGGCGTTGTGAAACAGGTACAAGGCGAAGTCGAAGATGCCCCCCGACATCGGCTCGCCGTCGACCAGGACGTGACTCTCTTCGAGGTGCCAGCCGCGCACCCGGACGAACAACACGGCCGGATCGTCGCGCAGGCGGTAGCTTTTGCCGGTGCCAGGATCGTCAAAGGTGATGGTCCGGCCGACGGCATCGCGGAGGTTGATCTGACCCTCCATCAGGTTCGCCCAGGTCGGCGTCGTCGAGTCCTCAAAATCGGCCATAAAGACACGCGCACCGGAGTTGAGCGCGTTGATGATCATCTTGCGATCCACCGGTCCGGTGATCTCGACGCGCCGGTCAAGCAGATCGCCG
The DNA here is from genome assembly GCA_964250945.1 of uncultured Acidobacteriaceae bacterium. GTDB lineage: Bacteria > Acidobacteriota > Terriglobia > Terriglobales > Acidobacteriaceae > Edaphobacter. The sequence continues at coordinate 10,804 of CAXUIB010000041.1, forward strand.
GGCAGCGGCGCCACCGTCCAGTTGCCCTCACGGATCGCGCGCGTCTCAGGGAGGAAGTCGGGCCGCTCGCCCGCGTCCATGCGCTCCTGACGCTCTGCCCGCGCTCTCAGCAGATCCCGCCGACCCGCACCGAACCGCCGTTCGAGCCCCGCCGCGAACGCTACGGCCGCAGGCGTCACAATCTCCGCATATCGCTCGGTGTGCGGAGCGCGCAGCTCCACGCCGCCTCGATCTGCCACAATCCCGTTCATCGGCTGCTCTCCTGCCTCACGAGCCATCCTAACCCGCTCCGCAAATCTCCCCTCCAGAGCCATGCGACGCCGCCCCCCCCAAGCAAGCCTCTGCTGCGCGTCTAGCGCAGATCAGCGGCAAGTTCCTCGGTAGCCCGATGATCAAAGCGCAGCGACACCCGTCCGAGCGACGAAAAGGTGACATCGACGCCTGCCCTGGCCCCCGCCTGGATGTTGCCCGTCCAGCTTCCCGTGGTGATCCACTGCCCGGCACGAAGGCCACCGGTTCGCGTCGCGCCAAAGGTCGCCAGCCACGGCAGCAGACGGAAGAGGTCGCCCGCCGTATTCGATCCAGTACGCTCCACCCGGACCATGCCGTCGATGGCCAGAACGACCCGCTCGCGGCGGAAGTCGACGGCCCGCCACTCCGGGTACGCCGGCCCATAGACGAAGCCGCCATGCATCTGGAGGTCGGCAATCATGCTGAGCCGGCCGGCCGCGGACGGGTCGCCGAGACCGCTCTCGAGCACCTCGATCGCCGGGTGGCAGCTCGCAATGGCCGCGAGCACCTCCTCCCGGCTGTACGGCGCCGACCGAGCCGGCAAATCGGCCCCAAGAAGAAAGGCAACCTCGGCTTCAAGACCACGGTAGCGACTGTTGTTGAGCAGAGCCCCGTTCCCCGCCATCCAGCGACGCGGCATGGGAGCAAACATCGGCGTCGCTTCCGGAGACGATGCGCCGACCTTCCATCCGCCGGTCTCGCCGCCGATCGCCACGGCGATCGTGTCCTGGACGAAGTAGGCCTCCGCCTCTGTCTCGGGCCGAACCTCCGGCGGCAGATCGTCGATCGGCTCCCCGGTGCGCCGCGCATCCATCAGGAGGTCGGCTGCCGCCATCAACTGCTCGGCTCGCCTTCCGCTCATCGTCTCTGCCCTTGCATCCATACTGGCCTCCTCTGGCTCTCGGGTCTCTGCTGTCCTCTATCGAGATGCACCGGCAGCCCCACACAGCTGTTCAGCGCCGTCCGCGTGCCGATTTGGTCCGGCGCTCATCCAGTACACGTTACCTCCGAGCGGTCGATCCTTCTCTTTGTTGTCCCCTGTACCACCTCTGCGCGTCTAATAGAGTAAGAGACCGAGAGGGCTTAGGAAGGGCTTTAAGAAGGGCTTAGAAAGGCTCATAGACAAATGCTTGTTCGAAACACCAGGGACCTCGGACCGGAGCCGAGATCGTCCGAGATTACGCCCGAGGCGGCCTTTGCCGAGCACAACCGGACGCGGCGGCGCTTCATGACCGGGGCCGCCTACACCGTCGCCGCCGCGGCCCCCGCAACCATCGCTGCCCGGAACATCCCGGGGTTCCTGCGTCCCGGGCCGGTCGAGGCAGCAACGCCGCTCAAGACGATCCCAAGCAGGTACACCGTCTCCGATCCGCAGACCCCCGAGTCCAAGGCCACGACGTACAACAATTTCTACGAGTTCGGCACCGACAAATCCGATCCCGCGCGCAACGCCCACACGCTCCAAACCCGGCCGTGGACCGTCGCGATCGAAGGTCTGGTAAAGAAGCCGCAGACCGTCGATATCGACGCCCTCATGAACTTCCGGCCCATCGAGAGCCGCGTCTACCGGCTCCGCTGCGTCGAGGGCTGGTCGATGGTGATCCCATGGGACGGCTACTCCTTGTTGGAGCTGATACGGTTCTCGGACCCTCTGCCAAGCGCAAAATACGTCCAGTTTGTCTCCGATCTCAATCGCAAGCAGATGCCCGATCTCCCCGGCGGCTACGATTGGCCATACACCGAGGGCCTGCGAATGGACGAGGCGATGAACCCGCTCACCCTGCTGACCTTTGGCTGCTACGGCAACGCTCTGCCCAACCAGAACGGAGCTCCGGTCCGGGTCGTGGTGCCCTGGAAGTACGGCTTCAAGAGCGCAAAATCGATCGTCCGCATCCGCTTCACCGACAAGCAGCCGAAGACCACCTGGAACGAGATCAACGCGAGCGAGTACGGCTTCTACTCGAACGTAAACCCGTCGGTCGATCATCCGCGATGGTCGCAGGCGCGCGAGCGGCGGATCGATGCTTCGCCCTTTCCACACACCGTCCCGACGGAGATGTTCAACGGCTACAGCGTCCAGGTGGCAGGCCTGTACAACGGCATGGACCTGCGCAAGAACTACTAAGCCGGGAGAGGGGAGCGGTCGATGTCCAGGCGAGCCATCGTTGCGTGCAAGGCCTTGCTGCACCTGGCTCTCCTGTCCCCATTCGCGTCGCTCCTGTACTACTACCACTCCGGCTGGCTGGCTCAGCAGGCCGACCCGGTCAACACCATCACCCATTTCACAGGCAAGTGGGCGCTCTGGATCCTGCTTGGATCGCTCGCCGTAACCCCGCTTCGCCGGATCTCGCCGCGCTTGGCCATCCTGGTCCGCTTCCGCCGCATGGTGGGTCTCTACGGCTTCTTCTACGCGACGCTCCACCTCGCAACGTATGTGTTTCTCTTCTCCGGCTACGATCTCGTCGCAGCCGTGACCCAGACGCGCGCAGGCCACCCGGGCGAAATCTTGAGCCAATGGCGCGCCACCTGGCCCACGGTCTGGGACGACCTGAAAAAGCGCCGGTTCATTCAGGTCGGGCTCTTCTCGTGGCTCATCCTCTTCGCCCTGACCGTCACCTCGCCGCAGGCCGTCCTGCGCCGGATGGGCGGAAAGCTGTGGGGCCGCTTGCATCGCCTCGTCTACCTTGCCGCCATCGCGGCCGTCATTCACTACTGGTGGCTGGTCAAGGCAGGCAATCGCGCGCCGTGGAAGGTCACCGCGATCCTTGCGCTGCTCCTGGCAGCGCGCCTCGGCTATGCGGTGTTCAAGCGGCGTCAAGTCGCCTCACAAACTCCGTCCCGCGACCCAATCGTCTCCCTGCATTGACGTTCGGCGGTGAACGCCGCGATCAGACTAGTCGGATAGCGAAAACCAGAGCTAAACTTGCAACAGGCCAAGACACAGGAACCAACCGCAAACCCGCGACAAGTACAACTGGCACGGCTGCACCGCAGTCCAGTTCAACCCTCAGAAACTCAGCGGCCGAGCGACCGTCAGAGACACCCGCATAGACGCTGACGGCATCCTCGACAACTTCGCCGACGGCCTCACCGTGGACGAGATCGCCGAGAGCTACGGCGTCGACGGTGCCGCGGTCAACCAATCCTGGACTTCGCGGCCACCCAACCGAGGAACGTCCGCCACAGGAGTGCCCCGGAGGAGCTCCCATGAGCACCGATCTCAACTGGTCCAAATGCCCCGAAGTAGAAGCCATCCCCGGAAAGCTGAGCGGCGCCTGGGTCCTCCGGAATACGCGGATGCCGGTCTCCGCGATCCTCGAGAACAGCGCCGCAGGAGCAACGCTTGACGATCTTCTGGCGTGGTACGACGGGCTCGACCGCGAACAAGTGCGAGCGGTGCTGGAGTTCGCGGCTCAGCGACAGCCGACCGCAGCTCTCTCGGGCGGCTAAGTGCTCGTTCTCTTCGACCAGGGGACGCCCGTGCCGCTCCGCCCTTACCTCTCCAAACACACTGTCCGCACAGCAACCCAACAAGGCTGGGACCAACTCAAAAACGGTGATCTGCTCGCCCGAGCAGAGGCCGCCGGCTTCGATCTCCTGCTCACCACCGATCAAAATATGCGCTTCCAGCAGAACCTCGCCGGCCGCAAGATCGCCGTGGTCGTCATCGCACTGCAGCAATGGCCGCGGCTCCAGCTTGATGTCCAGCGCGTGGTCGACGCTGTCGACGCAGCCCGGCCCGGCACCTTTACCGTGGTTGAATTCCCGCCCTCTTAGCCTCCCCAAAGGCCGGATCAGGACCCTTCTGCCCGCGTACAATCGACCTTGCGCCCCCCGATGCCCTACCAGGTCCTAGCCCGCAAGTACCGCCCCCAGCGCTTCCAGGACGTCGCCGGACAGGACCACGTCACCGCAACGCTGACCAACGCCCTCACCCAAGGGCGCATCGCCCACGGATACATCTTCTCCGGCCACCGCGGCATCGGCAAAACCACCGTCGCCCGCATCCTCGCGATGGCGCTCAACTGCCGCACGAGAATCGGGACCGACCGCCGACCCACCCCCGAACCCTGCGAAACCTGCGAGTCCTGCACCGAAATCCGCGCCGGCAACGCCGTCGACGTCCTCGAAATCGACGCCGCCACCAATCGCGGCATCGACGAGATCCGCGAACTCCGCGACGCCGCCCGATACCGCCCCGCGCGCGACCGCTACAAGATCTACATCCTCGACGAAGCCCACCAGATCACCGACGCCGCCTTCAACGCGCTCCTCAAAACCCTCGAAGAACCCCCCGCTCACATCGTCTTCATGATGGCCACCACACCGCCCGAAGACATCCCCCAAACCGTCCGATCGCGCTGCCAGCACTTCTCCTTTCACGCCGTCAAAATGCTCGACATCCTCGCCGAACTGCGCGGCATCGCCGAACAGGAAGACGTCGAGGCCGACGAGTCCTCGCTCGCTCTTCTCGCCGAAGCCGGCGACGGATCCATGCGCGACGCCCTCTCGATCATGGACCAGGCCATCGCCTCGGCCACCGTCGAAGACGGCCGCCCCCGGCTCGACCCCACCCAGATCCGCGAACTCATGGGAGCCGTCCCCAACGCCACCCTCGAACGCATCTTCGAGGCCGTCCACCAAAACCGCTCCGCCGAAGTCATCACCGTCGCCAACCAGCTCATGGACGCCGGCAACAGCCCGTCGCAGCTCAGCCGCGAGTGCCTCCGCTATCTCCGCAACTGCCTCATGGCAAAGATCAGCAACCTCACCCCCGACGGCGTTACCCCGGCCGGCAGCCCGACCGATCTCCTCCAGATCTCCCCCGACGAACAGCGCCGCGCCGCCCGCACCGCCCACCTCTTCACCGAAGAAGAACTCACCCGCTTCCTCCAGGTCATGCTCCGCACGTTCGACGACCTCGGCTACCGCCAGGAGCAGCGCTTCCACTTCGAGCTCGGCCTCCTCAAACTCGTCCACCTCCGCCGCCTCCTCCCCATCGAAGAGGTCCTCAGCCGCCTCCCCGTACCCCCC
>CAXUIB010000042.1:0-3852 GCA_964250945.1 uncultured Acidobacteriaceae bacterium
GCTTTGTGGAGGTATGTGCGGGGTGGGTCGGCCGCGCACCGGGGCGCTTTCAAGCTGGTGCAACTGACCACAAATGATGCGGAGGAGCGTGTGACGGCCGGGGCGATCTCGCCGGATGGGCGATCGGTGGCTTACGCCGATGCGCAGGGCATTCATTTGCGGGGTTTGGATGGGGCGGTTCGTCCGCTGCGTGCTCCGGGATTCGAGAACGTCGGTCGCATCGAGTGGTTCCCGGACGGACGCCGGATGGTGGTGAGCGGAACGGGTTCGGCGACGCATACACCGCAGATATGGTCGATTTCAGCGGGTGACGATGCGCCGCGTCTGATCCGGGACAGCGCGGCGCTGGGGATTCCCTCACCGGATGGGTCGCAGGTGGCCTTCACCACGACCAGCGAGCTGGGCTCTACGACGTTCTGGGTCGCGGACGCGTCTGGGGGAAACGAGTTGAAAGTCGACACGGGGGAGGCGGGTGAGTCGTACCCTGTGCTGCTGTGGACGGCGGATGCGAAGAAGCTGATTCTGGAGGAGGTGGGTCACGCCCGCTCGGGCGCGAACCTGGACTCGGCCAAAGAGGGAGAGGCGGGCGGAGCGGAGCGTCGTTTGGTGGTGATCGACATACAAAGGCACGTGGAGACGGCGGCTGTCGAGGGTCTCGCCGTGGATGCGGCGTGTCTGTGGGGTAAGAGCGGCATCCTGTTTGCGGGCAACGTCGATCGGTCGCGGTACAGGGCGCTGTGGAGAGTGGACCTGGATCCGGAGACGGGCGCACCGTTGGCTGCTCCGGTGCAGGTGCAACTTGTGGATCGGGCGCTGGCTTTGAGCCGGTCGGCGGACGGTCGGGCGGTTGCGGCGGTATTCAGCAGGGGGCAGCCGGACGTGTATGTGGGGACGCTGGCACAGCCGGGGCCGAGGCTGACGGAGGTGAAGCGGATCACGTTCACACCGGGGCAGAATTATCCGCAGGCGTGGACTCCCGACAGCAGATCGGTGATTTTTGAGTCGACCGGCGTCGGCGGCAATTCATTCCACATCTACCGGCAGGCGGTGGATGGGCCGACGCGGATGGAGCCGCTTGTCTCCGGCGCTCTGATTCAGGTGCTGCCGCAGCAGAGTCCCGACGGGAGGTGGATCCTATTTGCGAGTAAATCGAGGTGGCTTTCGGGCGAGCCTTACTCGCCGTATCGGGTGCCGGAAGGGGGTGGCGAGCCGGTCAGGATCGAGGTGGGTGGACCGCTCGATGAGTACCGCTGCCCGTTCTCCGGACCGACCTGCATCCTGCGCGAAACGGAAGGACATACGAGCTTCCACTACTATGAGCTCGATCCTGTAACGGGCAAGGGCCGTCTGCTGTGCAGCACGCCGCACACCCAGGGCGTGCTTTGGAACTGGAGTGTTCGCGGCACGGAGATCGCTCTCCCTGTGCCGGGCCCAGACGGGCCGAAGATTCGCATCGTGCCCTGCGCCCCCGGCAAGAACAGCGCCGCGCGCGAGCTGTCCGTGAAGCTTGGGCAGCGTTTGTCCGGAGTGACCTGGGCGGCCGATGGGCAGGGCTGGTTCGTCACCGCAAGCGCCCGTGCCCGGGAAGGATTCGATCTCTTCTACGTGGGTCTGGACGGCACTGCCACATTTCTTCGCTACGGCAACCCCTTGTGGGGAGTTCCCTCCCCCGACGGCCAAAAGCTTGCCTTCATAGGCGAGACGGTGGACAGCAACGTGTGGAAACTGCAATAACCCTCAGTGCCCGCCCCAAGCCGGGAAAACGGCACTCCCACACTCTATTCGACTCACAGCGACACGAGAACCGCTACGCACCACCCGTGCTAAGTATCTCCACCAGGCGCGCCGCGATCACGCGGTCTTCACCATCTTTCAACTGCCACACCGCAAATCCGAAGACGTGAGGGTCGACCTTCTCCCCTTCGCGGGACCGCTTCGGCGTGTCGTTTTGGGGAAGCCGGCCCAACGGCGTGCCGGAAACTTTCTGGTAAGGGGGGTCTCCCGGCTGGCGTCCGCGCATTCCGCTCGAGCCTGCGCCCATGCTTCCAATGCCGAGCGGTCGAGTGTCGGCAAGCCTTTGCATCACATCGCGGCCGGTCATCCGATGCCGAGCGGGATCGATGCGCCACGAGTAGGTCGGGGTTACGTTTCCGAGCGCGGCGATGTCGAACTGGCGAGGCAGAGCAGTGACGCCATACGGCTTGATAGCGTCCGTAATGACCTGAGCGCGCGCGTCGTACATCCGTAGGACCTCGTCGTAGTCCTGTTCGACAAACAGCTCAAGCGCTTTGAGCAAGCCGAAAATTGTCTCCTTGCCGACCTTGCAGCAGCGGCCGATACGGTCTTCTTGCGGACTCATATTCAGCAGCGACCAGCGGATCAGATCTTCCTTGCCGATCAAAATGCCCGACGCCTGTGGGCCTTGAATATCCTTGCCGCCCGAAAAGGTCACCATGTCGAAGCCCACGGCAGGATACTCCCACAGACGTTCCTTCGGCGGAACGTCGGCCGACGCATCGTTGAAGGTGTAAATTCCATGCTGACGCGCGATCGCGACCGTCTCCGGGCCGCTCACCTTGCCGTTGCCGGAGAGGATGTTGGTGAAGTGGATCGCCACCGTCTTCGGGTTGATCGCCGCGATCATCTCCTCCCGCGTCACCACTTCGACGAGCTTCGCGCCGGTCTGCCGAATCTGGTGGTCGAAAGCGTAGCGGTGACTCTTCTGGATGATGACTTCGTTGCGCGGAAACGCGCTCGTGTCCGGTACGCTGACAAGCCGCTGTTCAAGGTCTTCGGTCATCATGGCCGCATATCCGACAACCATGGCGGCGGCGGCTCCGCCCGTTACAAGGCCGGTGTAGCCCTCGGGCGATTTACAGAGTTTGGCGATGTATTTGCCGGCAGCGACTTCCAGTTCATCGATGAGGACGAAGTGCTGGTTGCCCTGGCGGATCAGTTCCATCACCTCGGGTTTCATCACAGATCCGCCAATCACCGTGACGGTACCGACGATATTGACCAGGGGCGTAACGCCAAGTTCGGCATAGATGTCGCCGGTCGATCCCAGGCCTGAGAGAATGGGCACGATCGGATGTCCGTCGACCGGATGGCCGACGGCAGGACGATCTGCCGATCCGCCGGAGGGAGTTTCACCGCTGAGTTTAAGCGAGACCAGAGCGCCGCCGCCGAGCGACCCAAGCGTCGACAGGAAAGCGCGACGAGTCCAGCCAGATTTCCAGTTGGGAGACTTCCACTTCATTCGGTCCGATCCTTTACCGCAGCCGTGCTGCGAACAGAATACAGGGAAGACCAGAGCCGTCCGAATCCAGAGCCGTCCGAATCCAGAGCCGTCTGGCTCCAGACCCGTCTGAATCCAGAGCTGCCTGAATCCAGACCCGTACTGATCTCGTCCGGTGCCCCCGCGGCCTGACTCTGAAACACCCGATTAGCCTCGCGGAGGTCTCGGCTCTATCGGGTCCGATCGTCGCCACACGACGGCGCAGCCGATCCGGATGGAGTCAGGCCAGAGGCCACACCTCTCGCACGTTTGCGCGGCGATAGACCCACGCGAAAGAGCACCCCAAGAATCCGAACACCCGCCTTGATCGAAGCCTTGAAATCGCCGGCCACCTTGGATCGACCGGCGATGCGGTTCCGATACCGCACCGGCATCTCGACGATCCGCAAACCGTTCTGCGCCGCCTTGATCTGCATCTCGAGATTCCACCCATAGGTCAGCTCAGACATCTCCATCTCCTCCAGGCAGCGGCGGCGAACCGCCCGAAACGGCCCCATGTCGGTATAGCGCGCGCGACGCCGCACCGACGGGACGCACCAGAGGAGATTGCCGAC
>CAXUIB010000042.1:3862-16102 GCA_964250945.1 uncultured Acidobacteriaceae bacterium
TGGGCCGCGAAGATCTGCGAGGGGAGCATCGACCCCGGCTCGCGATCGCCCCGAATGCGCGATCCAATCACAAAATCAGCCTCGTCGGCGAGGATCGGCGCAAGCAAACGCCCAAGCTCCTCGATCGCGTCCGAGCCGTCCCCATCCATGTAAACCAGAACCGTCGAGCTCGACAAAGCTGCCATCGATCCGGCAAGGCACGCCGACCCATACCCGCGCGGCGCCGTCACCACCCGCGCTCCAGCCTCCCGAGCCACATCTGCCGTCCCGTCCGTCGATCCGTTATCGACCACAATGCACTCGGCAATGCGCTCCCACGGCATCGACCGCACAACGGCGCCGATCGACTCCGCCTCGTCCAGCGCCGGAATGATAACAGAGACATGGTCAGGCATAGGACCCCAGCCGACTGCAGAACGCCCGTCCAAACGTCGATCGCCGAAGAGCCAGATCGAGCACGCCCGCAACCAGGATCGCACCGTAAAGAATCTGGTTCAGCAGAAACTGCTTCGGTCCATAGCCGACCGCCAAAGCCGTCGTGCAGAGGTAAAAAAGTCCGAGGATATAAGCCGCCATCGGCAAGTTCGGAAGCAGAGCGAAGATCGGGACCAGCCAGGCGATGTACCAGGGATAATGCGGGCTGAACAGCAGCATCAGAGCAGCCGCAAGCGCAGACGCCGGCCACAAAAACGACCCAGCCCTGTCCGGCTCGGACGCATCGGGAACCGTCGATGAGATCCAAGCGACCCGAAACGCCCACAAGCTCAGACCGACCAGAACAGCCGCGGCAAAGACGAGGTAAGCCGCCGGCGAAATTCGCCCAAACCCCGGGATCCGCTGCGCCTGCTCGAGCAGGAAGTATCGGGTTCCCGTCGACATCCCTTCCTCCTCCACGTACCCGCCCAGAAAGCCGAACACCAGCTTCCCAACCGACGAGTACGCCGCATACAACACAACGGCGAGGCCCACCATCGTCCCTGCCATCGTCCACTCAAGCCTGTCAGACACTCGCCGGACGGAGGTCGTCGATCGTCCTCCGTCAGGCCGCGGCGCCCGAAAAAGATACAGCGCCGGAAAGAGAACCAGAGGGTAAAACTTGGTCAAAACGGCCAGCCCAAGAAACAATCCCGTCAGAGAAGTTTGCCGCCGAAAGCGAAACAGGATGGCCAGCGTCGTCAGCGCAAACACGGCCGAATCCAGATGACCCGATCCGGCAATCTCCCAGATCAACAGCGGACACCACGCATACAGCAGCGTCTGCTCGCGACGTATGCCCATGTGACGACAGATCTGAACCAGCGCCCACATCGTCAGGCCCTCAAACAGCACCATGGTCGTCTTCATCATGGCAAGGGTCGGCGAGACAAACGTGCTTACAAAGAAAATGACCTGCGCAAACGGCGGATAAATCGTCCGCGCATAGTCGCGCCGATTGATGCTGTTGAAGACGTCCAGATTCGGTTCGCGCAAAAAGCTCAGCGCACCATCGCCGGGAACGTAACGATACGGGTTGACCCCGGCGTGCTGAACGACGCCGTCCCAAACATAGCGGTACACGTCCGACGAGAGCACCGGATCCGCAAACAGCGTCGCCAGCCGGCACACGATCGCAACAAGGAGGATGATCGGAAACGTCCACCGGTCGACCGGCTGCGTCAGAACCAGCAGAGCCGCGGCCCCATACACGATCGCCGACCAGCCAGACGTTCCCGACGTGCCGATCGTGTACGTGTCGTACTCGCTGATGAGGTGACGCGACAGCAGAAACAAGCAGGCTCCGAGCAGGAGCAGAACGACGTTTGTCTGCCACGGACGTGCGACACCGATCCTGGCCAGCGTCGAGCTTCCCCCCGGAGCACGCGCGCCCGCAGGGCTCCGGCTCAGCCGTTGAGCGTCTGTTAAGTGGAGGCTCAATGGACTATGCGCCGCTTCGCCGAGCCGCGCCGGCGAGCGCCGCGGGCTGAGCAACCACCTCGTCCGGCGGATCGAGCTCCAACAAGAACTCGCGGGTGTGCGCCGCCGGGTAGCCCGCGACCGACGTAAATCCGGGCGGCCTCTGGTTCAGCAACTCATCGCACAGCACGTCCAGCGTCCCCGCATCATCAACGTCGTACCACACGGGGAGTTCCACAAGCTCCAGACCGGCTGCGCGGCAACGTTCGCGCGTCTCCGCAGCCACCAGAGAGGTCGACCAGGAGATCCCCTCAAACACGGCAGCATGGGCCTGCTTCAAACCGATCAGGTAGTACCCTCCGTCTCTCGATGGCCCCAGAACGACCCGGTCGCCGATCCGCGCCAGCTCTGCCACCGCCTTCTCAAACGCCGCCCGAGGCACCGTCGGCGAGTCGGAATCGATCAGGCAGACACTTCCGAAACCGCACGCCAGGATGTCCTCCGCGGCCGCCAGCAGGCGATCTCCAAAGATCTCGCCGCGCTGCGCAATCAGAGCGAAATCCGGAGGAAACAGACCCTCAAACGCCGCCTCATCGCCGACCGGCGTGTAGCAGACCAGACCCACCGCCCGAACCCCGCCGTAGCCCGCGGACCTCGCCAGATCTGCCAGATTTTCAGTCGTGTCCTTCAAAAAACAGATATTCAGGGCGGCAGTCTGGGCGGGCGTCAACGGTGGCGACAGACGCGTCTTCACCTTTCCAGCGCGGGGCGCCTTCGCCATCACGGCCAAGGCACACTTGTCGAAGTTTTTGGGATCGGCTGACTTTGGATCGAGGATCGGAGGAGGTGGCATCTCTCTTCAGGTTAGCTCCGAATCGCGCCCGGAGAAAGCTCCACGCGGAGATCTCCGTTCCGTCCGCGGCAGATGCCGGCTAAGCCGTCGTCAGGCTCGCACTCTGCCCCTGCGGCGACACCCGCAGATCCACATCCTGCGGCGGATCCGAAACAGGAGCAGGCCCGCGTTCGCACACCGCATATTGATACCATCCGTCGTACTGGAGACTGACGCTCAGCCACGACTGCGACGCAATCAGGGCCGCGAAATCCGGTCGGGTCATCACGTCCGCCTGCTGCGGCTCGCGATATTTGCCCGCCGGCGACGTGGTCAAACGCGCCAAAAGCCACATCAGCGCCAGCGGCAGGCGAGTGCGAAAGCCGGACGTCGGCTCTGCAATAAAACATCGCCCAGACGGCTTCAAGACGCGAAAGATCTCGCGAACAATCCCCTCCTTGTCCGGGACAATCAGAAACAGACGCGAGACGATAATCGAGTCGATCGAGGAAGAAGGGTACGGAAGCGAGTGGGCGTCCGCGTGCTGAAAGGAACAATTCGTCAGGCGACGGGCAGCAGCTCTGGACTTCGCTCGGCGGATCAGAGAGTACGAAAGATCGACGCCGGTGGTACGCAGATCGGGAAACAACTCGGAGAGTCGACAGGCATAGAAACCCGGACCGCACCCGAGTTCCAGCAAACGCGTTCCCGGAACAGGACCTTCGGGCGGAAACAAGGATCCGGCAATCTCCTCCGTGTGGTCGCGAAACAGGTACTCGCGACACAACGCATAAAACCAGGAGACGCGCTCAAAAAGACTATCCGGCCTCAACGCATGCTGCCGAACGGAGATCGGATGGGGCATCTGTTCCATGGTTTCCTGGTCCTGGGCGACACACCGGAAGTACGTACCGTGTGTCTCTCGAGATTTTATCGAGAGAGAGCTAAAGTGTGTGGGTTTTCTGCCGATAAGAGCTTTATGCGCGCTTTAGCCAATCCCACTTTCGCCAATCGCAGTTTAGCCAATCCCGGTTTAGCCAATCGCAGTTTAGCCAATTCCATCCCGCACGCACACCCCAGGGTCTTCCATGTGCCCATCCACGCTGCATCCGGTCACTCTGACAAACACGGCCTCCACCCCCGTGCTACCATGCACACGCCCCGCGCAAAGCGTCCACGGGCGTACAGGGAGATCTAGGCGCGTGTACACCAGCAGAGCGGAGCAGAACTGGCCACCGGTCGTCGTCGGAAGTGTCTTCCAAACCGGCCTGAATCTGATGCGGGATCTCCTCGGGCGTGGGGTTCGCACCGTCGGCGTGGACTGCATCCCCGAGCACGAAGGCTTCCGGTCGAAGTACGGCAAATCCTACCTCTGCCCAGATCCCGACACCCATCCCGAGCAGTGGGTCGCTTTTATGATCGACCTCGCCGGACGCCTCGGAGCAAAACCGGTCCTCATCCCCGCCGCCGACATGTTCGTCTCCGCGATGGGCCGGCACGTGGAGGCCCTGAAGTCCCACTACACCTTCTCGATCGAGGCGATCGCCGTTCAGGCAGCCCTGGCAACCAAGGAACAGCAGTACGCTCTCGCCGAGCGCTTCGGCCTGCCCATCCCAAGAACCGCCTACGTGCAGTCTCTCCGCGACCTCGAAACCTTCGCCAGCACCGCCCGGTTTCCATGCCTCGTAAAACCCCGGCATCAACGCGAATGGGAATCGTTACCCGAAGCGAACCCCCTGCGCGGCCTCAAATTGTTTACGGCCGAAACCCCAGAAAGCCTCTTCGAGCAGTACGCGTCCGCAGAACCCTTTCGGCCCGAAGCCGTCGTTCAGGAGATCGTCGCCGGGGGAGACGACGCGAAGTTCTGCTATCTCTCGGTCTACGGCCGCGAGAGCCGGCGCTTGGGCCACTGCGTTGTGCGCGAGCTTCGGGCACACCCAGTCGGCTTCGGCAGCGCGTCCGTCGTCGAGCCGGTCGTCGATGACGAAATCAGCTCGCTCTGCCACCGCTTTCTGACCGGCATCGGCTACGTCGGGATCTGCGAGATCGAAGTCAAACGCGACACGCGCGACGGCGCCGTGCGCCTCATCGAAGCCAATCCGCGATTCAGCGGAACCGGAGACGCCGCCATCTACATGGGTGTCGAGATAGGCTGGCTCAACTACCTCGATCTCATCGGACAAACGCCGGAACCGGTCACCGCAACCAATTTCGGCTTCCGCCACATCACGCTCCGGCGCGACGTTCCATGTGCGCCGCGATACGTCGACCACGGCCTCCTCACCTGGAACCAAATCTTGGAAACGTATCGTGGTCCAAAACGCTACTTCGACTTCGACCCCCACGATCCCGGGCCAACCATGATGACGTTGCAAGGATGCGCGCGCTCAGCGGGCGGAACCGTCTTGCGGGCGCTCGGCCTCAAACCCAAACTGGGCTAGTACCGGTTCTCCTAAAGGTGTATAGCGAGAGCACGGATCTCAATGAAAACGGTGCTTCCACACTCTGTCCGACTCACAAGGACAGGAAAACCGCTCTAGACCCATGCTCGAACCACGCTAAAACCAGTTCCTGCCAGTGACGGTCTGGATCGCCGTTCGGAGCCGAAGCACGGCCCGTGGTTGCTCGTCAAAGCCGCTCCGAAGCACGTTGTACAGGTCGGCATCACCCGGCACATTGACGCCCGAAAAGAAGGAAAACGCCGCCGTGTACCCCGCTTGCTTCAGCGCCTGCCGTGTACTTTCGGCAAAACTGTTGCGCTGTCCGACCGGGTAGGCAAGCGTCGTGATCGGGCGGCGGAGATCCTGCTCCAAAATACCCCGCGAAACCGTCAACTCCTCCATCTGCTCGGCATAGCTCAGTTTGCTCAGGATGGGATGCGTGTGCGTATGGGAGCCGAAGTGCATGCCCGCCGCCTGCATCTCGCGGGCCTCCTCCCAATTCAAAAAACAGCGCTCCGCCTCCCCACTCGGTCGAGAGAACTCGCACGCCGCCTCAAGTTCGGACACAAAACGCTCGGTATCGGTAACCTCCGGCTGCTTGAAGACCCGCAAAATGGCAGCGATGGACGCAAACCGGTGAGAGGGCCGAAGATCAAAGCTCCCCTCTGCCGGGTATTGCAGCGTAATCCGATCTCGCCGCGAACCTTTGACGATATACGCGATCTGATCCCACCAGGGCAGCTTGCCCGTGCCGGTGAATGCGGTCGAAAGAAAAAAGCTGGCAGAAGCTCCAACCGCACGCAAAATCGGAAACGCCACCTCGTAGTTGTCCAGATACCCGTCATCGAAGGTGATCAGGCAGGAGGCCGACTTCGGAACATCGCTGCCGGACGCGATCTCGAGCGCACGCGGCAGATCCACCATCTCCAGATGCCGGCCGAGATAGTCGATCTGCCACCGAAACTCCTCGGCCGTCGCCGAGAATACACCTGAGTCATACGGCGTCTCGCGTGCATTCCCGATTCGGTGATAGTTGAGGACCAAGAGAACGGGACGCGTCCGCAGCGACTCGATCAGCGATGTGAGCCCGGTCGCCAGCGCGACTTTTGCGAGAGCCTGCTTTTTACCGTACACGCGAACAGATCCTCTCCCCTTGCGCCACTTGCCAAAAACTCAGCCGGTATGGCCCAGCCTAGCGCGCCTCAGAGACCTCCGCAATCCCTCCCTGTCGGCGCGCTCGACACAGGTCCATGGCATCCACCGACCTGCATCTCGCAGCGGAAAATTTCGATCCGGCTGAAACTCTCTTCAGCACAGAGCCGAACCCGGAGGTAACGCTCCGCACAGCAACCATCCTAAACCTGTAGAGGAAACAGCGATGAAGGCAGTAGTCTTCCACGACGTCGGGGACATCCGGCTCGAGAACATCTCCGAGCCCAAGCTGAAAGATCCGAACGACGCAATTGTGCGTATTACCTCCTCCGCGATCTGTGGGACCGACTCCACTTCATCCGGGAAACCTTTACCGGCATGAAAAAAGCCCACGTCCTCGGCCACGAAGCGGTCGGCATCGTCGAGGAAGTCGGCAAAAGCGTCCGAAACTTCCGCCGCGGCGACCGTGTCATTATCCCGTCCACCCTCGGCTGCGGCAGCTGCACCTTCTGTCGCTCCGGATTCTACTCGCAGTGCGACCGGATCAACGTCGCCGGCCAACTCGGCGGCACCGTCTTCTTCGGCGGCCCGGAGACGGCCGGCGGTCTCGACGGCCTGCAGGCAGAGTTCGCCCGCGTCCCCTACGCCGCCGTCAATCTCGTCAAGCTGTCCGCCGAGATCACCGACGACCAGGCCATCATGATGAGCGACATCCTGCCCACCTCCTTCCAGGCAGCCGAAATGGCAGGCATTCACCCCGGCGACACCGTCGCCATCTTCGGCTGCGGTCCGGTCGGCATGATGGCCGTCGCCTGCGCGCAGCACATGGGCGCCGGACGCGTCTTCGCCATCGACCAGGTCCCCTCCCGTCTGGAGCAGGCCCGGCTCCATGGCGCCGAGGCGATCGACTTCGGCAACGAAAGCCCAGTCGCCGTGCTCCACGAACTAACCATGGGCTCCGGCCCCGATCGCGTCATCGATGCCGTCGGCGTCGACGCCACCACCGCCCGCGCCACCTTCGGCTAAACATCTCTCCAGTCCAGCAGAACCTTGCCGGAGTCCCCCAATCGCATCGCCGCAAATCCCTCATCGAAGCTGTGCCAAGGCAACCGGTGCGTAATGACCGCAGCAATATCAAGTCCACTCTCGAGCATCACCGTCATCTTGTACCAGGTCTCGTACATCTCGCGGCCATAGATGCCCCGCAGCGTCAGCTGGTTGAAGATGACCTGATTCCAATCGATCGCGATAGGATCGGGAGGAATCCCCAACATCGCGATCTTGCCGCCGTGACTCATATTTGCGAGCATGTCCCGAAACGCATGGGCGTTGCCCGACATCTCGAGGCCGACATCGAAACCCTCATGCATGTGGAGCTCCGCTTGCACCTCCCGCATCGGCGTCGCCGTCGGGTCGATCGCGCGCGTCACGCCCACCTGCTCGGCAAGCGACCGGCGGTACGGGTTCGGGTCCGAGATCACTACCTGCCGGGCTCCGGCGTGCTTCGCCACCGCCGCCGCCATGATGCCGATCGGTCCGGCGCCGGTCACCAAGACGTCCTCCCCAAGCACCGGAAACGCCAGCGCCGTATGGACAGCATTGCCCAGCGGATCGAAGATGGCCCCCATATCGAGCGGAATCCCGGCCGAATGGCGCCAAACATTGGTCATCGGCACAACCACAAATTCGGCAAAACAGCCATTGCGCTGCACGCCCGTCCCAAGCGTGTGCGCGCACAGGTGCCGCCGTCCCGCCAAACAGTTGCGGCAGCGGCCACACACAACATGGCCCTCCCCCGACACAATCTCACCTGGGCGAAAATCGAGCACGTTTGAGCCCACATCGACGATCTCGCCCACAAACTCATGACCGATCGTCAGACCGAGCGGAATCGTCTTCTGCGCCCAGCTGTCCCAGTCGTAAATATGCAGATCGGTCCCGCAAATGCCGGTCACGAGAACCCGAATCTTAACGTCGTTGATGCCCAGCTCGGGCTCGACGACGTCCGCCAGCCACAACCCAGCCTCCGCTCGGCTCTTCACCAGTGCCTTCACGCGTTCGTTTTACCCTCTCTCCGACATGGAAGCCGACATCCGCCCATCGCCTGCCCTCTATTCTAGGCTGCAGGAGGTCTCCCCGCCGTGCGACCCTTGCAGGCCAGGGATGAAACAATGCGCCCATGAGAGTTCTCAGAAGGCTCCTCGCGCTTGGAGCTCTGCTCGGCCTCGCCCGACTGGCTTCGGCTCAGGTCCTCACCGGCATCGATGTCCTCGAGCAGGAGCACTTCCAATCGCTCGCAAACCTCAGCGCGCGGCACGGCGGACACCTTCGCGTCGGCCTGCTCACCAACCAGACCGGCGTCGACCGATCGGGCCGGCGCACCGCGGACGTGCTCCACACTGACGCCGCCCAGGCCGTCCCCGGCCTCAGCCTGGTCGCGCTCTTCAGTCCGGAGCACGGCATCGAAGGCGCGCTCGACCGCGAAGGCATCAGGGACACCAGGGACACCCGCACCGGCCTGCCCGTGTACAGCCTCTACGGTGCAAAACCCGCCGACCGACGCCCCACCCCCGAGCAGATGGCCGCCGTCGACCTCCTCGTCGTCGATCTCCAGGACGCCGGCGTGCGCTTCTACACCTACGAAACCGTCGTCGGATACTTTGTCGAAGCCGCCGCCCAATTCAACAAGGAACTCGTCATCCTCGATCGTCCCAACCCCATCGGCGGTCTCGCCGTCCAGGGCCCGCTCACCACCCCCGGTCGCGAAAGCTACGTCAGCTATCTCGCCGAGCCGGTGCGCCACGGGATGACGCTCGGCGAACTGGCCCGCTTCACCAACGGCGAAAAAAACCTTCACGCCGCCTTGACCGTCATCCCCATGAAGGGTTGGCAAAGATCGATGTGGTTCGATCAGACCGGCCTCACCTGGGTCGACCCGTCGCCAAACCTGCGCAGTCTGGCTGAAACCATCGTCTACCCCGGCACCGGTCTCATCGATGTCCCAAACCTGAGCGTCGGTCGCGGCACCGATACCCCATTTCTCCGGATCGGCGCCCCCTGGATCCACGGCCCGGACCTCGCCCACGCGCTCAACCAGCGCCAAATCCACGGCATCCACTTCGTCCCGGTCACCTTCACGCCACGGGGAGACATGTACCCCTTCCACGGACAACTCTGCGGCGGCGTGGATCTTGTCGTCGTCGACCGCGACGCCTTAGACTCCCCGGAGATGGGTCTCGAGATCGCAGCCGCTTTATGGAAGCTGTATCCAAAAAACTTCCCGCCGGAGAAGCTGGATCGCCTCGTCTTGAATGGCGAAGTGGTCCGCCAGCTGCGCTCCGGCACCGACCCACACACGATCACCGAGAAAGCTCTTCCCGAGCTCCGAGCCTTTCAGGAGAGACGTGCGAAGTTTTTGCTCTACCCGTAGGCAGGAGTTTCCACACGCTCTAAGCGCGCATTCCCGAATTGGACTTAATTCACCTCCGCCTCGCCCGTTTGTAGCCACTCCTGCAACTTTTGTTCGCAATAGGCGGTCGAGATGAAAAAAGGCTTATCGATAATGTGGACAGTCAACAGGTTGTCCGAGTGGGTGTACCCGGCCGTCACTCCGTCCTTGGTAATCTTGCCCGCAACGCCGGTCAGCGTGAGGCCGAAACGCTGTTGCAATTCAGCTGCCTTCTCTTGAAACTCGGCGTCCGTCATCGGTACTTGAATCATGCATGCTCCTCAAAAACACCTGGGAAAAGGGAAAGACCTGGAAAAAAAGTGCTGCAGTTGCGAATAATTATGCAATTGGATGGCCCTTCGGCCGCATAGGTTAGCGAACCCGGCCTGGGGTATCCTGACGACCGTATGTTCCATCCCCAACGCAACGTCCAAATTGCGCAAATGCCCGGGAGACGATGTCTGATAGCCGATTGACCGACGCCGCGAGCAACAGCCTGGAGGCGCTCACGCCAGCCATGCGCCAGTACCGCGCCGCGAAACAGAGCTATCCGGATGCCCTTCTGCTCTTCCGCATGGGCGACTTCTACGAGCTCTTCTATGAGGATGCCGTCGTCGCCGCCCGCGAGCTGCAACTCACGCTGACAGCACGCGATAAGGCCCGCGCCGTACCCATGTGCGGAGTTCCCTACCACGCCGCGGACGCATACATCCAACGCCTTCTCAGGCGCGGCTTCCGCGTGGCCATCTGCGAGCAGATGGAAGATCCCAAACAAAGCAAAGGCGTCGTCAAGCGCGAAGTGACGCGAGTTCTCTCGCCCGGCACAGCCGTCGACCCCGCGCTCTCCGGCGATCAAAGCAATTGGCTGGCCGGCATCGCTCCCATAGGCGGTCAGGGCAAATCCGCACAGGTCGGCCTGGCCCTGCTTGACCTCTCAACCGGAGAGTTCCGCGCAACCGAGTTCACCGGCGAAGCTGCCTGGGCCGACGCCGTCGACGAACTCGGCCGAGTGCGCCCGGTCGAGCTGCTCTACCCGGAAAACCACCCCGACCTCCTCGCCGGAGAAAACGGAGCCAAATCCCAGCTGCGACTCGGCCGCGAACCAGCCGTGCCCCAGTCCTCAAACACCCGAGACACCGCCGGGAAAGATCTCTCCTCTATCTCCGATCTGGAGGCGATCCGGACCCGAACCCCGCTGGACGAAACCCTCTTCTCGCAAGAGCTTGCGCGATCTGTATTGAAGCAACACTTCAACGTTCACACCCTCGACGGCCTGGGGCTCGGCGGACGGGAAGCGGCCACCGCCGCGGCCGGCGCCGTGCTCGCCTACCTCGGTCAGACGAAACAGGGCGCCCTCCAACATCTCAACACTATCCGCTTCTATGAGCGCTCCGGATCGCTCGAAATCGACGCCGTCAGCGTCCGAAACCTCGATCTGGTCGACCCCGCTTCTGCCGGAGATGGACCGCGGACTACCCTCTTCTGGACCATGGACAGCTGCCTCACGCCTATGGGCCGGCGCCTCCTCCGATCCACCCTGCTCCGGCCGGCCAACCAGGTAGCCGAGATCAGCGCGCGCCTGGACGCAGTCGGCGAGGCGGTCGAGGACCTCCGCCGCCGCGAAAGTCTCCGGCGATCGCTCGACGGCGTGCTCGATCTGGAGCGCCTCCTCGGTCGCGTCGCTCTCGATTCTGCCGGTCCCCGCGAAGTCACGGCCCTGTCCGTCACCATCGGCCGGCTCGGTTCTGTCAAAGAGGCCGCAACCGCCTTCACCAACGCCCGTTGGCAGGAACTCGGCCTCAGCCTCGATCCGCTCGACGACCTGCTCGGTCGGATCGTGACCACCTTGGCCGACCATCCGCCCAGCTCGCTCGCGGACGGGGGCGTCATCCGCGAGGGCGTGCTCGCAGAGCTCGACGACCTGCGCACTCTCGGTCGCGACGGCCGCGGCGCCATCGCCGCCATCGAAGATCGCGAGCGTGCGCGCACCGGCATAGGGAGCCTTAAAGTCCGCTTCAACAACGTCTTCGGCTACTACCTCGAGGTCACGCGAGCAAATAGCAAAGCAGTCCCCCCGGATTACGAACGCAAGCAGACCCTCGTCAACGCGGAACGATTTACCACGCCGGAGCTCAAAGAGCTTGAGTCCAAGATACTCACTGCCGAGGTTCGCTCCCTCGAAATCGAGCGCCGGCTCTTCACCGATCTCCGCGCCGCTATCCTGAGCGAGGCCGCCCGCATCCGCGGCGCCGGGCGCAGAGTCGCCGAACTCGATATGCTGGCCGCGTTCGCCCACCTCGCCGTGCTCCGAGGCTGGGTCCGGCCAAAGATCGACGAGAGCGGCCTCCTCGAGTTCGCCGGAGCTCGCCACCCCGTCATCGAACGCCGGCTGGAAGAGTCGGGCGCGGGCCGCTTCGTCCCCAACTCGATCTCCGTCCAGGCCGCCCAGGACCTCCACGCGCCCCACCCAGAGC
>CAXUIB010000043.1:0-1442 GCA_964250945.1 uncultured Acidobacteriaceae bacterium
TTGGCGCCGGAGTGGCGAGAGCGCCAAGCCCAATCGAGATAGCACAGAACGCGAGAATTTTGGTCGCGTCGCACCGGATCACTCTGGATCGGGACTGCAGACGAATCCGGGCAGGCATGACTAATCCGGGTCGACCCGCAGAATCGTGAGGCGCCGTAGAATCTTTCGTGCCAGCCCGGTGAGCGGCAGACGGGACAGCCTGCCCCGCGCCACCCAATGGAGCGATGCGTCCTGAACCGGGAGATTTTCAAGGCGAGAGCCCTCGTCGACTGCTCCCTCCGCGCGGGCGCTCTGGTCCCCGAACTCCTCCGCGTCAGAGAAGACGCTCACCTGAAAGTTCGTATCGGTGATCGAGTGCCGTGTCTGGAAGATCGGCTCGCGGCCGCGCACGATGTCCTCCGGAAGCCTCGGAAGTTCATACATCTCCGGCATCAGCGATGCGTCCGCGGGCCTCTTCTGAAGAAGAACTTCGGTCTCCGTCGCGGCGTTTCTGCATTTGAGCAGGTAGCCTACTGGCCGACTCTTCTGCGCCTCGCGAGGCTTCGTGATGTGCTCGCCACGCGTCTTGCAGAGCGACAGCACAGGGCAGTCAGGGCAGAGTGGAGCGCGCGGAAGACACAGCGTCGCGCCCAACTCCATCATGGCCTGGTTGTGGTCGCCGGGGGCATTGCCACTCGCGCGCGCAGGCGGCACGAGAGCCTGGGCCGCCCGCTGGAGCACGCGGCGCCCCGCGATGGTGCTGCTTTGGGCCACCCCGAGGACCCGCAGCAAAACACGCTCCACGTTGCCGTCAAGAACGGGAATGCTTTCGCCAAAGGCAATGCTCGCAATGGCGGCACAGGTGTACTCACCGACGCCAGGTAAAGCTTTGAGGCCGGCCGCGGTGCGCGGCATCGTTCCGGAAAGCTCCTGTGTGATGAACTGTGCTGCCTTGTGCAGCATCCGCGCCCGACGGTAATAGCCCAGGCCCGACCAGGCCGCGAGCACCTCCGGCTCGGTCGCCAGAGCCAGCGAAAGAAGTGTAGGAAACTGCGACAGGAACCGGTGGTAATGGCCGATGACAGCGGCAACACGCGTCTGCTGCAGCATCACTTCAGAGACCCAGATCGTGTAGGGGTCCGTGACCCCGCGCCACGGCAGAATGCGTGCGTTGGACGCGTACCACCACATCAGTCTGCGGCGAAATTCTTCAACATCGAGGTCCAAAGCAATGTCGGCCGCTCTGAGCTCCCGATCTTTGCGTCCCCGAGAAGCTGCAGAACTTGCAGCAAGTTTGCCGGCGACTTTAGGCACTGAGCCGGATCGAACGGATGAGGGCGACCGCGACGGCAACGGTGGCGAAAGCAAGGTCTCCGACCGCTCCCCCGCGAGTTCCTCCCACGCAAGTCCGTCGATCTGCGGACGCCCTTTCGTGGCCCTCCGAGCCCGGCCCCGCTGTGCTT
>CAXUIB010000043.1:1542-15475 GCA_964250945.1 uncultured Acidobacteriaceae bacterium
AGCACCTTATCCATCTCGGCGTCGTAACCGTAGATGTCGTCGAAGAAGTCGGTTTTGCCGTCTTCACCGACACGTGCGGTGAGATAGAAGATCACAATGGGCAGCTGCGTCTTCAGATTGACCTGTCGGTTATCCGGGCCGTCGTTCATCGCGGCCTGCACCCTTTCAAGATCCCAGATCTGTCCGTCCTTGTCCGTCTGCCCTTGCAACACCCACGCGGCGAGATCGTCCGGGTGCTCGACGCGAACACAGCCGTGGCTGAAGTCCCGCCGCGACCGATTGAAGAGCTCCGTCGCCGGGGTTGAGTGCAGGTAAATGTCGTATTGGTTGGGGAACATGAATTTGACCAGCCCGAGAGAATTCTTCGGGCCGGGCTTCTCGCGCACCATCAAGCCCCCGTGCTCGACCCGCGACGTGACGTCACCGGTTTGTACCTCGCCCTTGCCGTTGACGACTTCATAGTTCTTGCTCTCAAGATAGCCGGGCGCACGGAGCATATGTGGCACCAACTCCTTTTTTGCAATGTCGACCGGGACGTTCCAGAAGGGCCGGAAGATCAGGTACTTCATCATGTGCGTGAAGACCGGCGTGCGGTGTTCGCCGACGACCTTGCCGACGACGACCTTCATGCTGAACTGCTGTCTTTCACTCTCGTCGTAGCCGCGCAGGACAAACTCCGGCAGATTGACCACCAGGCGCGCGTGGAGGTACTCGTCGGGGAGCCAGCGCCAACGTTCAAGCGAATTGTCGAGCTGCTGCACGCGCACCGACATGGGCACGTTGAGGCTCTTCACCGTTTCCGCGCTCAGCTTCCCGTCCGGGTTCAGGCCGTGCCGTTTCTGGTAGACCTTCAAAGCGTCCGTCAGCTGAGGTGAGGGGCCGGCCGGGGCTGGACCTTCCACCGCGTCGCCCTCCAGTTGGAGACGCGACCAAAGCTCCGCGGGGGAGGCGTACGTTTGGCCCGATGGAGCCGCCGGAGATGGCCCGGCCGAGGGTGCGGCCGAGGGTGCGGCCTGCGCTTTGGCCAGCTGCAGGTAATGGCCAAGCGCCTCTTCGGTCTGGCGATAGCCCTCCGCATTCGGCTCGACGGTGTAGATGAGCTTCGGAACATCGGTCGCGTCCACCGCCTGGTCGGACACAAACTCCGGCAGGTTGTACTTCTTGGTCTGCGCGTTGATGTCGAAGTTGAAGTGGTGCGGGTTGACGCGGCCGATGCGGAGATCTGAAATGTACCGCATCACGTTGATCGTCATCAGGACGTCGAACTGCGCCAAGGCGTCGCCATTCTTGGGCCCGAGTCCGGCTACGCGTGCCGGCCAGAGCGAGGCGTCGTAGTCCTCCGGCCGGAGGCCCTTGGTGTCTGCCTCCGTAAAGGCGCGAATGAAGCCGCTGGCAGCCGATGTCGGCTTGCCGTCGCGCGTCCATGCAATCTCGTGGTTGCGATCGTCGTAAAAGGTCGCGACGTCGTGCTGGTAATCCGAGTAGTTCGGCCAGTGAAGCGCCGGCATCTGCCCTTTGGCGACCAGAGCCTGGATATTCTCGGCGTAGTCCGCGGAATTGGGCGCCGAGACGGACTTTCGCGCCTTGCCGTGACATCCACTTGCCAGAAGAACCAACAGAAGTGTGAAGCCTGTCCCAAGTGCACCAAACCGTACCTTCATCGACCTGTATCCCTTCGCTTGTTCGCGTCCCGCACAGAAACCGTCCCTTTATTGTACGAGGGGCTCACCATCATTCTGGCATGGCCGGCGCCCCGGTCCCTAGCTTCTTGCGATCTGAGACAGTACCGAAGTGCACAGGACGGCCTGTGTCAGCAAGAGTGCACCCGTCAGCCCAAGAAAGAGCTTGCGCTGTCGAGTTTCAAGCGCATCGGCAAAGACGCCGCCAATCCATGTGAGAAGAAACGGAAGCGCCCAGAGCACCGGCGCGGTGATCGTCTGGGTTGTCA
This sequence comes from uncultured Acidobacteriaceae bacterium, assembly GCA_964250945.1. Classification (GTDB taxonomy): domain Bacteria; phylum Acidobacteriota; class Terriglobia; order Terriglobales; family Acidobacteriaceae; genus Edaphobacter. Next base: position 3,491 of record CAXUIB010000043.1, read on the forward strand.
CAATGGGCAAGAGCACAAGCGCCATCCCAAGCGGAACCGTGTTGCCGAAGTACCGGCAGCGCCGAACCCCGATGGAGAGCAGAGCTGAAACGGCCATCGCCAGGACCACCGGCGCGTTCTCAAACGAGCTGAAAAACGTCTCCGCCGGGTCCAGCGAAAACCAGAAGCGCGCTCCGCCGCCCGTAAACACATAGCTGAACGGAGCCGGGCGAAACGCAAAAAATGCCAACAGCATCCCCAGCGCGCCCAGGCCCGAATAGATCAGAATCTGCATGACATAGGAGCGGCGGCGTTCCGCCACATACATCATCAAAATAAATGCGGCGACAAATCCGATCATCGCCGCAAGCAGATGCGCGGCCGCGGTGAATCCAAGCGCGGCCGTAAGCAGCAAAAGTCGCGGACGCCACCTCCGGCGCGGCCCGTGCATCGCGTGCGCTACGCCGAGCGCCGTGTACACAAGGCCATAGAGGCCCCACATCGCAAGCACCTCGTTGTTCGGTGCAACCGAGGTCCGAACGATCGCCGGCGAGAAACAGTACAGGCCAAGCGCCAGGAAAGCTCCCTCATTGCCGAACATCCGGCGCGTCACCCACCACAGACCCCCGCCCAACCAGACAGCGAACAGAGCAAACGGAAGGTGGAGAAGGTACTGGATGCTCCGGAGCTCGTGCCTCGCCTCCCATGTGGATCCATTCAGACTGCTGCCCGCGTAGATCCGATTCTCCGGACTTCGGAGCCGGTCGGCACCCAGCAGAACCAGGCGCTGCACCGTGAGCGGCAAGCCGGCAACCCGATAGGCAAATGTGCCGTCGCCGTGGAGGTTCCCGCACGTCGTGAAGTAGCCGGCCAGCGGCGATGGCCTTTCCCACATCTCGCGGCCGCACCGGGCGTAGCGAAAGTCGGCCGAGGAAAGCGTCTGTCGGCTCATCACCCAGAGGCACTCGGCAAGAAACAAAAGCAGCAGAAGAGCGGCAATACGCTGCGGTCGGCGAAAAGCGATGCGAGGAAACTTCATCGTGAGGTGTGTGGTGGCTCGCCGCTTCCGCGTCCCTGGATTTTCACGTCTGAATGCAGAGTTCGATAGTTCGATAGGGCGCTTCGCGGCGGCCTGCGCCTGGGCCCCGACCTCTCCATCTGCCTGCAGGCGCTTGTGTCGAGTGTATCGTGAGGTGTATGCAGACGCTGCTTTTTACCCCCGGCCGAGCCTTTCTGTCCTCCAATTCGACCACGGTCCCGTGGACGGTCGTCTTCGAGGACGAGGGCATTGCAGGGTACTTCTACGCCTGCGATCGGTCGCGCGAGACGCAGGAACAAAGCATCCTCGATGCAATGCTGGTCTACAACGTCAAGGAGATGGAGAAGATCTCCGCGGCGGCCGGGGCCGAACCGAAGCAGCGCCTGGCAGCGGTCGAGTGGTCGCGCGACGGCCTCCAGGCGGTCTTCTACCTCGACGGTACCGCACAGGCGATGTTCGACTTCGGGCAACGTCTCGGCTTCTGCCGATCCAACTTCCCAAACTTCCTCGACGAGCGCGGGGCGACGTGGCGGAAGTCCAGTCACGCCTGGAGCGACGAAGCCCTGCAAACCTTTGAGTCGGCCCTGTACGCCTGAAGTTTTCCGGCCCTGAGCGCTGCCCCTACTGCCTTACCCGAGAAACATCCTCTCCACATCCAGCCAGTTCTCCACCCGGGGAAATCCTCGCACCGCCTGATTGTGCGGCGCTCCGTACAGGATGCCTTCCCCGCGAAAACGCCGCAGCTGCCGCGGATTGTCGTCGATCAGGTACTCGGCGTGAAGAATGCTCTTGTCGCCGCAAAAAACCAGGTGCGACGGAGGGATGTGCGGAAAATGCCGGGCCATCCACCGATACTTGGCGGTAAAGGAGGTCGGCACCTCCATCGCAGCGGTCGCGACAAACACGTCGTATCTCTGTTGCAGATCGGCGGTCACGCGCTGAGCGTCCGGAATGACGTCCAACACCTCAAAAAAATCCGGCGACCGCAAAAACCCTTCAAGCACCCCCTGACGCTCCGCCGGCACCACATCCCACAGCCATTTACCCGCAAGATCGGCCGTCGTCACATTCTCGCCGAACTCCCGGTTGTAACGCCGCAGATGTTCGCGTACCGCGTCTGCGATCACCTCATCCATGTCGATGCAGATGCGTTTCACAACGATCTCACGATGCGAGCCGCGATACTTTCCTCCCGCTCGGCTGCCTTTTTTTGCGGAGCATCGCGCGCCGGATCCCAGAAAAGCAGACGTCCACAGCTCTCGCACGTCATCATCCCGTCGACGTTGCTCCGGTCGCGCAGATCGTTCCACTTTTGCGGTCGCACCATCATCTGGCACGCCGAGCATTTGCCGTCCACGCCCTCCGCTAGACCCGTCCCTTTCGCCTTCGCCACGCGATCATACGTCTGAAGCGCGCTCTCGCCAATCTCCGGTCGCAAACCGGCGCGCTTCTCCTCAAGCTCCGCCAGCAGCTTCCGGTCGCGCTCCAGCACCTCCGCCGACCGCGCCCGCTCGCGCGTAAGCTCCGCCTCGGCGTCGCTCACAGCCTTGTCCGCCAAAGCTCGCTGTGCCTCCATCTCTTCGGTCCGCACCATGCTTTCGAGCTCCGCATCCTCCAGCCGCGCGACCTCCTTCTGGCCGAAGCTGATCTCGTGCTCATACGCGGTCACCTGCACCGCCGTGGTCGCTAGATCCATCTGTTTGCGGGCGCGGGCGATCTTTCCCTGCCAGTCTTTGATGTCGGACTCCTGCCGACGGCGCAGAGCTTCTTCCTTTGCAAGCAGGTCGAGCACGACCGATCTCTGCCCCTCGACAGCCCGCACCTTGGCTTCGAGCGCGGCAATCTGTCGAGGCAGGGCCGCCAGCCGATCCCGCATCGCCTTGGCTTCGAGATCGTACCTCTGCAGATCAATCAAATTTCTAAGATCCGGGTGCATCGCGTGTATCCCTATGTATTGTTAAAAAAGAACAGCGCCGGCCAAACAGCATGGAGCCTCCTCCGCGAAAACGGCGCGGAGTTCTGTCCGGCTGAACCGGAGAAGAGCGAGTCTAGCACGTCTGTCCCTTCCTCTTTTGTGGTACCGGACCGCCGCCCAGAATAGATGAAAATAGGCTGAATCATATGGTCAGCGGAGGCATGTAGACCCGAGGATGGCAGCAGCAACCGCAGTAAGAATGCCCGCGCGAAAAAGCGCGCTGAAATCGACACCTCCGGCCGCCTCCGCACCCTGGCGGCCACGCGTCAATCCGTGGATCGTCGCCATGACGGTGACCCTCGCCACGTTTATGGAGGTGCTCGACTCCTCCATCGCCAACGTAGCTCTGCCGCATATCGCCGGCGGGCTTGGGGCCACGCAGGATGAGGCCACGTGGGTGCTCACCGCGTACCTGGTCGCAAACGCGGTCATCCTTCCCGCCGGCGCCTATATGACCACCTTTATCGGTCGCAAAAAGTTCTACATGATCTGCGTGGCAATGTTTGGAATCTCGTCCGCCCTCTGCGGATTCGCACCCACCCTTCCGCTCCTGGTCTTCTTTCGCATCCTCCAAGGCATCGGCGGAGGCGGTCTTGCCCCTTCCGAACAGGCCATCCTCGCCGACACCTTTCCGCCCGAAAAACGCGGCCAGGCCTTTGCCATGTATGGCCTCGCCGTCGTGGTTGCGCCCGCCATCGGACCTACGCTCGGCGGCTACATCACCGACAACTTCGATTGGCGATGGATCTTCTTTCTCAACGTCCCCATCTGCCTCCTGTCCCTCTTTCTCACCTCCCGCATCGTCGAAGATCCGCCGTACGTCAAGGCACAAGTTGAAAAGTCGCAAAAGGGCGGCATCAAGCTCGACTTCATCGGCTTCGGCCTGCTCGGTCTCACGTTCGGATCGCTCGAGTTCATCCTCGACAAGGGCCAGGAGGATGACTGGTTCGGTTCCAACCTCATCACCTTCTTCGTCGTAATGATGGTGTGCGCGTTCCTCGCGATGATCTATTGGGAGCTGCGACAGCTGCGCAGCGGCAATCGGCCGATCGTCAACCTGACACTCTTCAAACGACGATCCTTCGCCATCAGCTTTATGCTCATGTTTGTTCTGGGGTTCTCGCTCTACGGAACAACCATCCTCATCCCGCAGTTCGTCCAGACGCTGCTCGGCTACACCGCCGAACTCGCCGGTCTGGTGCTCTCGCCGGCCGGCTTCATGATGATGGCGATGATGCCCGTGGTCGGCTTCCTCAGCAGCAAAATCGATCCGCGAAAGCTGATCGCCTTCGGATTCGTGATGCTCACCCTATCCCTCTTTGACATGCACACCATGGATCTCGGCATCTCCTACGGCCGGCTCGTCTTTCTCCGCTGCTTTCAGGCCTCGGGTCTCGCATTTCTGTTTATCCCGATCAATACCCTCGCCTACGTCGGCGTAAAACAGAGCGAAAACAACGACGTCTCCGGGTTGACAAACCTCGCGCGCAACATCGGCGGATCCTGCGGAACCGCGTTCGTCGCAACCATGCTGACGCGCCGATCCGCCGCCCACGAGACCAATATGGTGGGCTATCTTACGTCCGGCAATCAGGCGTTCAACACCCAGGTCGACGCTCTGGCAGGATTCTTCAAGGCCGGAAATGGAGCCAAGCCCAAAGGGATGGATCACTCCTTCGGCGCCGCTCACATGGCGCAGGCCTACATTTACAACCAACTCCACCGCCAGGCCGGCATGCTTGCGTATCTGGACATCATTCAGATCCTGTCGATCTTCTGCGCCTGCATGTTGCCGTTGCTCTTCCTGATCCCCAGACCGCCAAAGAACGCCGCTGCCGGGGCCGGGCATTAGAGCGGCTCAGGGTCCACCGGATCCGGTTCAGACATCTCCGCCTGAACCCTCGATCAGACCACCCCTCAAAGGCCGGGAAAGCACTTCCACCAAATCCGCGCGCTCCACCTTGCTCTGCTCTCCCTTGCAGAAATGCTTGACGGTAAAGACGTCCGAAGCTACTTCGTCCTCGCCCACGATCACCATCCGCTCGGCGAGCTTGTCGGCGGTTTCAAACGACTTCCTGAGCCGAAACATCCCGTCGCCTACCTCCACGCGGAGTCCCGCGCGCCGCAGTTGCTGCGCCAGCAAGAGCGCTGGGGCGTTCTGCGTAACCCCCATCGGCGCAACAAACGCGTCGAGCTTCGGCTCGGCCGCCACTCCCTCGGCCGCAGCCTGAGACTGCAGCGTCAGAATAAGCCGGTCTTCGCCGATCGCAAATCCAATTCCTGGCGCCTTCGGTCCACCCAGCATCTCGGACAGACCGTCATAGCGGCCGCCGCCCAGCAGAGCGTTCTGGGTTCCGAGGCCGCTGCCGTCCGGCACGGTAAACTCAAAGGTTGTACGAGTGTAGTAGTCCAGACCGCGCACCAGCCGCGGTTCCACCTGGTACGGCACGCCGCAAGCGTCCAAAGCTCGGAGCACCTGCTCAAAGTGCGTGCGCGAGCTCTCATCCAGAAAATCGGCGATCTTCGGCAGACTGTCGATGACCTCCTGATCTTCAGGCGCCTTGGAATCAAGCACACGCAGGGGATTGGTCTCCGCACGTCGGCGGTTATCCTCGCACATCCGGCCTTTCACCGGATCGAGCGCCGCACGGAGCGCCTCAATGTAGCGGGGCCGATCCGCCGCCGATCCGATCGAGTTGATCAGGAGCTTCCATCCCCGGACACCCAGCTCCGTCAGCAGCGTCGCCAGCATCTCGAGGATCTCGGCATCCCGCAGCGGACTCTCCGCCCCGGACCACGGCGGCCCGAGCACCTCTGCGCCGATCTGCCAGAACTGCCGGTATCGTCCGCGCTGCGGGCGCTCGCGCCGAAACTGCGGTCCAATGTAGAACATCTTCTGCAGCATGCCCGTGTCGTTCAGCTTGTGCTCAATGTACGCGCGAACCACGCCGGCCGTGTTCTCCGGTCGCAGCGTCAGGCTCTGGCTGCGTTCGCTCTCCGCGCGCGCACGGTCCTCCCACGTGTACATCTCCTTCGAGACAATATCGGTCTCCTCGCCCACGCCACGGGCAAACAGCTGGGTGTCTTCAAAAACCGGCGTGCGGATCTCCCCATACCCGTAGCGCCGAAAGACAGATCGCGCGGCCGCCTCCACCCGGTTCCAGAGCTCCGTCTCCGGTGGCAGGAGATCGCGCGTGCCCCGCACTTTCATGATCAATGACATAGCTTCAGAATACCCAAGCAGAGCGAACCAAACGCAATCCAACACGGGTGCATCTCCGGTATACGGAGCTGTCGGAGAGAAAGTTCTCGTAAAATCGCGTGAACAAGCCGCTCAAATCGGAGTACCCTAAAAGTCGGCCCAACGTTTGGGTCCGGTTTGGAGGTGTTTTTTCTGGCAGAGGTTCGAGTTCAAGAAGGCGAACCCCTTGAGAATGCCCTGCGGCGCTTCAAGCGCAAAGTGCAGACCGAAGACATCATCAAGGAAGTCAAGCGCCACTCTTTTTACCTGAAACCAGGCGAAAAGCGGCGCGTCAAAGAGGCGCTTGCGCGCAAACGCAACCGCAAAAAAATCCGGAAAGAGCAGGACTGACAAGGTTTGAGACGGGCAACGAGCAGAAGCAGCAGCCAAATTCTCGCTTGCTCGTCCGCTCCCTGCAACCGACAAGGCCGTCCACCCTCCGCTTCAACAGGGTGGGCGGTCTCTCGTCGCGGAGCGGCGCTCGAAACTCGGTCTCTTCTGAGAGCGTTCACCGGACCTCACGTTTCTTTTTGTAACGATTCAGCAAACCGCAACACCACTATCCATTCGTACCCGGGCCCCTGTTTCCTCTATTCGCTTGTGATGGGAGAATCGCCGTGGACTTCATGGATCGCCTTCTAACCTGCGCCGACTGTGGCGGAGACTTCATCTTCACCGCCGGCGAACAGCTGTTTTTCTTCGATAAACAGTTCAAAAACGACCCCAAGCGGTGCAAGCCGTGCAAGTGCAGGCGCGCCGGCGCAAGCCTGCAGGCCGGCGCCGGACCGGCAGCGGCCGGCATCTCCCGAACCGAGACGCGAACGCATTGCTCCCTGTGCAGCGTCGAGACCACCGTTCCGTTCAAACCGAGGCAAGGTCGACCGGTGCTCTGCCGCCAGTGCTTTCAGGCGCAGCGTCCCGTGGATCGGTCTTTGGTCCTAGGCGCCGCCTCATCAGCATCGTCTCTCCTGTCCGCTGCCGTCGAGCATGCCTCCCTCAGCACCCGCGAGATCGCCTCGCAAGGCGCCTGATCGGGACGCTGACGGCATCAGCCCGGTCGGGCAACACAGATCGCTCTCGGCCGACTCCGACCGCGTATGACCCAAACCCAACCCTTCCTCCGAGCCACGGCCCTCGGCGACTTCGAACTCCTCCACTGCACCGACGGGACCTACCTCCTCGACGGCGGAGCCATGTTCGGCGTCGTTCCCAAGACCCTCTGGGAGAAGCGCATCCCGGCTGACGAGCACAATCGCATCCAGCTCGGCCTCAACTCGGTCGTCGTGCGCACCGGGCAACACACGGTCCTGATCGAGACCGGCATCGGCAACAAACAATCGGCCAAAATGCGCGAGATCCACCGGAATCAGGAGCTTCTGCCGGCCTCTCTGGCAGCCGCGGGTGTCTCGCCCACCGACATCGACGTTGTGATCAACACGCACCTCCACTTCGATCACTGCGGCTGGAATACAACGCTTCACCCGGACGGCTCGATCACCCCCACCTTCCCCAACGCACGCTACTTCGCGCACCGTGGCGAAGTGGACCATGGCCATCTGCAGCTCGACCGCGACCGCGTCAGCTATCTCGCGCCCAACTACGATCCGCTGATCGAATCGGGTCAGATGACGCTGCTCGGACCTCCGGAACTGCCCGGCCCCGGCGTGGAGCACACGATCGCACCCGGCATCTCCGTCGAACTCTTTCCAGGCCACACCGCCCACATGATGGCCGTCCATCTCAGGTGCCGCGCGCACGGCGGTGCCGTCGAGCACGCCTGCTACATCGGCGACCTGATCCCCACCAGCCATCACCTCGATCCCACCTGGGTCATGGGCTACGACCTCGACCCGCTCCTCTCGATCGAGCAACGCAAACGCTTCCTCGCGCAGGCCATCCCGGAGCGCTGGACCGTGCTGTTCACCCACGACCACGAAGTCCCCAAAGCACGGATCGTCTTGAACGAGAAAGGGAAGCCCGTCGCGACCAGCATCTAGAGCGGCGCCGCAGACCGGTACGCCACCACGCGCTCCCACGTCGACCCGAACCGATCCGCAGCCTGGTCCTCCTCGCTCATCGACATGCACTCATCCCACGCCAGATGGAGCCACGGCTGTGCCTCAAGCATCGGCTTCAGCTCCGGATTCGCATACAGCATCCAGATCTCACGAGGCTCTCGTAGAAACGAAGCTGCAACCTGGGCCAGAAAACGTCGCATCACCGGCGCGGCAAACGGATGGTAAATCGAGATCACCACAGGTCCTGACGGCAGCTCAAAGCTACCGGCATCTCCACACGTCACCGTTGCCGGCACCGGCTCGGGCAGATGGACGGCGAACTTCTGAAGATTCCTCTCCGCCACCCGCGTCAGAGCGGGCGAAAGCTCGACCCCCGCCACCGCCCGAAACGAGTATCGCATGGCCAGCATCAACGCCCGACCTTTGCCGCACCCAATGTCCACAAAGGTGAAGCGTTTCCAGTCCAGCGAGAGCCGGTCAAGCGCTGCCGAGAACACCGACGGCGAGATCCCGTAGTAGGCCGTCGCCCAGTACGCCTCGGGCGCGCTCGTATCGAGCTGCTCGCCAAAGATCAGCCCACCCGTATCGACACCGTTCTGCTCATCAAAAGGATGAGCATGCCTCGACAGAGCACCGCGACCTCCCGCACGCCGCTCCTCCCCGAAAAACAGCTTCAGCCTTCGTCCAACCTCGCGAAAAAACCCTCTCCAACCGCGATTCACGATCCAATGCCGAGATCTACGAACGATCGCTCCCCGCACCTCTTACCCTCCGCTCGGCCGGGGCTCGTTCTGCGCGTCCCGCCGGTAAAGCATACCTGTCTCTACGTTGGAGCGGCTGCCATAGCAAACGAGCTCTGACACAGAAAAAGCCCTGCCGAAAGGGGCAGGGCTCGGGACGTCCGACCGGACCTAGAGCGGATCTCCTGTCCCTGTGAGTCGGACAGAGTATGGGAGTGCCGTTTTCATTGGGGAAAACGGCCATGAGACCTGTTCTTTCGCTATACACCTACAGGAAAACCGCTCTAGGCCGAAGCGGATGCCGCGACCGGATCGACGGCAACAAACCGGCCCCTCTGGCCGCGATCCTGAAATCGCACCACGCCATCGATCTTCGCAAACAAGGTGTCGTCCTTGCCGCGACCGACATTTGCGCCCGGCTTCAGCGGGGTACCGCGCTGACGCACGATAATGCCACCGCCAAGAATCGTCTGTCCGCCGAACACCTTGACGCCAAGTCGCTGCGCGTTCGAGTCGCGACCGTTTTTCGAAGATCCAAGCCCTTTTTTATGTGCCACGTCTGCTTTCTCCTGCGCCCCGAACTCCGGCGCCACTTCTGTCACGCCCACGCCAAGGCGGGCCCATACTCGCTAGGCGCTAAAGCTCCGCCCGTTGACCTGGATCTCGTTGATCTTTACCTCAACGAAGTTCTGCCGGTGTCCCTGCATCTTTTTGTACTGCTTTTTGCGCTTCAGCTTGAACACCAGAATCTTTTCGCCGCGGCCGACACTGACCACCGACGCCAGCACCTTGGCGCCGCCAAGATCCTGCTCAAACTTGCCGGCTTCGCCGCTCACTGCCAGCACATCGGAAAACTCAACCGTGCCGTTCTCATGCGGTGTCGTCTCGATCCTGAGCGTCTCGCCAGGGGTAACCAGATACTGCTTTCCGCCCGTGCGGATCACTGCGTACATAACCAAACTCCCTCGCGCGCTCCCTAGCGTATGCAAGCGGCGCTCTCTCTCCATGTCCTGTGTGCGCGGCAGTCGCCTACACCTGGCGTGCTATGGGCAAGCAGGAGACCGCCGTATTCCAGTCTCAGAGCAGCCCAACACCGCTGAACTAAAGAAGTTTACCGCCTCACATCGGCTGGGTCAATGGCATCGGCCAGGGCATCGGCCAGACCAAGGGCAGACCCACAGCAGACCCACACATCTCAGGGAACTGAACCCAAGGCTCAGCTGATCCACTTCAACAGCCGGATCACGCCCATGGCCGCGGGTCGCGAATGCGCCGAGACCGCCCCATCCCCGCTCCCGCCAGTCCGCGCGTGAATCTCTGCCGACCGCTCCGCATAGTAGAGGTAGGCGCGCACCATCATCTCCTCATTGGTCAGGGTAGGTCGCCACCGGAGCCGATCGCGTATCCGCGTCGTATCGAAAACGAAGTTCTCCGCGATCATTCGGTAGTGGTACGGTCCCAGCGGCGAAACCTTCAGCGTGTGCGCCAGCTTCATCGCCGCGATCGCCGGCAGCTTCGGCAAGCTCGCCACACACGACCGCGTCCCAGCCGACCGAATCACCGCCTCGTACACCTCGCGCAGGGTCGCAACCTCGTCCGAGCCGATGTGAAACAGCTCCGAACCTCCGTACGACAGAGCCGCAATCGAGGCCGTCGCCAGATCCTGCGCATAGATAAACTGATACCGGTTGGACCCATCGCCGACCACCCAGACGCGCTTTCCATCGCGAATAAACTCAAACAGGATCGCCAGCAAACCCAGCCGGCCGCTGTCGATAATCGTCGGACAGCGAATCGTGACCACGTGGAGGTCCGCGCTGTACTCGCGCAGCACCTCCTCTGCGGCCAGCTTCGATCGGCCATACAGCTCCACCGGCGCTGGAACCTCGTCTTCCCGCACCGGATGCCCAAGATCGCTCGCCCAAAGGCAGTTGGTCGAGGTGAAGACGAGCGGTTTGACCCCGAACGCACGGCACGCCTCGGCAACATTGCGCGTCCCCTCCACGTTGGAACTCCACAACGTGCTGTCGGAAACGGTGTCGTGCGCCAACATGGCCGCGCAGTGCACCACGCCGTCGATCGGAGCCTCGGCAAACACCGAGTGGACCACAGCAGCATCCCGCAGGTCGCCCTGAACGCTGCGGAGATTGGGGTGCCGATCCACGTCCGCAACCAGATCGATGTTCACGCAGCTGCAGCCCTCGTCGAGCAGGCGCCGCTTGAGCAGACCGCCAAAGAAGCCCGAGGCTCCAGTCACCAAAACGCGCTTCATCCTTTAACTATGGCAGACGGGGAGCGCAACGATGGCAGACGGGAGCGCAGCTATAGCAGACGGGAGCGCAAACTATGTCAAACGGGAGCGCAACTATGGCAGACGGGAGCCCGACTCGGGGGATCAGCGCCCCTCCCCTCCCAAACGAAACCCAGACCAGGCGCGCTTCCGATCGGCCGACTGAAACAGATACACGGCCAAGATGGTCAGCAGAGGCTCGATCGGGTGCCGAAACCGAGCCTGCACCGTCACCAGGTAATAGATCAGCGGAACCGTTCCAAAGGCCAGCGCAAACAGAGTCGCACCGGGAACCCGCCTGCGCAGAGCCAACAACAGCCCAAGCACACCCGCAAGACTGATAAAGGCGAAGTTCATCTCGCGCCCGATCTCGAGCGCGACACTCTTCTCAAACGGATGCGGCACCCCTGCCCAGAAAAAGAAAACACGCTGGAAGGTCCACCGGGCAATCTGTCCAGGATGCGCGCGGATCCTGAGTTTTGCGCGATCGCCTTGCTCCCGGACGTACCTGAGTTCGCCGAGCTCTTTGTACCTCCGATACTCCGGGTCCCGTTCCACTAGAGGCACCGTCGTTCCCCACGGAAATCCGGCGTTCGCGGCCAGCGTGGATTCGTACAGCTCGGCGCCGAGGTTTCCTCGCGTCGGGATAAACGCGTGGAAGACCCGCTCGTTGCGCACGATCCAAGGCAAAAGGCACCACCCC
>CAXUIB010000044.1:0-8644 GCA_964250945.1 uncultured Acidobacteriaceae bacterium
TCAAGCCGGGGCGGGGCGTTTGTCTGGCCGGGTGGGCTAGGCTTGGTGGTGATGCTTTTGCTGGTGTATCTTCTCTTGCGTGGGCGGCGGTAGAAGAGGGAACTTGTTCTGGAACTTTCGCAACCTCAACCCTTCGTGGCACTCTAACGAGAGTGCATCCTTGCTTTTCCATCCGCCATAGAGGCCCTTGCGGCCCGCTCCGGCCTGTTCTGGCGCGCGTTCTGGCCGGGATCTCCGTTTTCTCGGTCTCTCTCCCATCGGGTTGGGCACAGGGCCCGTCCAGTCTGCCGTCGGCTCCCGATCCCGCGCCCGGCGTGGTGGCGACGCTCGCCGGCGGCGGCGTTGTCCAGCGCGCCTCTCCCGGCGCCATGCCGCTCAGCCTCGACGACGCGGTCTCCCGCGCCCTGGCCCACAATCTCCAGGTGCGTCTTGGAGAGCAGAACCAGCAGCTTGTGCGCGGAGAGGTGCTTGCCGTCGAGAACAATCTCCTGCCTTCTCTTCAGGCCCGGGCCTACACCCGCGCCCAGGAGATCAACCTTGCCGGCCTGGGCTTTAAACCGGCATTTTTCCAGCAAATCTCCCCCAGTTCCGGACCCGGCGCGGTTATTCCGACCATCGTCAAGGTCAATACGACAAGCGCGCAGGTCAGCCTCAATCAGACGATCTTCAACGTCCCCGCGTTTTTTCTCTACCGCGCCGCAAAGAAGGCAGGCTCCGCGGCGGAACTGGGCACTCTCAATACCCGCGGCGGAGTTGCCCTGCAGACGGCGTCCGGCTACCTGCGCGCGCTCGCCGACAGGGCTGAAATCGAGAATGCGCGAGCTCTCCTGCGCGCCGACGAACTCGCCCTGCAGCAGGCGGTCGAATCACACCGTGCCGGCGTCGCCACCAACCTCGACGAGCTCCGCGCCCGGGTGCAGATGCAAAGGGAGCAGCAGACCCTGATCTCGGCGGAGAACACCTTTGCCAAAGACAAGATCGCGCTCGATCGCGTGATGGGCCTGCCGGCCGAACAGGAGCTGACGCTCACAGACACGGTTCCTTACGCGGAGTTGGCTGAGATGCCGCTCCCCCTCACGATGGAGCTGGCCTTTGTCAAGCGCAAGGATCTGCTCACCCTCGAAGCCCAGGTGGTCGTCGCGGAAGCGACTCTCAAGGCGGTCAAGTATCAGCATCTGCCGACGTTGGGAGTCAACGGCTTCTATGGGGTGATGGGCGAGACGCGAGGCTTGTACCACGGCGTGTTTACCGCGCAGGGAAGCATCCAATTCCCCATCTTTCGGGAAGCCGAGTTCCGCGGCGAGCAGGAGGTCGCCGATGCTCAGCTACGCGGTCTGCACAGTCAGATCGCCGGCCTGCGCGTGACCATCGAGGCGCAGATCCGTTCGAGCATGCTGGACGTCCAGAGCGCCAATCAACTTGTCAAAGTGGCGCAGAGCAACGTGGATCTCGCCCACCAGGAACTCAACGACGCCCAGGAGCGCTTCAACGCGGGCGTGACTGACAATCTTCCCGTGGTCGATGCCCAGGCGACCCTCGCCGGGGCAGAAAGTCGCCTGGTTGAGGTCACCTACCAGTACAACGTCGCAAAACTCGACCTCGCCCGAAACACCGGCGTTATGGAGACTCAGTACAAGGTCTACCTGGGACGGTAGCCTGGGACGGTAACTCGGCCTAAACCGGATCTCCTGTAGGTCTATAGCGAAAGCACCGGTCTTATGGCCGTTTCCCCAAGGAAAACGGCACTCCCACACTCGATTCGACTCACAGCGACAGGAGAACCGCCTTAGAACAGGAGAGCTCGCTCCCGTTCCTGTTGGATCAGACGGTATACCTCGCCGGCGCCTGCGATATCGCAAAACGCGAGCGAGCGGAGGCCGATATTGTCCTGGCGACGGCTCTTGCGGCGCTCAACTCCGGTGTAACTCGATTCCGCGCCGCTGCTCATGCTGAACTCGATCGTTCCCGCCCCGTTCTTTCCGGTCTGGAGCGCAATCGTATCCAGGCCGGCGATAAAGCCGTCCGTCACACGTCGCCGAGGTCCCGTCGTGAGCACCAGAATCCGCCGGTTGGTGACCGCGTAAAACGTGTGCTGCTTCTGCCGGGCCACGCGAAAGAAGCGAAACCAAAGCGAGTATTGGCTTAGCAGGAGCAACGAAAAGGCACAGAGCATGGGCAAAAACCAGGCCGCGGCGTCGGACGGATGCTCGACCATGCCCTCGGCGGCACGATACACCCAAAGGAGCGAAAGTACGGCGAGCGAGATGCTGCCCGGAACCGCGAGCCAATCCGTCCGGCCAAACAGGGCGCGCGGAAGGGGCTTGCCGGCCCACAGCATGCGTTCCCCCCGAAGCAGTTCGGAACGAAACAGGAAACGGCTCTGCTCGAGCGCGTTCTGGGCAGAGCGCCTGTTCTCTTCCTCAAGCCGAACCTTGGCTTCCGCCACGCTCGCCAGCTCCGCTCGACTCGGTTTCCCGGCACAAGGGACGTTGCCACGGCTCTCTGCTAAGGTCTGGACCTCGCCTCCGTCCAGGTTGGATCTCGCCTGAGCGGGCTTCCGGCCGGCGCTGTCAATCGACTGGATCAATGTCTTCGTACTCTTCATGGCGTGCCCATCCGTGCAAAAGGATGATGCTGGATGGGAGGGTTCTCTGGCAATAGCAAGGTTGGGGGATAGCGCAAGTGCAAGATTCGCGAAAAGGTGTGAAAGCATAGGGCATGGCTGAAGTTGGAAGTGCCGCCACCGGGACCGAACGATCGGCGGCCGCGACGGACGATCTCGACCCAGGCACAAGCCCCGATGCCGGCGGCGCTCTCCGGTCTCGCGATTTCCGGCTCTACCAGATCGCTCGCCTCCTCGTCATCCTTGGGGCGGAGGCGCAGTCCGTCGGTGTTGGGTGGCAGGTCTATCAGATCACCCACTCCGCCCTTGACCTTGGCTACACCGGTCTGGCCCTCTTTCTGCCCGGGCTGTTTTGCATGCTCGCGGCCGGCCACGTCGCCGACCGCTACGACCGCCGTCGCATCATCCTCATTTGCTACGCTGTCCAAACGCTCTGCACCGGCGTCCTTCTCCGGTTCGCGCTCCACGGAACCGGCGTCGGCCCGGACGGTCGAACGCGCATCTGGCCCATCTACGCCGTGCTGGTCGGCATCGGTCTGGGAAGGGCGTTCAGTGGCCCCGCCGCGAGCGCGCTTCTGCCCAGCCTCGTTCCCAAGACAGCGTTTGTCAACGCGATTACCTGGGGCGCGACCGTCTACCAGATCGCCAACATGGCCGGACCGGCTGTCGGCGGCCTTCTCTTCACCCTCCACATGACAGGCGCGATGACCCGCTGGAACGGCGGTCCCATCGTCTACCTGTTCACCCTCGCCATGCTGCTCAGCTTTCTTGCGCTCGTCGGGGCCATGCGCTCCAAACCGCGGCAGATCGAGAAGAAAGCGTTTGACATGCGCACCGTTCTGGCCGGTCTCGAGTACGTCTGGCGCACCAAGCTCCTGCTCGGCTCCATCTCGCTCGACCTGTTTGCCGTGCTTCTCGGCGGCGCCGTCGCGCTTCTGCCCATCTTCGCCAAGGAGATTCTCTATGCGGGGCCGCGCGGCCTCGGCCTCCTGCGCGCCATGCCCAGCGTCGGTGCTCTGGTTGTCAGCCTTCTGCTCACCGTATGGCCCATCAAGCATCGAGCCGGCGTGACAATGCTTGCCTGCGTCGGTGTCTTCGGCGCCGCTACCATCGTCTTCGGACTGTCGAAAAGCCTCGCCCTCAGCCTGGTAGCTCTCGTGTTCGTCGGCGCGAGCGACATGGTCAGCGTCGTCATCCGGTCCAGCATCCTCCAACTGGCCACGCCGCCCGAGATGCGCGGTCGCGTTAGCGCCGTGAACTGGCTCTTCATCGGGGCCTCCAATGAGTTTGGCGAGTTCGAGAGCGGTCTGACCGCGCACTGGTGGGGAGCTGTTCGCGCCGTCGTCATCGGCGGCATCGGAAGCATGCTGGTCACCGCGGCTGCCGCGGGAATCTTCCCTGACCTCCGGCGGGCGAACGCCCTCACCGCCGAAAGTCTGCGCAACGCCGACGCCGAGTTGGCCGAGGCAGAGCCGGTCGGCTAGGGCCGCTCCGGCTTTGCGCAAAATCGCACGTGGGCCTCCTCCGGAGCTAAACTCGGAGGCGTCATGCGGTTCGTATCCACTCGCCTACGCACTCGAACGGCGTCGCTGCTCCCTTGCGTGCTCGCGACTGCCAGCGTCGCGATCCCACCTCCTTTTCTGGGGGCGCAGGAGCTTTCAGCCGGCCGGACCGCAGATTCCTCCTCCACCATTCGAGCCCAGATCGAGCACGGCGACCTCGCCGGCGCGGAGGCCGCCCTCCGCCGCAACCTCGCCGCGGACCCCGCTTCGGCCGACCCGCACCTCCTCCTCGGGTACGTCCTCTTCCGCGAGCGGCGCCCGGCCGAGTCGCTCGCCGAGTACACCGCCGCGGCCCGTTTGCGCGAGCCTTCATCCGCCGATCTCACGGTCATCGCCTCCGATTACATCCTGCTCAAGGACTACGCCGACGCCGAGCGCTGGCTGGCGCGAGCGACTGCCGACGCCCCCACCGACGCCCACCTCTGGTATCTCCTCGGCCGCACCCGCTACAACGAGGACCACCCCGCCGCAGCCGTCGAGGCCTTCACCCAATGCCTCAAACTCCAGCCCGAGGACGCCCGTGCCGAGTACAACCTCGGCCTCGCCTACGAACATCTCGACCAGCCCGAAAAGGCCGCCGCCGCCTACCGGACCGCCATCGCCTGGCAGCAGAACGCAGGCATCCGCGACCCGCAGCCCTACCTCGACCTCGGCGAGCTCCTCCTCGCCCAAAGACACCCCGAGCAGGCCCTCGATCCGCTCGAGAAAGCGGCGCTCGCGGGGCCCGACAACGCGCTCGCCCAGCAGGAGCTCGGCCTGGCCTACGAAGCGCTCGGACGGTTTGTCGAAGCCGTCGCGCCGTTGCGTCGCGCCGCGGATCTTGCACCGAACTCCGAACAACCGCACTTTATCCTCGGCCGCGTTCTTCGGCGGCTTGGGCGAGGCGACGAGGCCAAAGCTGAGTTCGCCGCTGTCAGCCGCCTCGCCGGCTCGCGATCCAGCACGGAAACGCCCAACTCCGACCGGAGACCCTGACCGCGAAAGCCGCCTTGTACGGGAGCACCACCGTCGGCAATGCCGAAATTGGGGGATTTCTTTTTTTCCATTGACACGGTTGCAGGCGGCGATCTAAGGTTCTGCTCTCACGATTGGAACCGTTTCCACAGCTCCCAAAAAAGTTGGTCCCTTGCCGTACTCAGGAGGTCACTACCGCATGAACGCCCCGAAATCTCCCCGAATCCAAATCCGAAGCGCCATCCTGGCCCTGCTCCCTTCGGACCTCTGCCGCGCCGCAGGGCGCAGCTGTGCCGCCGCAGCCCTGGTCTTTGCCGCCGGCACATGCCTCGGACAGGCCTCGAGCGGCGTCACCGGAACGGTCACGGACGAGTCCGGCGCGGTCGTCCGCGGAGCCACCGTCACCGTCACCAACATCGGCACCCAAACCACCACCAACCTTACCACCACCTCCGAGGGCACCTACGCCGCCACCGGCCTCGTCCCCGGCCGCTACACCATCGTCGTCACCGCCCCAGGATTCAGCAGGGAAGAGAAGACTGAGGTCAACGTCGAAGTCACCGTCCAGTCCACCATCGACTTCACCCTCCAGGCGGGCAACAACGACCAGACCATCAGCGTCACTGCCGATCTCATCTCGCTCAACACCACCCAGCCCGAGCTCGGCACCACCATCGAGCCCGTCGTCGTCGCCGCCCTCCCCGTCGCGATCGGCGGCGGCCGCGGGCGACAGATCGACCAGCTCCAGTTCCTCGCCCCCGGAACCCAGGGCGACAGCTTCTCCCATCGCGTCAACGGCGGCGTCGACTTCGAGCAGGAGATCCTCTACAACGGCATCCCCGCGCCGCAGTCCGAAACCGCCGGCTACACGACCAACTTCAACCCGCCCTTTGAACTCGTCAACGAGTTCCGCGTCGAGCGCACCACCTTCTCCGCCAAGTACGGTCTTGCCCAGGGAGCCGTCACTTACCAGACCGCCTCGGGTACCAACAACCTTCACGGTGATGTCTTCTACATCAATCGCAACGAGTACTTCAACGCTCGCGGATTCTTCAACACGACAACACCCATTGATCGTGAGCACAACTACGGCTTCACCGTGGGTGGCCCGGCTTTCATTCCCCATCTCTACAACGGCAAGGACAAGACCTTTTTCACCTTTGCCCTCGACTTCGGCAAAACCAACCGGACCAATTCCAACATCGGCAGCGTGCCCACGGCACTCGAGAAGACCGGAAACTTCTCTGATTTCGTCGACAACACCGGCAAGATCATTCCTATCTTCGATCCCGTGACTCAACAGCAGTTTCCCGGAAATATCATTCCCTCTTCCCGCATCAGCCCGCTCGCGGCCACCATCATCCCCTTCATCCCGAACCCGGACCGCGGCGGCCTCAGCAACAACAAGAACGCCAGTCCCAATGCCTTCCCTCTGGTTCAGCACATCTGGGGCTTCACCATCGATCACAACCTGACCGCCAACCAGAGCCTCCACTACGCGGAGTGGCGAAATACCTTCACCAGCACCGGCTTTGACGCATCGCCCATCGTTCCGGTCACCAACCCGCTGCAGAGCGCCAAGAACAACCCGGCCCTCGGCACCGTCTTTCTCCTCAACTACGTCAACAGCGTCACCCCCAGGCTGGTGGCTACCGCCGGCGTCTCCTGGATCGGCGAAATCAACAACGAATACAACATGAAGCGCGGCGTCACGTTCGCCGGCGTCGTCGCCAGCCCCCTCGACAACGTCTTCCCGAATATCAACTTCGACGGCTCCTACGCACCCACGCAATTCGGCACGTCCAGCGGTTGGGTGCAGTCCATCAACCGCAAACTCGGCCTCGCCTTTGTCAACAACTACCTCTGGACCAAGGGCCGCCACACCTTCAACATGGGCGGCGAAGTCCGTCGCAGCTACCAGGACGATAACGAGTGCCAGGCCTGCGCCGGTCAGTTCAACTTCAGTCAACGCAACACCGCCGACCCGGCTCGCCTCGGATCGACCGGCAGTTCCTTCGCCAGCTTCCTCCTCGGGCAGGTGGATAGCGCCCAACGCATCTTCGCCAACGAGCTCGCCCTGCGCAATCTGCTGATCGCCCCCTACATCCAGGACGACATCAAGCTCACCCCCAAGTTCACCGTCAACCTCGGTCTGCGCTGGGACATCATGCTTCCCTTTACGGAAAAGCACAACCAGATCGTCTTTCTCAATCCCAACGAGCTGAATACGGCGGCCGGCATGCTTCCCGGTACGGCACAGCAGTTCAGCAACGCTCCCGGCGGCGTCAACCGCGCAAACATCCACTTCAAGAACTTCGGTCCCCGCATCGGCTTCGCCTACGCCTTCAACGACAAGACTGTTGTGCAGGCTGGATACAACATCGCCTACCTCAACGGCGGATCGTATGAGTACGGCACCAGCAAAGTGGCTACCACCTACGGGAACCTGCTCCAGGGCTCCTTTCAGGTCAGCAGCAGCGGCACCGCCACCCCGGCGTACGGCTCCTGGGATGCCCGACCTCTGCCCGCGCCGCCCGCCGCCAAGGTCGGTCCGGCGCTCGGCATCGGCACCCGCATTGAGGCCTTCGATCCCAAAACATCCGGCATCCCGCCCTACCTGCAGCAGTGGAGCATCAACATCCAGCGGCAGATTCCCTGGAACACCTTCCTCCAGGTCGCATACATCGGCAACCACGCACTTCGCCTTCCCGGCCAGCTTGACCCTCCCAGCCAGGGCAATCCCGCCGTCCTTCTGCCCTACGGCGCCCTGCTCCGGCAGAGCGTCGTCAGCCCCGCCGCAGTCGCCGCCGGCATCCAGAACCCCTACCCCAACTTCCCCAACGACCTCGGCTCCAACGCCACCGTGGCCCGCGCTCTCTCGCCCTTTCCGCAGTACAACCAGGTCTTCAACAACTTCGATATGACCGGCGTGGCCAACTACAACGGCCTGCAGACCAGCCTCGAAAAGCGCTTCTCGAACGGCCTCTCCTTCCTCACCTCCTACACGCTGTCGAAGACACTCACCAACGCCGACACCGGCTTCACCACCTTTGCCGGTCTGCCGCTCACCAAGTACAACAAATACCCCGAGTACGTCGTCTCCAACAACGACGTCAGAAACAACGTCAAAGTCAGCGGAACCTATGATCTTCCGATCGGCCCCGGACGGAGATTCCTCAACAACAAGGGCGTCACAGGATCGATCATCGGCGGCATCGAGCTGGGCTTCATTCTCCAGTACGCGACCGGCACCCCGCTCGGCCCGAATGAGAGCAACAATAACCCGCTCGGCTGCGCCGGCTGCGGCAACCGCCCGGACCGCGTCCAAGGTGTCCAACTGAGCTCGACCAACTACGAGAACCTCGGGACCTTCGCCAACGGCCTCAGCAATCGGTCAATCTTCACCAGGGCCGCCTTTGCCAGCAACAGCAGCCTTGTCAATCCTAGACTCGGGACCGCCTACCGCAACTACTCCGAGATGCGCAACCCCGGCTTCTACCAGGAG
>CAXUIB010000044.1:8654-15264 GCA_964250945.1 uncultured Acidobacteriaceae bacterium
CACGCCGCACAAGCAGTGCGCCGGCGGCTAACACGTCAAGGTCATCCTGGAGATGAACTACTTCAATATCCTCAACCGCGTCCTTTTTAATTTTGCATACTCCAACGTCGACGACATCAACTACGGCCTGGTCGGCAGCGGTCAGCAGAACAGTCCACGGTCGGGCCAGCTCGGTGGCCGAATCACCTTCTAGGCAAGCGAACCGATCTCAACGGAAAGGGCTGCTTCTCAGAGCAGCCCTTTCTGCTTTCCACCCAGGGTCTTTATACTTTCTATCGAATCCAATGATCCGCATCGTCGCGATATCGCTTCTGCTCCTCGCCGTCCTCACAGGTTCGCAAGCCACGAGCGCGCAGTCGTCTGAGGTGCAGAGGCTCTACGGGAAAGCCCGCGCCGATCAGGCCGCCGGCAACGACCAGGCCGCCGTCGCCGATTATGAGAAGCTGCTCCGGCTCGACCCCTCCGTTGCGCCGGCGTACAACAATCTTGGCCGCCTGCTGTACAACCTCGGCCGCTTTCCCGAGGCCATCGCCACCCTCGAAAAGGGTCTCGCCCTTCAGCCCGACATGGCTCCCGCGGAGGTCATGCTGGGCGCCGGCTACCTCGAGACCGGCGACCCCGCCAAAGCTCTGCCACCGCTCCAGAAAGGCGTCCAGGCTCTCCCGGACGACCGCTTTGCCCGCCTCACACTGACTCGGACGCTCACCGCGCTTGGCCGCCGCGACGACGCCGTCGCCGAGCTCCGGACGCTCCTCAACCGCGACCCCAGGGACCAGCAAGCCTGGTACCTGCTCGGCAAGCTCGAGCTCGAACAATCCCAGGCCGCCTTCGCCCAGGTCCAGGCCATCGACCCCAACTCGCCTCTCTCCCACCAGATCTCCGGCGAAATCATGGAAAGCATGGGCAACACCCCAGGCGCGGTCGCGGAATACAAGGCCGCCATCGCCGCCGCACCCGACAACCCCGCGGCAACAGAGCATCTCGCCGACCTCTACTGGACCACCGGCGACTTCAGCCACGCCCGCGAAAGCTACGTCGCTCTGCTCGCCAGGCAGCCCGGAAACTGCAAGGCCCACTGGCGCCTCGCGAACTCGCTCGACGAACTTGGAGAAGCACCCGAAGCCGCGATGTCCGAGATCCAGACCGCGCTCAAAGACTGCCCGGCACTCCCGCAGGCGCACGCCGAACGCGCACGCCTCTTTCTCCGCATGAAGCGCCCCGCCGAGGCTCTCCCCGACCTCCAATTCGCCGAAGCCGCAGCCCCCGACGAGCCCTCCGTCCAACGCATGCTGGCCGAAACCTACCGCGCCCTCGGCGATCGCGCCAAGGCGGATGGGGCCAACCTGCGCTTTCAGCAGCTGGTCGAGGCCGAGCACGCCGCCAAAGAGCAGCACGCGGCTGGTGTCGTCCAGGCCAATCAGTAGAAAACGCACTGGTTCGAAGCCCTCGACCCTAGAGCGGTTTTCCTGTAGGTGTATAGCGAAGGAACAGGTCTCATGGCCGTTTTTCCCCAGTGAAAACGGCACTCCCATACTCTGTCCGACTCACAGCAACAGGAAAACCACTCTAGAGCGGTTCTCGCCCCTAACCCGTGAGGCAGGCCTTTCGATCCGCCCACGCCGCCGCTCCCGCCGTCGTCCACGCTCCACCGTTGCACCCGCAGGACTGCCGAAGAATCAGCCGAGGCGCCAGTAAAACCATCTCCGCGCTCTGCTTTCTGCCGGCTGCAGAAGTCTTGGAAGCCTGCTCAAACAACAGCCTGGCAGCCCGCCGGCCAATCTCTTCCACCGGCTGCTGCACCACGCTCATCGGCGGCGAAAGCGTGTCCGCCAGATCGAAATCGTCGAAGCTCAGGAGCGCAACCTGCTCGGGAATGGACAGACCGAGCACATGGATGGCCTCGCACAGATACCGTGCGCTCAGGTTGTTTCCGGCAAAGACAGCGATCGCCGGACCGCGCTTCCGAATACGCCGGCAGAGGACGTCGATCGCTCCGGCACGGTCCGTGATCGCCTCCTCGATCGGCTCGCCGCCGCTGCCCAGGACGGCATCCCGATACCCTCGCACGCGCTCCCGCATGGTGTAGAGGTTGGGCTTCACCTGAACGCTGATCACTTGCGCATACCCATGGCCTAGCAGGTGCTCCGTCGCGAGCCGCGCGCCCTCGTAGTTCTCGCACAGCACCGAAGGCCGGCCCACCGCAGACAGCGGACCGTCGATGCCGACCACCGGCAGACGCGCCGCCCGCAAGAGCTGGATCAGATCGCGGTTCGGCGGCTTGGAGCAGGCCATCACCAGACCATCAATATTGTGCAAGAGCAGATGTCGAACGCTTTCGGCCGCGATCTCGTCGTCATCGTGCGCCGCGGAAACGACAAGCACAGCCGCGTTTGCTCGAACCACCGCCTCGACAGCCTCGGCGCACTTGGAAAAGAACAGGTCCGACAGACTTGGGACAATCATGCCGATCAGGCCGGACGACGCACCTTTCAGGCTCTGCGCCACACGGTTCGGACGGTAGTTCAACTCAACGATCGCGGCCGATACACGCCGCATCGTTTCGCCACTGACGTTTTTTCCGCCGTTCAGCGCGCGCGAAACGGTTGCGTTGCCCACGCGCGCAAGTTGCGCCACGTCCGTGAGCTTGGCAATCTGAGTTCGTGAATTCTTCATGGGCTCAAATGTCCGGAGAGCAACGGACGGTTTGTGTTCTCATCATAGGGCTCGTGCCTCCCGCAGTTCGATGCTGAATACGAGATTGGACGGTACGAAAGTTCCCCCGGGGTGTAGCTCGACCCCATTTGCGGGCGTCTCGCGGAAGCTTGGAGCAAGCCCCCGACGCCCGGCCAGAGACAAAGCGCCGGCGCAGGGCTTAGATTGGATAGATCGCGCATCGCGAGGACAACAGCAATGGAAGACGGAAAAAAGGCCGCGATCGGAGCGACCGTCGTCGCACTCGCCCTGGTCGGCTGGCGCGTGGAATCGCTCCGGCGCGAGCGCAACGCCCCCATCGTCAACCCTGCCGCCAACGCCGCCCACGCCAAACTGCCCGACGACGCCTACGTCTTTCTCAAAAAGAAGCGGCCGTCCACGATGGCCGATCTCAAGGAGCTGAACGGCGCCACTCTCTGGGTCAGCGCCGGCGGACAGATGGATTATTACGCGGCGAAAGGCGGGCACGCCGACTACAACCAAAAAGTGGGAACGCTCCTCGGCGCCCAGCCCATGATCGTCAAAGGCGCGGTCGAAGAGGTCGCGCCCAAGTTCGCCACCTTTCGCATCCCCGGCGGCGATCGCCAAGTCCTCCTCCTCTTTACGCTGCCGGCAAGCGTTCAAGGTCCGGGCGGCGGTGCACAGGAGTTCGCCGTGCCCGTCGGCTACAAGGAAGGCAACCAGTACACCTTTTTTACCGACGAACTCTTTTTCTACGACGACCCGCACCTGCTCTACAAACATTGGGGCCCTGACATCTGGAAGGCCGTCGACGAGCACCGCGCCACCCCCGGAATGAGCGAGGCCCAGGTGCAGATGGCCCTCGGCCAGGTAAGCGACAGCACCAGCCAGGACTACGGCAACCGCCGCGTCGTGTTCAGCAATCTCGGGCACCCGATGGACGTCATCTTCGTCAAGGACAAGGCCACCGCGGTCATGCCGCACCAGTAAAGTGCGCCGCCGAACCAGGCCTGAACTCAAGCCGCCGCTAAGCGGTTTTCCTGTCCCTGTGAGTCGGACAGAGTGTGAAAGCACCGTTTTCATTAGGGAAAACGGCCATGAGACCCGTGCTGTCGCTATACACCTACAGGAGAACCGCTCTAAGCCGACCGCGAAAGCTCCGCTCGCCGGTCAGCCGACTGGCTCTCCAACCGTTCCAGCCGCTTATCGATATCCAGCGCATGCAGAACCGCGGCGTGGTTGGAATCCACCTTGCCCTCGAGTGCCTTGAGAGCGGCCACCAAAGCGTCGTGCCGTGCGCGAGAAACCTGTTCAGACGCATCCAGCCTCGTCACAATCGCATCCGCGCGCGCGTTCATGCTCTTCTCGAGACCGGTCAGCCTCCCATCGATCGCCTTCAGATCCGGAGCGACCAGGTCCTGCACCACCTTACGTACATCTTCGATCCCACTCATGCGCTGTCCTGCAAGCATTCTACCCGCGCCTCACGCGAAGACCAGAACCCTCTTCTCTCCTGAAGCAGAGCCAAGGCGGGCACCGCTTCGGACACTTCACAAAACCTCGACCTCAACTCACCGTCTGCGCCAAAGCACCCCCCGCCTCCGCCGACACTGCCAGATCCCTCGGCAAAAACAAGCTGAACACTGTCCCACATCGGCCGGCGCGCGTGCTCGAACACACCTGCAACAGACCGTGGTGCTTCTCCACAATGCCGCGCGAGATCCAGAGCCCCAAACCTGTCCCGTTGATCCCCTTGGTCGTGTAAAACGCCTCAAAGATGTGCCGGGCCGTCTCCTCATTCATTCCGTGGCCGGTGTCGGCGATCGTGATCCGAACACCGGGCGTCCCTGTGCTCCACCGCGTTGCATTGCTCGTTCGAATGGTCAGGCTTCCCCCATTCCGCATCGCATCGATCGCGTTCGAGACAAGATTGTTCAGCACCTGACGTATATCGCCCTCATAGCATGTCGCCGCCGCCGCCCCGCGATGCTGAAATCGCAAAGAAACACGCGAGTTCAACAGCCGGCCCTGGTAGAGCGCCACCACGGATTCCAGCAAATCTTCCGGAGTCACCGGACGTGCCTTTGTCGCCTGTCGATGAAATCGCAGGGTCTGTCCTGCAATCTGGGTGACTCGCGCAAGCTCCCGGTTCGCGAGGGAAAGATACGTGCGCGCATCGGCCGTCAGCTCCTGCTGCCCGAGGAGATAAAGCAGGTTGATCACCGCCTCCAACGGATTGTTGATCTCGTGCGAGATCGACGCCGCCAGACGCCCCACCGCCGCCAGCTTCTCGCTCTGTACAAGCGCGGCCTCGGCCTGTTTCTGGCCGGTCAGATCCGTCAGGAAGACCGCAATGTCCTCCGAGCTCTTGCCCTCCGGCAGCGAAGGAATCAGCGTCGCGCCCACCAGCAGAGGCACGAGACGGCCATCCTTGGCGCGGTACGCCTTCTGGTAAAGCTCGGCTGTGCCTGTCCGCAACAGCTGCCCCAGCGCTTTTGCATCGGCCTCCGCGTACTCCGGTGGCGTCAGCCGGTCCCACCGCAGCTTGCCGCTCGCGAGGTCCTCGGCCTCGTACCCCAAGGTCTTCAGCAGCGTGGGATTCATGTAGGTCAACCCACCCTTGCGATCCCCAATCAAGATGCCCACGCTGGCATTTTCGATCAACCGCCGAAATCGCTCCTCGCTTGTACGCAACGCATCCGTCGCCCGCTTGCGCTGGTCGATGTCGCTCACCGCCACAACTCCGCCCGTCACGTCGCCCGCCTCATCAAACGTCGGCGCCGCCGTTATGCTCACCCACGCCAGGCTCCCGTCGCCCCGCTCATACAGGAACTGCTCGGCCGGAATCACCGTCCCGGTGGCCATCGCCCGCGCTAGCGGATACTCCTCCCCCTTCACACGCCGGCCGTCCGGATGATACGAAACCCACTCCCCGTGCGCCTCGATATCCTTCGACAAAATCACGGGATGCCGAAAAATGCGCTCCAAACTCCGGTTCGCGCGAATAATCTCCCCCGCCTTCTTCGCAAACAACACCCCCACCGGCAAGTTGTCGAGCATCACCGCCAAGGTCTCGCGCTCTGAGCGCAGCTGGGCAAACGCCCGGTCGCGCTCCTCCAGGGTGTCCCGCATCTGATACTGCCGCTGCCGCGCCCGCAGCGCCGCCCGAACGCTCGCGACCAGCGTCGCCGCACGGATCGGACGTTCCAGCAAAATCGGACTCCCGAGCGGCATGCGGTCGTGCTGCCGGCGCCGGCTCTCCAGCGTCTCCGTTCCGCTCGTCGTCAAGATCAGGATCGGCACATCGGACCACGGCGGCTGATGTTGAACAAACTCGCCCAACCGGTGAATCGCCGCCGGGCTCAAGGATTCCTCGGCAATCATCAGCGGCCCCAAAGGAGCGGCCGACGGCCTCTCCGCAGCCTCGATCAGAGCGAGAAGATCCGCGCAAACCTCCGCCCGCAGCCCATTTGCCTTGAGCGCCTCGACAATCAATTCACTATCTCTGCCGGTCGGCGCCGCCACACGGACAACAAGACTCATCAGACGAGATTCCTCGATCGGTACAAAGCGTTCATTCCGCGGGTGGATCTTTGATCTCCGGCACTCCCGTAAGAACGCCGCGAAAATTTCTGAGCGGCTCGCCCAGATGAACGCCCGTTGCGTTGAAGGTCAGCTCCCGCAAGGTTCGTTCATGCGCGCCGATACGCTGTTTCAGGATCGAAAGCACTTGCCGGATCTGGCCCTCGATTTCAAAATAACGCAAAAGTACGATCGTATCGGAAAGATAGCTTACATCGATGTCGGCTTGCGTGCTTCCCACCAGCCCCTGCTGCGTTAAGACAAGAAACGTAATCACACCGCTCTGGTTTAAGAACGCCAGCAGCTCATGCAAGTGCAGGATCAGGTCCTTCTCCCCAGGCATCGAGTTCAGGAA
>CAXUIB010000045.1:0-441 GCA_964250945.1 uncultured Acidobacteriaceae bacterium
GGGTTTGGCGGCAGCTTCCGGGACATCTTTGGCGGGATGTTTAGTGGCGGCGGAAAGGCGCAGGGGCGCGGGCCGCAGCCGGGGACCGATCTTGAGTACCAGGTGAGCGTGGATTTCTGGACGCTGATTCGCGGCGGCGTGACGCGGTTGGAGATTGAGCGTCAGGAGAGTTGCCCGGCGTGCAAGGGAAAGGCGACGACGGGCGGCAGCGTGGAGTGTCCGGAGTGCCACGGGACGGGGCAGGTGACGCAGATGGGCGGGCGGATGAAGTTCAACATCCAGTGTCCGATGTGTGGAGGGACGGGAAAGGTGGAGAACAGTTGCGCGACGTGCCATGGATCGGGCGTGGTTCTGCGGAAGGAGCCGCTGGAGTTTCGGATCAAGCCGGGGACGCGGGATGGGCAGCGGATCCGGCTCCCGGGAAAGGGGAGCGCGGGAACA
>CAXUIB010000045.1:451-10246 GCA_964250945.1 uncultured Acidobacteriaceae bacterium
TATCAAAGGTGGGACCAACCCGGTGTTTACGCGAACGGGCGATGACATTTATATCTCTGTGCCGGTGACGGTGACGGAGGCGGCGCTGGGGGCCAAGGTCGACGTTCCGACGATCGATACGCATGAGGGTGGCGGTTGGACGCAGCTGAAGATTCCGCCGGGGGTGCAGACGGGGCAGAAGCTTCGGCTGCGGGAGAGGGGCGTGGTGAGCGCGGCGCGGGAGGGCGTGCGCGGGGACCAGATTGTGGAGGTAAAGATTGTGGTGCCGAAGGTGCAGGATGAGCGGTCAAAGGAGATCCTGCGGGAGTTTGCGAAGTTAAATCCGGAGGATCCGCGGGCGGCTATGTTTGCGGAGGTGTGAGGCGAAAGCACACTAGGTTAAGATTAGGGCAAATGGGCTTCGCGGACGGGTGCTGCGCTTTCACGTAGGGCCAGTTCAGGTTTGACCTCGATCCCTCGCTCATTTTTTGGGCGGTTGAGGCCAGTGGGGTAAGCGATTCTATCGAGAACGGTTTTGCCGGCCAGAACGCCCATCGCGTGGAGAGGTTGGCGTACGGTCGTGAGACTGGGAGTTTGATAACGCGCGGACCGGATGTCATCGAAGCCGACGACAGAGACGTCTTGGGGGGTACGGAGGCCGGCGTCCTGGAGAGCACGCATGGCGCCTATGGCGGCAACGTCGTTGAAGGCGAACAGCGCGGTAAACTCGAGGTTGCGGCTGAGCAGGGTTCGCGTGGCGAGAAAGCCGGATTCGTGAGTGGGCTCCATGCCCTCCAACTGCACGACGAGCCGCTCATCGATGATCATTCCGAGCTTCTCTGCGGCCTTGCGGATGGCGTACCAGCGTCTGGCGGTGTCGGAGCTGAAGGCCTGGCCCTTGATGAAGGCGATGCGGCGGTGACCGAGGGCGTGCAGGTGCTCCAGCGCGAGATGGGCGGCGTGGTCGTGGTCGAGCACGATGTTGGTGGCGGTATCGCTGGTGTTGGGGCAGGAAACCGTGACGATGCACAGGTGACCGTTGTATCGGAAGGGCGTGTCGATGGCGACCAGGCCGTCAACGGCGCGTTGGCTGAGGACGCCAAGCGAGTGTTCGATGATTTCGGCGCGGTGGTGGTGGCTGATGAGGATGAAGAGGTAGCCGGCTTCAAGCAGCGCCTGTTCGAGGCCGGCGAGGACGAGCGTGGCATAACCTTCGGAGACCTCTGGGACGAGGACGCCGACCATCATGGAGCGGCCTTGGCGAAGGGAGCGCGCGAGGGTGTTGGGGCGATAGTTGAACTCGCGCGCCGCGGTGAAGATGCGTTCCTGGGTGGTCTGCGGAATGCATTGGGCGGCGGGTGATCCGTTGAGGACGCGCGAAATTACGGCGGCGGATAAGCCGAGATGTGCAGACAGGGTGGCGAGAGAGACCACGGGGCGGCCCTCGCGCGGGGCGGTGGCGATGGAAACGGCCCGCTTGGGTGAACGAGGGATCACAAACCCAGTGTGCCACATAGAGGTAAGCCTCTTGGACGTGAACGACGTTTGACAACGAGACTTCTGAACGTGCATAGTTCCGATCTGTTCTACACAAACGTTTGCGTAAGCTGCGTCAGCCACTCGGGTTTGGGATGCGGCAGGAAGTACGACGATCGTATGGCCGGGAGAGATCATGCATTCCAAAAAGAAATGTAAATTCACCGCAAAGGTTAATGCCAGGAAGATACTGCGCTGGAGCGTGGTCACACTTGCCCTTGCAGGAAGCACGGCGGCGAATGCGCAGTTTCGCGCCTCCCTTACGGGAACAATCACCGATCCGCAGGGCGCGGTGGTACCGGGAGCAGCGGTTACGCTGACCGACCTACAAACCGGCCACGTGCTGAACACGACCAGCAATAGCAGCGGCGCTTACAGCTTCAACGCGCTGCCGCCCGATCACTTCAACTTGAAGGCGGCGATGCAGGGCTTCCGAAGCAGCGAGATCAGCAATGTCAGCATCGTTCCAGAGCAGCCCAACAACCTGAATGTGGCGCTGGCGCTGGGCAACACGAACACGACGGTCGATGTGAGCGGCGACACGATTCCACCGCTCGAGACAGCCACCGCAACCATCAGTGGAACGATCACGAGCGATCAGATTCAGCACATGCCTTCGGCGGGCCGCGATGTCTTTCAGCTGGCGCAACTTGCTCCGGGCGCTTTTGGCGACGGCCAGCAAAGCGGCGGTGGCGGCACGAACAACCTGCCGGGAACGCAGGGCCCGGGTGGCTCCGGCTCCACGCAGGGTATTTTTGCCACGGAAAACGGTCCGCAAACGCTTTCAGGCGGCGGCCAGTATGAAACCAACAGCATCTCCATCGACGGGATCAGCACCACCTCGGCGGTTTGGGGTGGAACAACGGTGATCACGCCCAACGAGGACTCGGTGGACAGCGTCAAGATTTCCACCAACGACTACGACGCCGAGTTTGGACGGTTCAGCGGCGCGAACATGCAGGTGACCACCAAGAGCGGCACCAACCAGGTACACGGTAGCTTCTTTTTTCGCGCCGACCGGCCGGGCCTGAACGCCTATCAGCGTTACAACGGACCCGGTTCGTTGCAGGGTGGCGGCCCGGCAGCGCGTGGCGTGCTGCGCGATACGGCGCGGTTGAACGACATTGGCGGAAGTATCGGCGGACCGCTTTTGAAGAACCGGCTGTTTGCCTTCTTCGCGTATGAGACGATTCGCAGCAACTCCACGGCGACGGCCAATGGATGGTATGAGACCCCGGCGTTTGACGCAGCGGCTCCTTCCACTTACATCTCCAACAAGTTCACGAGCTTTGCCGGACACTCGCCGGTGGGGGCCACGCTGATCGCGCAGAACTGTGCCAACGCCGGTCTGGTTGAAGGGGTGAACTGCCGTACGATCGCCGGGCAGGGGCTCGATATCGGGTCGCCGTTGAAGACGGCGCGGGGCGTGCAGGATGCGACCTATGTAAGCGCAACGAGTCCCGGGCTGGGCAACGGACTGGATAACGTGGCGGACATTGCCGACTACCAGACGGCGAGCCCATCCAACGTTTCGCAGGAGCAGTACAACGGACGGCTCGACTCCGATGTGACCAAGAAGGATCACCTGGCGTTTGCGATTTACTGGCAACCGGAGAGCCAGCACTATCTAAACGGCACAGCTCGCGCCTACAACGCGTGGAATCACTACCAGACCAACGATGCGTTCTCCGTCATTTACAACCACACGTTTTCGGCGACCTTGCTGAACGAGGCACGCGCCAATGCCGCCGGCTGGCGATGGAACGAAGTGACCGACAACCCACAGGCCCCCTTCGGCTTGCCGCAGGATACGATCAACACGATAGGCACGATCAACCTTAACTTTTTCGGCGCGGCCGGACCTAGCCACTTGAACCAGTGGACCTACGGCTACAAGGACGTGGCTACGAAAGTTCTTCACAACCACACGATCAAATTCGGCGGTGACGCAACGCAGCTGCGCTACCTGCAGGATCCCGTCTATGCGGCTCGCCCGTCGTTCAACTTCTACAACGTTTGGAGCTTTCTAAACGACGCCCCCTACCAGGAATCGGGTAACTTTAACCGCTTTACAGGAGTGCCGGAGTCCAATCGTTTCGATATGCGCGAATGGATCTACGGCGGCTTCATTCAGGACGACTGGAAGGCAACGCCGAACCTGACACTGAACATGGGCGTTCGCTACAACTACTTCGACGCGCTGGATGATAAGCAGGGCAACCTGCCGCATGTGCAGTTCGGGTCCGGCACGGCGGCATTCTCGGGCATCAACCTGATCCGCGGAGGCAAAGCGTGGTCGCCGCAGAAGACCAACATCGGACCCCAGATCGGCTTTGCCTACAATCCCTCGATCTTTAACAAACGGTTGGTGGTGCGAGGCGGTTACGGGCTGAATTACAACCAGGAAGAGATTGCGATCTCAGCCAACACCTCGAACAATCCGAACGATGTGGTTTCGCCGGCCTTTAGCAACAGCACGCCCCTGGCGGCGGACCCGCGAATTCAGTACAACGTGCCGGCCGATTCATTGTCGCTGTTTGGCTATGCCCCCAATACGAATACGATCGTCAGCTACGGTGCGAGCGGGCTGCCGACCACCAGCGGCTTCAACCTGACAGCGTATCCAAACAAGCTGCACACGCAGCAGGTGAATCACTACTCTCTGGATGTGCAGGGAGATATCGGCTACCAGATGGTGGCATCGATCGGGTATCAGGGAAGCAGCGCTCACCACCTGATCTACCACCAGGATGCATACATTTGGGGTCAGTACCATGGCTACGCCTATAACCCTGCCTCGCCGTACCTTGAGTACTTTGGAGATACCGGTGCGTCAAACTACAATGCGCTGCTGTTGGATCTGAAGCACAACATGGCGCATAACTTCCAGGTGGATGCGAGCTTCACCTATGCCAAGAGCATGGACGATGCCTCCGGGCCGTATGAGGAAGATCCGTACAGCTACAACCCCTACTACAGCCGCGGCCGTTCGGACTTCAACTTCGGCAAAGCGCTGAAGATCTACGGCGTGTATCAGCCGAAGCTCTTCCCCGGCCACAATGAGTTTGCCCGCGTAATGCTGAATGGCTTCAGCTTCAGCGGCATCTACAACCTGCACACCGGGTTCCCCTGGACCCCGACTGTGAACTACACCCAATCGGCGTACTACACGCAGGCTGGCTTCTCGACGCTGCGTCCCACCGCGTACAGGGGCGGTGCGGGCAAAAACTACGCGAACAATGCGTTCATCTCTTCGGGCGCACCAAGCTCGAACTTCGCCGCCGGTGGTTCGAGCTACTTCACCCAGTATTCGAATGCGCAGCTCTCAAGCAACTCGGTGACCTTTCCGGCGCCGATCACCTTCTACCCGGTCCCCGGCGTCGCGCGGAACAGCTTCACCGGACCGCATTATGAGGACCTGGACGCGACCGTGACCAAGAGCTTTGGGATCCCCACCAACCGGTTCACGGGAGAGCGGGCGGGTGTGGAATTTCGCGCCGATGCCTTCAACCTGTTCAACCAGACCAACCTGAACGTCAGCCAGATTGTGACCAACATCAATGCTCCGAACTTCGGTATTATCCAGGGCAACAACGCGGCGCTGGGGTCTCGTACGGTGCAGTTGCAGGCGAAGCTGAGTTTCTAGAGCGGTTCTCCTGTTGCTGTGAGTCGGATAGAGTGTGGGAGTGCCGTTTTCATTGAGGAAAACGGCCATAAGGGCTATGTTCTCGCTATACACCTACAGGAGAACCGCTTTAGAGCAGGAGGCCGAATCACAGATTCCCTTCGAAAGGGACAAGAAGAGCTGCAAAGGATGATTCCTCATGATGGAGTTCAAGAACTGCTTTGCATCGCTTACGGTTTTGGTGAGTTTTGCGCTGGGTGGAAGTCCGCTGCACGGGGCCTTGGCGCCCGAGCAGTTGACGATCGACGCGGCCGGCGCGACGACGCCCTTTCCGCATTTCTGGGAGCAGACGTTTGGCTCTGGACGCGCGATTCTGTCATTGCGTGACAGCTACCGGCAGGATCTTGTAACCGTCAAAGCGGCGACAAACTTCAAGGCTGTGCGTTTTCACGGCATCCTGATGGATGAGGTTGGGCTGTATGACCCGGACCGGGTGACGAAGGACCCAGGGCAGGCGGCGCGGGCGGCGAACGACCCATCGGTGTTCAACTTTTCCTACACCGACCAGATCTACGATGGGCTGCTAGCCAGGGACGTGAAGCCGTTTGTGGAGTTGAGTTTTATGCCGCGCAGGATGGCTGCGAATCCGGATCTGACGCAGCCGTTCTGGTATCGGCCGGTGGTTTCGCCGCCGGAGAGTTATGCGTTGTGGGATGGCATGATAGGGGCGTTGGCCTCACATTTGGTTGCACGCTACGGCATCGAAGAAGTGGCGACGTGGAAGTTCGAGGTTTGGAATGAACCGAACCTCGACTTCTGGGCTGGGAGCCCGAAGCAGGCCACGTATTTCGAGTTGTACGACCATACGGCGCGGGCGTTGAAGTCGGTTTCACCCCGTCTGCAGGTGGGCGGCCCGGCGACGGCGCAGGCGGCGTGGGTAACGCCGTTTCTGCAGCATGTGACCGAGGCCAACGTGCCGGTGGATTTCGTGTCCACGCATGTTTATGGCAACGACACGGCGGAGGATGTGTTGGACACGCAGGAGCATGTGCCGCGGGACGGGATGGTGTACCGCGCGGTGCGGAAGGTGCATGACGAGATTGCCGCTTCGTCGATGCCGCAATTGCCGCTCATCTTTTCCGAGTACAACGCGAGTTATGCGAACGAGCCGAACGTAACGGATTCCGATTACATGGGGCCCTGGCTCGCGAACACGATTCGGCAATGCGATGGCCTGGTCAGCGACATGGCCTTCTGGACGTTTTCTGACGTATTTGAAGAACAGGGTGTAGTGCGGACGCCGTTTTATGGCGGCTTTGGCGTGATTGCGGCCGATCATATAGATAAACCGGCGCTGAACGCGTTTCGCGCGCTGCACCGGCTGGGAGATCGACGCATTGCGCTCGATTCGACGTCGGCGCTGGCGACGGTATCGCGCGATGCGGTGAGGCTGGCGTTGTGGAACTACGCACTGCCGACAGGCGAGGGTGCGACGTACACGATGCCGGTGGGACCGGCTGGGCCGGACAAAACGTTCCTTTTGC
This sequence comes from uncultured Acidobacteriaceae bacterium, assembly GCA_964250945.1. Taxonomy (GTDB): domain Bacteria; phylum Acidobacteriota; class Terriglobia; order Terriglobales; family Acidobacteriaceae; genus Edaphobacter. Next base: position 7,136 of record CAXUIB010000045.1, read on the forward strand.
ACATACAGCACGTGAGGCCCGGTGCAGATGTCGATCTATATCGTGTCGATGACAACCACGGCAATGTGCTGAAGGCGTTCGATGCCATGGGCCGGCCGCCGGGCGATCTGACCCAGGCGCAAGTAAAAATGCTGCAGGTCGCGGGGGCGATGGCGCCGGCGGAGCACCTGAAGCTGAGTGGTGGGGAACTGGCGGTGACGGTGCCGGCACACGGCCTGGTCGTGCTGGTTGTGCGGAGATAGAGGGTTGGCGCTGACTCGTCGTGAGGCATTTGCGTTGCTGGCCGGGGCAGCGGTTGCCGCACCGCTGCGTCGCCCTGCGGAGGGCAAGTTCACTGTTTCCGCCGGGGACGAGACGTTTTTGGAGGACACCGAACGGCGGGCCTGTCTGTACTTTGTGGAGCAGGCCGGTACGGCTACCGGGCAGGTGCTGGATCGGGCGGTCAACAACGGCGATGGAAAGCGTGACCCGCGGCGCATGGCGTCGATCGCGGCCACGGGCTTCGGGCTTACGGCGCTTTGCATCGGTGACCGGCGCGGCTATCTGACGCATGAGGCGGCGCGAGCGCAGGTGCGGCGTACGTTGAAGTTTCACGCCGAAACGCTGTCGCAGGAGCATGGCTTCTTTTGCCACTTCAACGATGTCGATACGGGACAGCCATGGCCGGGCGTGGAGTATTCGTCCATCGATACGGCGCTGCTGATATGCGGCGTGCTGACGGCGCGGGCGCACTTCCAAAACGACAAGGAGATCACCGCGTGGGCGACGTTGCTCTACGAGCGGGTGGACTGGCCGTGGATGCTGAATGGGGGCACCACGTTCAGCATGGGATGGAAACCGAAGACCGGCTTTTTGGACGCGCGGTGGACGCACTACTGCGAACTGATGATGATTCCGCTGCTGGCGATGGGCTCGCCGACGCATCCAGTGCAGCCGGAGGTCTGGAGTGCATGGTCCCGGCCAAAGGTCACGTTTGACGGGCTGACGTACATCAGCGGCAACGATCCGCTGTTCACACACCAGTACAGCCAGGCATGGTTCGACTTCCGGCACAAACACGACGCGTTTGCGAATTACTTCCAGAACTCCGTTCTTGCGACAAAGGCGCATCAGGCGTTTTGCCTGAGCCTGGGGCCACCGTACAGCGAAGACTATTGGGGAATTTCGGCGTCGGACTCGCAGGCCGGGTACCAGGCCTGGGGTGGACCGCCAAAGCAGGGCGGGATCGACGGCAGTGCGGTGCCGTATGCCACGGCGGGCTCACTGCCGTTTCTGCCGGTGGAGTGTTTACGGGTGCAACGGTCGCTAAAGGAGAAGTACAACTCCAAAGCATGGGGCCGGTATGGCTTTTGCGATGCGCTTCATCCAGCGGCGAACTGGTACGATCCTGACGTACTCGGGATCGACCTCGGAATCAGCCTGGTGATGGCCGAGAACCTGCGCTCTGGCTTTGTGTGGACGACCTTTGGGCGAAATCCCGAGGCGACCGTCGCCATGCGGAAAGCCGGGTTCACCTTTGGGTAACTCCGCATGCGCGACTCGGTCATCCCACCAAACAGCGATACTCGGGGACGCTCTCATCGGCACTGCCCGAGGTGTGTCCCTCTGGGGTATACCTCACTGAAGCTTTGGACATTTTGCAAACCACGGTTGCGGTTTAGGTCTTGATAGCTGGACGTCGCCGGATCTGAAGTCGAAGTGATGGTGACGGGCGACAAGAACCTGTCTTATCAGCAGAACCTCACAGACCGTAAGCTCGCCCTGGTTGTTCTACAGACTATCGACTGGAACATCCTAAAGCTCGAATCAGCCCCAGTTGCCGCTGCGATCGATCGGGCTACGCCGGGAAGTTTCGAGCAATTGGAAAGCGAGTCGCAGGTATGAAGCTGCATAGGCTGCCTCAATGATCAATGCTCAATCGCCAAGAGCCGACTGGATCACGCGGAGCGGCCAGGGCCTCGCCCTTTGCCTCAGTTCCCAATACACTTTGAAACTGTCCGAGAGCTCCAATGTCCAGCTGGCTTTGTCGTCTTTGCTCATACCGCAGAAGGAAGCGTCTACCTTGTGACCTGCGCCGCTCACCGACTTAGTATTTAGGTCAATCGTGAAGAGTTCCGTCGCGCAAAGGTACTCTCTACGGAGCACAATCGCGTCCGGCGTCCAACTCTGTATTTCATATTCAACGACGTGAGCAAGTAAGGTGGTCTCTGCGACCGAGGCCAACGCTTCCGTGCACCGATTCTCTGCTTTGTAGCACTCAATCCTCGATCTCTGAAGTGGGTAAGCGATTGTGTCGCCAATCAAGTCCGTCCGCGTCCATGTGCCAGTGGCCGTGACATATTCCTTTTTGTCCCCGATTACAAGAAGGGAAGGACTCATGCTGACCGGCACCTTAGTATCGACGTACAAGTTCAAGACAACGACACCGGCGCACCCCAGTGTGACAAGGCCAAATACCCAGCAGAAAGCGACGAACAGCTTCTTGGAAGTGTTCAGCGTTCCCCACGGCACGACAGCACGAAAACCGATGAACTGCGCGCGAACCACATAGATGAGGATGAATACCGCAAGCCAAGCAAAAGGGACCGGAGCAAGGCCCGCAATGGCGGCATTCCCGGTGCTGTGCTCCATCCGCATCTTCACGTTCTTTGTGCGTTCAGCATCACAGCTCGACAGGTCAGCACTGTGCTCGATCCGTTTGGTATCAGCGCACACCTCGTAGGATCCCTTACCATAGTCCTCGGCGCCTTTGACGTCCGCATCGTGCGTATATACCGCTGCACCCGCCACCCAAACCAATGAAAGCAAAATGCCGATCCGTACTCCTCGACTGAACTGCATTCGGAATTCCTCTTCTACGAAGCTTCTCTCCGCAGCTTACGGTCTGAGGGAATCCGTCTTCGTACAACTTAAGGGTGTTCCCTTCCACTACTTTTCCTTCACTGCCGCCCACCTCAAGTGCGCTTCCCTGTGCCAGTCGCACCCGTCTATACTTTCCCGCATGCGCACCGGCAAGGACATCGCCACTATCGACTGGACAGATTGCCCCCTCGTCGAAATCAACCCGCGCAAGCTGAGCGGAACACCCGTTCTCAAGGGAAGCCGGATGCC
>CAXUIB010000045.1:10346-14964 GCA_964250945.1 uncultured Acidobacteriaceae bacterium
CAGAACCTCGAAGGCCGTACCCTCGCCCTGATCGTGCTGCCGACAATCGACTGGACCGTCTTGAAACGCTCACCGGCAATGCTTTCGGATATCGCGGCGGCGGTGGATCGGGCTCACCCGGGAAGTTTCGAGCAATTGGAAAGCGAGCCCCGGCTCTGAGACTGCTCGAAGAGCCGCACACCGCAGCTTCCGCCTTGCCAGGACCGCCTCGCCGCTCATCCCGGCACCCCGACCTGAAGCTCTCCGCCTGGATTTCGTGTGTCAACCCCCAGGCACCCTCCAACACAGAAGAGCAAACCACTTCCCCGTGGCGCACCTATCCTTCCGAACCTCTAAACTAGGTATAGAGCACCTCTCCGATGCAGGGAGTGCAGGACACACCCCGCTTCCCTCTCAGTTCTCTGACCGACAGAGCTAAGCTCAATGCTTCGTAGAATTTGCCGCGACCAACCCCGCGAAAATGGGACTTCTTTCATTTTGAACACCGGAGATCCAGACCTAAGTCTCCTGTTCTGAAGATTTTGCACACACTTTGCAGGGGGAGGGGGTACCCTGCCCCGGCAGGGTGAGAGCATCCACTCTCCTGTCGCGCCCCGCCCACGCATCCCTTCTCCGCCTCACCGCACCCAACCACACCATGGACCCCACCGCACAGATCGCCGCTCTCACCCACATCCTCGAGCAGAACCCCACCGACACGTTCGCCCGCTACGGCCTGGCCATGGCCCACACCTCGGCCGGCAACCCCGATCAGGCCCTCCAGGAATTCAGCACCCTCATCACCCAGTCCCCCGACTACGTCCCCGCCTACCAGATGTCCGCCCAAACCCTCCTTAAACTTGGCCAAACCGCCGAAGCCCGCGACCGCCTCACCGCCGGTCTCGCCGCCGCCGGCCGCACCGGCAACACCCACGCCGCCGCCGAGATGCAAGCCATGCTCGACGACCTCGACCTGGCGTGATCTGAAATCGTCCGACGACGGAGGGACGCGGTCGGCTCGGCCGCATCGTTGCAAAGGTGAAAAACCTCGAGACCACACCTCGGTTCGCGAGCTTCACCGGGACGAACTCACGATTCAGAAGTGCCGAATCGAGGATCAGCGACGCACCGAGTTACTCTTGTACCCCGCCTTGCCTTCGAGACTGCCAGGCCAGAACGCATCCAACCTGACAATCGTCTTAATACAGTTCTGCTCCTGAAGGCCCCTCCATTGTCTGTCACCCAACGAATCCTCCGCTCCAGGTTCGCGGTCCCGATCCTCACAGGTGTGCTCTACACCTTTGCGACACTCAACTTCATCCGCTACTACGTCGTCAGTACGCAGTTCTACCTCGACATGCCGCGCTATCTCGCCGGTCGCGAGCGCCTCCCTTTCCAGGAACGTGTTCTCCCGATCCTTCTGATGTGGCCTGTCAACCATTCGGCCGCCCTGATGCGCATCTTCGCCGAGCGAGCCGAAACCCACGCCCACTCGCTCGTACCAACCATCCCCGCAGCCACGCCGCGGACTGGCGCCTTCTACATCCTCGCCCTCCTCTCTTTCGCCGTCGCCGGCTACTTCACCACGCGGCTCTACCGCGCCGTCACCGAGACCGGCCTGCTCGCGCCCCTCGTCTTCCCCTTCTTCCTCGTCGTGACGCTCTGGACCTATGTCGTCCACATCGACGCCAACTTCTCCTACCCGTACGACCTCCCTTCGCTCGCCTTCTTCACCGCCGGCATCTTCTGCATCTACACGCGACGCTTCGTCCCGCTCCCTTTCATCGTCTTCTTCGGCACGATGAACCGCGAAACCACCTTGTTCCTGATTGGCATCTACATCCTCGACGCAGCCAGCACCGGCATCACGGACACATACACCCGCATCCGCGACCGCTTCTCCTTTGCCCGAGTTCCATGGCTCCGCGTGGCGCTCCTTTGCGCGCTTTGGCTTGCCGTTAAACTCACCCTCCACTACATCTTCCGCCACAACGACAGCAGCGAAAACTACGTCCGCCTCCGCGAGAACTTCGGCCGCCTGAAACTCCGGCTCTGGCCGACGCTGTTCAACATCTGCGGCTTCCTCCTTCCCGTCGTTCTCCTTCTATATCGGCAGATTCGCCCCATTCGTTACGCCAATTACATCTTTATTTTTCCCCCCTGGTGCGCCGTCATGTTTTACACCGGCGTCATCCTGGAAACCCGCATCTACGGCGAACTCTCCTCCTACATCACCATCGCCGCCGTCCTTCTCCTCGAGCGCTCTCTCGCCGACCGACTCGGCACGCCGGAGCTCCGCTCAGACCAAGCCGAGCGCACCGCTCACACCGCGGCCGCCCGCAACGCTCCCCACTTCCACACCGTGAAAGAGCGCACCGCACCTTTGTCCCCGCTGCCCACTGTTCCACTGCACCGCTAAACCTCATACCCGGCGCAGGTTTTATACTGGAGCCATGCCTACCGAGACGTCGCTCCCGTCCAACCTCCGCGAACTTCGCACCAGTCAGTGGACCCCCGAGCGCGTCGGCCGCTCTGTCAAAGACGAACTTCGCGACAACCTCATCGCCCGCCTCCGCCGGAACGCCGACACCTCCACCGGCGTCCCTGACCCGCTCTTCCCCGGCATCGTCGGCTACGACGACACCGTCATCCCCCAGATCGTCAACGCTGTCCTTTCCCGCCACAACTTCATCCTTCTCGGCCTTCGCGGCCAGGCAAAGTCGCGCATCTTGCGCGCGCTCACCACGCTGCTCGACCCCATCATTCCCATCGTCGCCGGCTCCGAGCTCCGCGACAACCCGTACGCCCCGCTTTCCCGCTTCTCCCGCGACCTCCTCGCCCGCATGGGAGAAGACACGCCGATAGCCTGGCTTCAGCCGGATGCCCGCTACGTCGAAAAGCTCGCCACCCCTGACGTCACCGTAGCCGACCTGGTCGGCGACATCGACCCAATCAAAGCCGCTCGCACCGGCCAGGAGCTCGGCTCCGAGCTGACCATGCACTACGGCCTGCTCCCCCGCGCCAACCGCGGCATCTTCGCCATCAACGAGATCCCCGACCTCGCCGGCAAGATCCAGGTCGCGCTCTTCAACATCATGCAGGAAGGCGATATCCAGATTAAGGGCTACCCCGTCCGCCTCCCGCTCGACGTCGCCATCGTCTTCTCCGCCAACCCCGAGGACTACACCGCCCGCGGCAAAATCGTCACGCCCCTCAAAGACCGCATCGGCTCCGAGATCCGCACCCACTACCCCGAGTCCCTCGACGAAGCCATCGCCATCACCGAGCAGGAAGCCTGGACCGCCCGCTCCTACGCCGACGACAACACGGTCCAGGCCATTGAAATCCCCGCCTACATCCGGCAGATCGTCGAAGGCATCGCCTTTGCCGCGCGCGAAGACAAAAAGGTCGACAAGCGCTCCGGCGTCTCGCAGCGCCTCCCCATCTCGACCATGGAGCTCGTCGTTTCCAACGCCGAACGCCGCGCCCTCATCCACGGCGAATCCACCGTCGTCCCTCGCGTCGGCGACATCTACGCCGCCCTTCCCGGCATCACCGGCAAAATCGAGCTCGAGTACGAAGGCGAGATGCGCGGCGCCGACACCGTCATCCGCGAGATCATCCGCGGCTCCGTCGCCGGTGTCTTCGACCAGTACTTCGGCTCCGCCAACACCCAGCAGATCGAGCAGTGGTTCAACCTCGGCGGCACCGTCCAGCTTAACGACGCGCAGCCCTCCCGCCTCTCGCTCGCCGAGCTCCAGCAGATCCAGGGCCTCTTCGACAAACTCACACCTCTCCACATCATCCCCAGCTCCGCCCCTGAACTCGCCGTGTCTGCCGCCGAATTCCTCCTCGAAGGCATGTACGCCCACAAACGCATCTCGCGCTCGGAAGAACGATCCTTCTCGGCCGCCGAAAAGAAAGGCCGCAACGACCAGGCAGCGCAGTACGCCGAACGCATGCGCGAACGCGAGCAGGAACGCGAAGACCTCACCACCAAAAATCGTACCCGCCGCGGCTTCAACTAGGGCGGATCTCCTGTTGCTGTGAGTCGGATAGAGTGCGGGAGTGCCGTTTTCGTTAGGGAAACGGCCATGAGACCCGTGCTCTCGCTATACACCTACAGGAGAACCGCTTTAGCCGCGTCACCCAACCCGGACTTTCTCTATCGATTTCATGCCCGCCTCGCGCGTACACCGGGACACGGGATCGATCTTCTCTGGCCACTTAGAATACAATCCCAGGTCTAAGTGTTCCCTTTTATACAGTCAACCCGGACCATCGCTCGGTAATCTCCCGACAGAGTCACAAAGGAGATCCTATGAACTTGAGAACTCTTGGATTCGGTGCAGCCCTCCTCCTATCCGGAGCCGCAGTGTTCGCCGCCAATGTGCGCACGGATTACAACCACAAAGCAGACTTCGCCAACTTCAAAACCTACTCTTGGGGCACCGTCACAACGCAGGACCAGCTCAATCAATCACGCATCAAGTCCGCGGTCGACAGAAATCTGCAAGCGGACGGCTGGCAACTGGTTCCGAGCGGCGGCAAGGCTACAGTGTTCGCCACGAGCAATATCAAAAATGAGCAACAGCTCGAAACCTACTACAACGGCCTGGGTGGCGGGTATGGTCTGGGC
>CAXUIB010000046.1:0-9333 GCA_964250945.1 uncultured Acidobacteriaceae bacterium
CGCCGGCACGGCGGCTCCGGGCGGCGCGGCCGACCTGACGCCTGGTGCTGCGGGGACCTCCGGGGCTGGGACCTCCGGGGCAGCTCCGGGCACGGCAGCTCCGGACGCTGCAGCTCCGGACGCTGCCGCTCCGGGCGCTGCAGCTCCGGGCGCTGTAGCTTCGGCGCCTCCGCCGGCGGCCCCGCCCGCCAACCCCTCCACGCCGCCCCAGTAGAAAGGGGCTCGTGGACGTTAGCGGTTTTTCGAGGAGTGTCTTGTTCGAAGGCGGTCGGTTTCTTTTACCAGGTTTCCCTAGAGATCGAGATGGGGAGGAGGTTTACCCAAGATGAAACTCCCCACCGTGGTGCTTGGCGTTTTTGTGCTTGCCGGTTTGGTGGATCGAGCGGACGGGCAAGCCACAGCTACAGCGTATCGATCCGGCTCGTTGCAGGCCGGCGCCGGCGTATCGTTTGCGAGCCCGGACTATGGTCCCAAGGACACCAAAGGCGTTTCGGGCTATGTCGATTTCGATGTGACTCGGCATCTCGGCGTGGAAGCAGCGGTGCACATTGTCAGTCTGATTACACCGACGGACATCGGGGAAGACACGTATCTGATCGGACCGCGCTATGTGTACCACTATCGCCGCTTCAATCCGTATGCCAAGGTGTTGTTTGGGCTGGGCGAGTTTCAGTACCAGTACGACTATGCTCCGCATTCTCACGCGGGATATGGCGTGTTTGCGTTTGGCGGAGGTCTGGACATTCGGGCGTCGCACCGGCTGAATATTCGGGCGATCGACGTTGAATCGCAACACTGGCCGGGCTTCCCGCACAACGGTCTGACTCCGTATGTGACGACGGTGGGCGCGGCCTACAGGTTTTATTAGAGCTCGCAGCTGTTTCGACTTTCTGTAACCCGCCGGCGTTCTGTGCAGCCGGCCGAACCGATCCGACGCCACCTCCCCAGGAATGTACGTGCTCCGCAAACTCCTTCTTTTTGCCCTTGTTTTCCCCCCATTTCTTTACGCTCAGGCAGGCCCGACGGCGCTACGCAAGGGGGACCTGCAGATCGGCGCCGGCTACTCCAACGCGCAGTCGGACTACGGGCGGCGGTATACCGGATTCAACATTTACGGGGATTTTGATTTTCGATCGCACTTCGGCGTTGAGGCGAACTTCCACTTCGTTCAGGCTCCCAGCCCGGGGCTTGAGTATGAGAAGACGTACGAGATTGGCGCTCGGTACCTCCGCACCTACGGCCGTTTCGTTCCGTATGCCAAGATCATGGTGGGACGCGGCGTTTTCAATTTTCCGCCCGCGCCGCCGCCTGCCAGCCAGACCGTCTCGGCGGCCAATCTGGCGTACAACATGTACGCTCCAGGGGCTGGGGTGGACGTGCGGGTTCGGCCGTACCTGAATGTTCGCGGGGACTTTGAGTATCAGCAGTGGCCGGGATTTCCGCCGAGCGGCCTGGGACCTTCGGTGATTTCGATTGGGGCTGCGTACCACTTCCGCTGATCCGGGAGGGGCAAGGGGTCGCGCTCGCGCAGCAAGGGACAGGCCCGGCCGGCAGAGACCGCGGCTATTCGGTTCCGCTGAGGCGGCTTAAAGCGGTTCTCCTGTTCCTGTGAGCCGGATAGAGTATGGGAGTGCCGTTTTCATTGGGGAAAACGGCCATAGCATCTGTGTTTTCGGTATACACCTACAGGAGAACTGCTCTAGAAGTGGTAGGCGATGCCGATCGAGGGGGTTGAGATGACCTCGTAGCGGCCGGTTTTCAGGTCCCCGTTGCCATAGCCAAAGTCCGGCGTCTTTACGACGAATCCGCGATACTCTGCGCGGACGTCAAAGCTTGGACTGAGTTCGTAAGCGACGCCGCCCCCGAAGAGGCCACCGATATTTGTGTTTCGTTTGAGGGAGAACAGCGTTGTTCCCGAGTCCTTGAGAGGCGAGAACAGCAGGGCACCTGGTCCTGCCTCGAGGAAGGGGCTGAAGTTCCGGTAGTTTCGGCTGTAGACGTAGGCGGCCGAGACCTCCTGGATGCGCGTATGCACCCTGGCGTTGATGAGATTGCTGGTGACGAACTTTTCTGAAAGCTGCGCAAAGGAGTAGTTCGCCTCGAGCGCACTTCGGGGCGTCACCATGTACCGATAGCTGACGAGCGCACCCAAGGTGCTTGTGGTGTTGAGTTGGACTGCGTTCGGTCCGTGGATCTCTGGCGCAAACAAACCCGTGCCGCTGATGCTTACATCCTGCCGGCTTTCCTGGGCAAAACCGGTGGCGGCGCCGGCGATCAGCAGCAGCGCGCCCCAACACATCGTTTTCTTCATTATTTCCGTATACCTCTTCAGGCTTGTCCGTGGCCCCTGGCATCGCTTCCCGGCTACGAAGCGGTTTTTTGCGGAGGGTACGGATCACCAAAGTCGCTCCTCCAATTGTACCCGCACATCCTCCCGAATTCTGGAGGCCTGAGGGTCCACAGCTACGCAAAAGTAATGTGGGCGCGAAAGCACTGTGGGCCGAAGGCAGTCAGCCCTTGGCCCACGGACTTGGTTGCGGGGAATCTGTTGTGAATCGGTTTACTGCTGGGTTGGAGGAGGAGGAGGAGGTCCGTCGTTGCCGCCGTTCTGCCGATGTTCGCGCGCCTGGGCTTGCATCGCGTCGAACTTGGACTTTTGATCGTCGGTGAGCACGGCCCGGATTTTGGTCTGCTCGGTTTGGCGAATGGACATCATTTTTGCGCGCTGATTGGGGGTTGGGCCGCTGTTCGGGGCCGCGTCGTTCACGGGTCCGTTGGCCGCTGCGCCGTTGTTGCGGAGCGCGGTCATCTGGGCGTGGCTGTCGTCCATGATGGCCTTGACCTGGGTGACCTGGTCGGGCGTCAGGTTCAGGTGCTTGGTCATCATGTCGAGGCGCCGCTGCTCCATCTGCGCGGGGTCGCCGTGACCGCGATGGCCACCGGGGCCTCCGGGTGCCGGCTGTGCTGCGGTTGTGCTTCCGGTGTTGTCCTGCGCCCGCATCGCCGACGTGGCGCCGCCCAGGAGCAGGCCGCAGACCAGAAGCGCTGCGATTTTGGTCCTTCCCGTTTCCGTTTGCATTTTCATTTTGTTGCTTCCTCCTCGCCGGCCGATGTTTTTTATAACCGCGCGATCTCTGATCTCTTTGACCCGGAATGGCGCAGAAAGGTGTGCGATCGGATGGGGATGATGTCTGATTCGGGGAATCGAGATAGAGCTGGGCTTTACCGACCTTTTTCTGCCCGGAAGCAGTACGGGTGGCCGGAGCGAGCTGCGTGGAGTTCGACGACCTTGAGAAACGCGACGGCGGCGTGCGACAGGGTGGCTTCGCGGCGATGGACGAGGCGGAGGTTTCGTTCGATCTGGAGTTCGGGGACTTCGACCTGCATGAGGGACCCGGCCTGGAGTTCTTTGCTGACGGTGAGGCCGGGGACGAGCGCGACACCGTTGCCCATCTCGACGAAGCGCTTGATGGCCTCGAGCGAGGGCAGTTCGACGCCCATGCGGAGGGGAGTTTTGTGGCGGCGAAAGGCCTCGACGACCTTTTGCCTTTGCGGCGAGGGGATATTGTGCGCGACGAAGGTTTGCGCGGCGAGCTGCCGGATGGAGACCTTTCCGGCTCGGGCGAGGGGATGCTCGGGGTTGACGACGAAGGCGAGCTGGTCGCGGTAGACGATGATGGAGCGGAGCTGCGGATCTTCGGGGCGGAAGGAGAGGACGCCGAGCTCGACGGTGTGGAGGAGGACCTCGTCGGCGATGCGGCTGGCGAGCGCGCGCTGGACGGCGAGCTTGATGCGTGGGTTTTCCCGGCGGAATTGGTCGAGCAGAGGGAGGAGGTAGAGGCAGGTGTACTCGTTGGCGGCGAGGTTGAGGCGGCCCTGGTGGAGTTCGCGGAGTTCGGCGAGGGCGGCGATGGCGTCCCCGCGCAGGTTCAGGAGCTTGTGGGCGTACTCGCGGAGGAGCAAGCCGGCGTCGGTGAGGGTTCCGTCGCGTGCGCCGCGGTCGAGCAGGACCTCGCCCAGCTCGCCTTCGAGCTTGGCGATGGCCTGGCTGACGGCCGGCTGCGTGCGATGGAGGCGCGCGGCTGCGCGGGAGAAGCTGCGCTCCTCGGCCACTGCCAGAAATGTCTCCATCTGTACCAGATCCAAGGTCTTCTCCATTCGGACGGCGGCGCGCCGGTATCATCAGACACGGTGGCGGTCATCAATAAGGCTGATACAGCTTCTCTTCATCATAAGTATGCATTATGCTGGTCACCAGCCTGGACTGAGCTCCAAACGGTCACGGATTAAGGTTCACTGAGATGCCTGCTTCTGAACAGATCCTGTTTTTCGACACGACGCTTCGCGACGGCGAACAGAGCCCGGGCTGCACGATGCACCCTGCGGAGAAGCTGCGCATGGCGCACCGGATCGCGGCTCTGGGCGTGGATGTGCTGGAGGCTGGATTTGCGATTGCATCGGACGGTGATTTTGCGTCGATCCGCGCGATTGCCCGTGAGGTGCGGGGGCCGGTGATTGCTTCGCTGGCGCGGTGCAAGCGCGAGGATATTGAAGCCGCGGCGAGGTCGATTGAAGCTGCACCGAAGGCGCGCATTCACACGTTTTTGTCGACCTCGGACCTCCATCTGGCGGCGAAGTTGAAGATTTCGCGGGAGCAGGCGCTCGACCAGATTGCAGCGATGGTCGCGCTGGCCCGGACATACGCCGAGGATGTGGAGTTTTCGCCGGAGGACGCGACGCGGACGGACCCGGAGTTTTTGCTGAAGGTGTGCGGGCTCGCGATTGAGGCGGGAGCGACGACGCTGAACCTGCCCGACACGGTGGGGTACTGTGTGCCCGAGGACTATGCGGCGATGTTTCGGACCGTACGCGAGCGGGTTCCGGGGGCCGATCGGATTACGCTGTCGGCGCACTGCCACGACGACCTGGGGCTGGCGGTCGCGAATACGTTGGCGGCGATCGAGGCTGGGGCGCGGCAGGTGGAGTGTGCGTTGAACGGCATTGGGGAACGCGCCGGAAATGCGGCGCTTGAGGAGATTGCCGCGGTGCTTGCGGTTCGGCGCGACAAGCTGCCGTTTCGCAACAATATTGTGATGAAGGAGCTGTTTCCGGCGAGCCAGATGCTGGCGGGCTGTATTTCTTTTGGAGCGGCGCCGAACAAGGCGATCGTGGGCGCGAATGCGTTTGCGCACGCGGCCGGCATTCACCAGCATGGGGTGATGGCGAATCCGCTGACGTACGAAATTATGACGCCGGAGTCGGTCGGCGTGCCGTCGAACTCGCTGGTGTTGGGCAAGCACTCGGGCCGGCGGGCGCTCGAGCACCGGCTCCTGGAGCTGGGACATGCGCTTTCGCGCGCGGAGCTGGATGAGGTGTATCGGCGATTTACGGAGCTGGCGGATCGGAAGAAGACGATTTACGACCAGGATTTGCTTGGTTTGTTGAAGCCCGAGACGGCACAGGTCTCTGTGTCCTAGATGATGAAATTCTGCGTTGCATGCGCGTTTGTGTCTCACCGGAGTTCAGAATGAAGCTTGAGATTGCAGTTCTTCCCGGCGACGGTATCGGACCTGAGGTGACTCGGGGGGCGACGAAGATACTTGGCGCTGTTGCTGAGTTTGGCGGGCATGACTTCCGCTTCTCGACTGCTCTGATTGGCGGTGTTGCGATTGCGGAGACCGGGTCGCCCTTGCCGCGCGCGACGCTTGATCTGGCGCTCGGCTCGGATGCGGTTTTGCTGGGCGCCGTCGGGGATAATCGCTACGGTGCTCTGCCTCCGGACCAGCGGCCGGAAGCGGGTTTGTTGCAGATCCGGCAGGCGCTGGGCGGGTTCGCGAATCTTCGGCCATCGATCGCGTACAAGGCTCTTGCGGGGAGCTCGCCGCTGCGGCCTGAGGTCACCGATGGGGTCGACATTTTGTTTGTCCGCGAGCTTCTGGGGGGGCTCTACTTCGGGACGCCACGGGTGTGGGACCGAGCTGCGGAGCGGGCCGTCAATACCATGGTTTACAGCAAGGCCGAGATTGTCCGGGTGGCGCGCGTGGCGTTTGATCTGGCGTCGAAGCGCCGGGGGAAGGTGACCTCGGTCGACAAGGCGAATGTGCTTGAGGTTTCGCAGATGTGGCGCGCGACGGTGACGGAGATCGCGCGGGATTATCCGGGCGTTGCGCTGGAGCACCAGTTGGTGGACTCGATGGCGATGCACCTGATGAACACGCCGCGCAACTTCGACGTGGTGCTGACGGAGAATCTGTTTGGCGACATTTTGTCGGACGAGGCGGGCGTGATTACCGGGTCCTTGGGAATGCTGCCGTCCGCGACGGTTGGCGGGAAGGTGGATCTGTTTGAGCCTGTGCACGGATCGGCGCCGGACATTGCCGGGCAGGGCAAGGCCAATCCGCTGGGGGCGATCTTGACGGCCGCGATGATCTTGCGGCACACGGCTCATCTCGATCAGGATGCGGAGGCGATCGAAGCTGCGGTCGGGAGCGTTCTTGACGCCGGGCATCGCACCGCCGACATCAGTCGCGGCAGCTCCCACGCACACACTGTGACTACCGAACAGATGGGCCAGCTGGTGCATCAGGCGCTGGCCGAATCGATCGATCGCCGGCACGCGATGCATGCGGTGTAAGGACTGAGATGACGCGCCCATCCCTCCATTTCGCCGCCGTTTTGCTCATCGGCTCTGCCGCGCTTGCACGTGCGCAGGTGCAGGCGGAGGCGCCTACGCAGATCCATACACCTACCCTGAACCCGCATCACAAGGCGCACACGGAAGATCTTTCCTGGATGTTTTCGTATCTTGAGCCTTTGCCGTCCGGCGACGAAGCTGGGCTCGCCAGCGACCCGCGTTTCCAGGCGTTTCTGAAGCAGCAACTCCTGGCGCCGCAGAGCTTTTGGGCTGGTGGCGCCAAGCCGTTGGCCGAGGTAGCCGGACAGTTTCTTTCGGGGGTCGACGGTTCGGTGCACCTGGTGGACAACCGGTACCTGCTGGTCTCGGCGGCGATGCCGCACTTCGATCCCAACCGCGCCCTGCTCTGGATCGACACGGGTGTGCCGAAGCCGCTGGTGGTGTTTGCCGCAGTCGACTGGGTGAGCGAGAATCGCGCGACCGATGATAAGGGGGCGACGTTTGCGATGTGGGTCTTTCCGAGCCGCGCGCTGGACCCGCATCACATCTCGCCGGCGCTCGCTCGGGGCATTGGAGGTTGGACGGTTGACCCGAGCTCCGGCTGGACCGAGGCGAACCCGCAGCAGATTACGCGCGTTTTTTTGGTCGATCCGGATGGCACGCCGCACGCGTTGACGCCGGGCACGATCGGGGTCCGGAGTACGCTGGCGGCGGAGACGCAGACCGCCCCGGAGCCCGATCCAGACCCGCGGACTCTGGGGCACACAAACACAGACCGAAGCCGGACCAACCCAGGCGCGGCAGGCCACACGGACGCGGCCGCGCCAATGAACTCCGAAGCGAACCCCAAGGCGAACCCATGAGCACATCCCTAGGCACAACGACAGACGTCGCTCTTCCCCGCACCATGTTTGAGAAGGTCTGGCAGCACCACCTGGTGGCCGAGCCGGCGGGCGAGCCGGCTCTGCTCTACATTGACCTTCACCTGGTGCACGAGGTGACCAGTCCGCAGGCGTTTGAGGGTCTGCGCCTGGCGGGCCGCACGGTTCGGCGGCCAGACCGAACGCTGGCGACGGTGGACCATAACGTGCCGACGTCGAGTGTGCAGGACCGGCTGTTTATCGCGGATCAGATTGCCTCGACGCAGGTCGACGCTTTACGGCGCAACTGCCGCGATTTTGAGATTGAGCTGTTTGATGTGCAGGACCGGGCGCAGGGCATTGTGCACATGATCGGGCCCGAGCTGGGCGCGACCAAGCCGGGTATGACGGTGGTCTGCGGCGACTCGCACACGTCGACCCACGGCGCTTTTGGAGCGCTGGCGTTTGGCATTGGGACCTCCGAGGTGGAGCACGTCTTGGCCACGCAGACGCTGCCGCAGGACAAGCCGAAGACGTTTCGGATCAATATTGAAGGAGCTGCGGGCGCTGTGGAAGGAGCTGCGGGCGCTGTTGAAGGAGCCGCGGGCGCTGTTGAAGGAGCTGCGGGCGTTGTTGAAGGCGGGCTTCCGTTTGGTGTCACGGCGAAGGACATCATTCTCGAGATTATCGGGCGGATCGGGACGGACGGCGCGACCGGCTACGTCATTGAATACGCCGGCTCGGCGATTCGATCGCTCTCGATGGAGGGCCGGATGACGGTGTGCAATATGTCGATCGAAGCGGGGGCGCGCGCGGGGATGATCGCTCCTGACGAGACGACGTTTGCGTACCTGAAGGGCCGTCGATTTTCGCCTGCCGGGCAGATGCACAACGCGGCTTCGGCGCGGGGCGCGTCGGTGGCGGCGGAGGGTGTGATCCGGGCGGAAGCGATTCCGGCGGCCGACATGGACGAGGACGCATGGGAGAACGCGGTCGCGCAATGGAAGCAGTATGTAACTGACGAGGGAGCAATCTTCGATCGGGAGATGACGATCGATGCGAGCGCTCTCGTGCCGCGCGTGACGTGGGGAACGTCGCCTGGGATGGTGACTGGGATCGACTCGACGGTGCCGAGCCCGGAGGCCGCGCTGACCGAGGCGGACCGGAAGAGCTTCGCGCGCGCGCTTGAGTATATGGATCTGCGGGCCGGGACGCCGATCGAGGCGATCCAGATTGATCGAGTGTTTCTGGGTTCGTGCACCAACGCCCGCATTGAAGATCTGCGCGCTGCGGCGGAGGTGGTGCGTGGGCATCACGTTGCGACGACGGTGCGGGCGATGGTGGTGCCGGGGTCGCAGGCCGTGAAGCGGCAGGCCGAGGCGGAGGGTCTGGACGTTGTCTTCCGGACGGCTGGGTTTGATTGGCGCGAGCCGGGGTGCTCGATGTGCCTGGGCATGAACCCGGATATTTTGGCTCCCGGCGAGCGCTGCGCGTCGACTTCGAATCGGAACTTTGAAGGTCGGCAGGGGCGTGGTGGGCGGACGCATCTGGTCTCGCCTGCGATGGCCGCGGCTGCTGCAATCACGGGGCACTTTACAGATGTGCGGACGTGGGCGGCGCAGAGGAGCGAGAAGCCGGCACAGGCGCCTGAGGCTTCGCTCGATCTGAAGCAGATGCTGGTTGAGGGAGGCTCGCTGTCATGACTCCGATTAACATACTCACTTCGACCGCCGTGCCGCTGCCGCTGCCGAATATCGACACCGACCAGATCATTCCCAAGCAGTTCCTGAAGCGCGTCGAACGGACGGGGTACGGCGAGTTTCTTTTCTTTGACTGGCG
>CAXUIB010000046.1:9433-14309 GCA_964250945.1 uncultured Acidobacteriaceae bacterium
CAGGCACCGCTGCCCGTCGCGATCACGACCGCGCACAAACTCTTTCTCGGCAACGCGGGCGACCAGGAGAATGCGGATTGCCTGCGCGCCTACAACGGCTTCTACGCCGGCCTCGAGAAGCTGAACCGCTTTGAGTTGGTCGCCGACCCGAACCAGGCCGATCTGGTGCTCGAGCTTCACTACGAGATCGACCTCGGCCAGGCCCTCGCCAGCAACGACTCGCACCATACTGTGCGCCAGTTCCGCGTGGTTCTTCTCGATGCGCGCGCGCACGTCGCGCTTTGGTCGTTGACCGAACGGACCAACTACGCCCTTCTGCAGAAGAACCGCAACAGCAACCTCGACGAGACGGTCGATCGCCTCGTGCAGGATTTCTCCGCTCTGACGCAATCACAGCCGCCCAACAACAGATCCCGCGTCACGCATGGGTTTCCGATTCACTAGCGTTGCGACACCGAGGTAGAGAGATAGGCATGGCCACGCAAGGTAAGAACAATTCAATCGCGCTCACCGAAGGGCCGTCGCGCGCAGCGGCTCGATCTTATCTGCGCGGCGTTGGATTTACGAAGGAAGACCTCTCGAAGCCCATCATTGGGATTGCGAATACGTGGACCGAGATCGGCCCTTGCAACTTTCATTTGCGGCAGGTGGCTGACGCCGTGAAGCAGGGGGTTCGCGAGGCCGGGGGCACGCCGATGGAGTTCAACACGGTGACCATCTCGGACGGCATTACGATGGGGACCGAGGGGATGAAGGCGAGCCTGATCTCGCGTGAGGTGATCGCGGATTCGATCGAGCTGGTTGCGCGGGGCAACCTGTTTGACGGCCTGGTCTGCATTGCGGGCTGCGACAAGAACATGCCTGGAGCGATCATGGCGTTGGCTCGGCTGGATATACCGGGGCTGATGCTTTACGGCGGGTCGATCGCTCCGGGGCGGCTGGCGCAGGCTGACGGCAGCCACAAGGACATCACGATTTTGAACGTGTTTGAGGGCATGGGGTCGCACGCGGCGGGGAAGATCGACGATGCGGAGCTTGAGGCGCTCGAGGCGGCGGCGTGCCCCGGCCCGGGCGCGTGCGGCGGACAGTTTACGGCGAATACGATGGCGATGGCGGGCGAGTTTCTGGGTATTTCGCCGATGCACCTGACGGGCGTGCCGGCGATGGCGCCGGACAAGGCGTCGGCGAGCCGGGAGGCGGGGCGGCTGGTGATGAAGCTTGCGCGGAAGGATCTTCGGCCCTCGAAGATCGTGACTCGGGAGGCGCTGGATAATGCGTATACGGCCGTGTGCGCGTCGGGCGGATCGACGAATGCGGTGCTGCATCTGCTGGCGATTGCGCGGGAGTTTGGGATCGCGCTGACGATCGACGACTTCAACCCGATCTCCGAACGCACGCCGCTGATCTGTGATCTTTCGCCGGGCGGGCGGTACGTGGCGAAGGACTATCAGGACGCCGGCGGATCGCGCGTTCTGGCGCGGCGGCTGATCGAGGCCGGGCTGCTCGATGGGGGGCAGATGACGGTGACGGGAAAGTCGCTCGCCGAGGAGGCGGGGCTAGCGGCCGAGACGCCGGGGCAGCCGGTGATTCACACGATGGCGGAGCCGCTGAAGGCGACCGGGGGGCTGGTGATCCTGCGCGGCAATCTGGCGCCCGAGGGATGCGTGATCTAGGTCGCGGGACACGAGCGTCTGCTGCACACGGGGCCTGCGCGGGTGTTTGATTCGGAAGACGCTTGCCATGCGGCGGTTGAAGCCGGGGAGATCCGGCCAGGGGATGTGCTGGTGATCCGGTACGAAGGTCCGCGCGGCGGTCCGGGGATGCGCGAGATGCTGGCGGTGACGGCGGCGATCAAGGGGATTCCGGAGTTGTCGGAGACGGTGGCTTTGCTGACGGACGGGAGGTTTTCGGGGGGTTTGATGGCGGGGCATGTGGCGCCCGAGGCGCAGGTCGGGGGACCGATTGCGGCGGTGCGTGAAGGCGACAGTGTTACGTTTGATATTCCGAACCGGACTTTGACGCTCGATGTGCCGGAGGAGGAGATTGCTGGGCGGTTGAGAAGCTGGAAAGCGCCGAAGGCACGGTATAAGCGCGGGGTTTTTGCGAAGTATGCGAACTCGGTTTCGAGCGCATCGGAGGGCGCCGTCACCACCTAACTTTTTTGGAGAGGACACAATAGAGGAGCTTAAAGACTTCGGACCGCGTTCACAACGACCGCACACGCAGCGCCAAAGGCGCGAAGCATCACAGCCTAGGAAATCTATCCTCAGAACACCGAAGGGCTGAAGGGCCGACACATCGACCACAGCTAATCCCAAACGTACCGCTCATCGAATGCGACATGATACTTCTTCAAAAATCCGCGCATCTCGTCCTGGTAAGTCCGCTTGCCATGGTGCGCCTCTTGCTCGTCGATGTACCTGGCCAGTGCTCCGATATCCGCAGGACTAACGGAGAACAAACCATATCCGCGCTGCCACGCGAACTTCGGCACGCCGTTTTCTTTCATCCACGCAGACGAACCCGTCTTGATTTCAGATACAACCTTGGCGGCTGCCTTTGTGGGCGGCAGCTTCAACGCGAGATGAACATGATCGGCCACCCCGCCAACCCGGAAACAGTCGCAACCCAATTTGCGAGCCGTTCCCGCAAGATAGGCGTGAAGTTCGGCCCTTGTGTCCCCCCGAATCAGAGGATCGCGGTTTTTAGTCGAGAACACGATGTGTACCAGGTTGAAACTCAGACTCTGCGGCATTGCGGCGAGTATATGCCGGGCCTTCAGCCCTCTCCAGATCTGTCGGACGCTTACCTAGGCCTTCGGCCTAGGCTGACATGTTGTCGGGCTTTCGGCCCTCAGTGCATAGTCCCAACATGCACCATCGTCGACGCCAGCATTTTTTCGGACGCAACCCGCCCAAGGACCAGCGCGCCAGACGCACGCCGCTCCGCACCGACCGGCCTAGGGAAAGGCACCGATACAAAATCTCTTCGGAGACGAACACGCCCGATCCGCTAACTCCCTAAGCTGGCTGTACATCGTCTATGTCGCAATCAGCAGAACAACACGAGGTACGCATGAGCGAACACCCCAACACGCACCCCACCCTTACCGGAGCCGAGATTCTTTGGGCTACGCTGGCCGGCGAAGGCACGACTTCTGTCTTCGGATATCCGGGCGGGGCTATTTTGCCGATCTATGATGCTTTGCGGAAGTTTCCTACGATTCATCATGTGCTGGTGCGGCATGAGCAGGGGGCGGCGCATATGGCGGACGGCTTTGCTCGGGCATCGGGGCGCACGGGCGTGTGTATGGCGACGTCCGGGCCGGGGGCGACCAATCTGGTGACTGGGTTGGCGACGGCGATGCTGGATTCGATTCCGATGGTTGCGATCACGGGCCAGGTTTCGTCGAAGGTTCTGGGTTCGGATGCGTTTCAGGAGGTCGACATCACGGGCATCACGTTGCCGATTACGAAGCATAACTTTCTTGTGACGCGCGCTGACGAGATTGCGCCGACGGTGCGGATGGCGTTTCAGATTGCGCGATGCGGACGGCCTGGGCCGGTGCTGGTCGACATCACGAAGGACGCGCAGCAGGGGACGGCGACGTTCTCGTTTGAGGCGGCGGCGCCCACGCCCACGCGGCAGCATCCGATGAGTTCGACGCCTCGGTCGACGACGTCGAACAGCCTTGCGGATGCGGCTGAGCTGATCCGAGCTTCCAGCCGACCGGTGATTCTGGCGGGGCATGGCATCTCGCAAGCCGACGGCGGGCGCGGGGCCGAGCAGGAGGTGCTGGAGTTCGCAGAAGCGCTTGGCATCCCGGTCGCGTCCACGTTGCTTGGCCTCGGGTCGTTTCCTGCGGCGCATCCGCTCTCGCTTGGGATGATGGGGATGCACGGCGAGAGCTGGGTGAATCATGCGATTCAGGAGGCGGACTTGCTGCTTGCGTTTGGGATGCGGTTTGACGATCGCGTGACCGGCAATCTCGCGAGCTATGCGCCGAACGCGAAGAAGATCCACATTGAGATTGATCCTTCGGAGATCAACAAGAACGTCCGTGTGGATGTTGCGCTGATCGGGGATTTGAAGCGGATTTTGCAGGAGCTGACGGCGCTCCTGATGCAGGCGACTGACGCGAGGTTGTCGGCGGGGACGGGCGATTGGCTTGAACAGATCAATCGGAGCAAGGGCAGCGCCGCGGTGCGCGATATTGTGAACTTGCCCGACAATGGGCACCTCTACGCCGCGCATGTGATCAACGACATTTGGCGGGAGGCGATCGCTGCCGGGCGGGAGAAAGAAACCATCATCGTTACAGATGTCGGACAGCACCAGATGTGGGAGGCGCAGTATTTCAAACATGAGGTGCGCCGGAGCCTGATCACCTCCGGCGGCCTGGGCACGATGGGGTTTGCGTTGCCGGCCGCGATCGGCGCGAAGGTGGCGCAGCCCGAGAAGGACGTGTGGGTGATCGCCGGGGATGGCGGCTTTCAGATGACGGCGGCTGAGCTATCGACGATTGTGCAGGAGGGGCTCGCGATCAATATTGCGGTGATCAATAACGGATATCTGGGGATGGTTCGGCAGTGGCAGGAGGCTTTTTACGAGAAGAACTATTCGGCGAGTCCGATTCTCAGCCCGGACTTCGTGATGCTGGCGCAGGCGCATGGGATCGAGGGCGCGCATGTGAGCGAGCGCGAGGATGTAACCGCGACGGTTACACGATCGCGCACCGGTGGGAGGGCGTTCCTGATTGATTTTCAGGTGGAGAAGGAGGATGGGGTTTATCCGATGATTGCGCCGGGGGCGGCTTTGCATGAGATGGTGCGTCGGCCGCAGCAGGATCCGTTGCTTGAGACGGCGGAGGAGGCAT